>NZ_CP118962.1:2817500-2866949 GCF_029024925.1 Enterococcus faecalis | reverse complement strand
ACAGTGACCTCCTATATGTTTAAATTTTGGTTATCTAAAAAATGTGGATAACTTAAAAGAATGAGCATAGTCGATTTTAGCATTTTTTTAAAACTTTTTCCACAAGCAATTGTTCAATGTGGAAAAAAAGTACACAAGGGTGAAAAAAGTTTTCCACAGGGTGTCGACACTTGCGGAAGAAAGTGGTTGTTGAATAAGTTATCCACAAAAAGTTGAGAATAATTAAGCTTGACACAATCATGTTTCAAGAACTTATCAACAGCTAAAAAAATACCTGTGCAAAACTTTTTAACAGGCTGTTTTTTTGTGTAAAACTAGTGGAAAAATGGCTGTGAACAGAAAAAAATGTGGAAAACTATCCACAAGCTACTCACAGGAAAATTTAATTTGTGGATAATTGAAACGAATCTTTCTCAGGAAATATTTCTTAAATTTTATTGACAAAAGACCCTATTACTCGTTATACTATCAAAGTATGTCTATATATTGATGGATAGTTACAATTTCAGGAGGTGTAATTGCATGAAAAGAACGTATCAACCAAACAAACGTAAACGCCAAAAAGTTCACGGATTCCGTAAACGTATGAGCACTAAAAATGGCCGTCGCGTATTAGCAAGCCGTCGTCGTAAAGGTAGAAAAGTTATTTCTGCTTAATGATGGTCTGGTCTTTTAAACAGTCAATTTCTAAGAACCCTTAGTTATCTCCATAATTTTTTGGAAGATGTGAAGATAACTAAGGGTTCTTTTTCTGTTTTCAATAAAAGAAAGCAGGATTCTATAGAAAAGGCTACTAAAAAAGAGCGGAAATATGCTATTATTATTAAGAAGTAAAAAAATATAGAAACAAAGGGATGCCGATGAAAAAGTCCTACCGTGTCAAGAAAGAAAAAGAATTTCAACAGGTGTTTAATAAAAAACAATCTTGTGCAAATCGTCGTTTCGTGGTGTACGTTTTAGAGAAACCACAACAAGCCCATTTTCGAGTGGGGATTTCTGTTGGGAAGAAAATTGGAAACGCGGTCACAAGGAATGCTGTGAAGCGGAAAATCCGCGCGAGTTTATTTCAATTAAAAGACCGTATCTCTCCAGAAATTGATTTTATCGTGATTGCACGTCCAGGATTGGAAAAGTTATCGTCTGAAGAAGTGAAAGCTAATTTAACACATGTGTTAAATTTAGCTAAAATATTAGATGTAAGAGAGGGAATTGAGTAGTGAAGAAGTATAAGCGCTTATTATTAATGGCTGGGTTAGTGACCTTAGTCTTTGTTTTATCCGCCTGCGGAACCGCGCCCGTAAGTGAAAGTAGTACAGGAATTTGGGATCGATACATTGTTTATTATTTTGCCCAAGCGATTAAGTTCCTATCATTAGGCGGCAGTGTCGGAATTGGGATTATCCTATTTACGTTAGTCATCCGGATTATTTTATTGCCGTTGATGCATTTCCAAACGAAGAGTATGCGTAAAACACAAGAGTTGCAACCGCAATTAAAGGCCTTGCAACAAAAATATTCTTCAAAAGATCCTGAAACACAACGCTTATTCCGAGAAGAACAGCAACGTTTGTATGCAGAGAATAATGTGAATCCTTACATTGGCTGTTTACCATTGTTGGTTCAACTACCAATCATGATGGCTTTGTATCAAGCCATTTCACGCGTGCCTGAGTTAAAAGAAGGAACGTTCTTGTGGTTAAGCCTCGATAAGCCGGATCCGTATTTAATTTTACCGATTTTAGCGGCTGTCTTTACGTTTGCTAGTACGTATCTTTCAAGTATGAGCCAACTAGAAACAAATGCCTCACTGAAAATTATGAATTACGTTATGCCAGCGATGATCTTCTTTATGGGGATTTCATTAGCCAGCAGTTTATCTCTTTACTGGGTGGTCTCAAATGCCTTCCAAACAGGGCAAACATTGTTATTAAACAATCCATTCAAAATCCGTAAAGAGCGGGAGGAAGCAGCACGTCAAGCCAAAGCACGGGAGCGAGCGCTTGAACGAGCAAAAAGTCCTAAGAAAAAAGGGAAGAAAAAATAAAGGAGGTCGTTCAGATGCCGATTTATGAAGGAAATACAATCGAAGAAGCAACGCAGAAAGGCTTACAAGCACTTGGTTTAACCAAAGAGGATGTTACAATTGATGTGTTAGACGAAGGAAAAAAAGGATTTTTAGGTCTAGGAAAAAAACTTGCCCAAATTTCAATGGAACCAACGATTAGTGAGCAAGTCACAGAAGCGGTCGAAGAAACAGTGGAAGATATTGTTGTTGCCGATGAAGCAACAGCAGTGGAAGAAGCAGTTGAGGAATTAACCGAAGCAATTCCTAGTCTCTCAGAGGAATCAACACATTCTTTAGAAAATCTGGAAGATGAAGCTGCTATTACTGAATTAGCGATGTATTTAACGAATATTTCAAATGAACTGAACGCCCCTGCCATGGTTCGCATAGCGCGCGAGAATGGCAATATTATCTTCCATTTAGAAACAGAAAAACAAGGTATCTTAATTGGAAAACACGGAAAAGTGTTAAATGCGTTACAGTATTTAGCGCAAGTCTTTATTCACCGCATTGCAAGCAATAAGCTATCGATTGTTGTGAATGTCGGAAATTATCGTGAAAAACGTCATGAAATTTTGGAACGTTTAGCGAAACGCACCGCGGAAAAAGCCAAACGCACTGGGCGGCCAGTCTTCTTGGAACCAATGCCGGCTTTTGAAAGAAAACAAATTCATCACACGCTAAGTAAAGATGAGCAAATCAAAACCCATTCTGAAGGGGATGAACCTTATCGGTATTTAGTGGTTGAACCAGTTAAGAAGTATTTTTAAACAGAGGTCGGGACGGAACCGTTTAGCTCCGAGAAATAAGAAGGAATTTCCGAAAATTGCTTTTTAATTTTTGGAGACCAAGTAGGTATTGTTCATCATCGAATCACTACGTTCTTCGTGATTCTCAACAATTTCGGCTTATTTCCGAAGGACCTTCAACTCTTAGAGCTTTAGCTCTTAGAAGTTGTTGAGATCGGAGCAACGCGTAGTGTTGGTTCTGTTCCCGCCGTTTATCAGGCTCTTTCCCAGTTAAATGATTTTTTAGCCGTCTCCGTTTCTTTTTTTATGTTATGATAATCAGTAATTACTCCAGTAGTAAATTCAAATGAAAAAGTTTTGTAAAGAGACGTAGGGGGAGCAACAGGTATGCGTACGGAGAAAATACTGGTTGTAGATGATGATGCAGCAGTTCGTCGCTTGATTTGGAAAGCATTACAATCAACAGGTATTCTTATTTACCAAAGTGAATCAATTGAAAAAACAAAAGATATTGTGTCCAGAGTTACCTTTGATTTGTTCATTTTAGATGATAACTTGGAACATGACAGCGATGGTTACTACTTAGTCCAAATGATTAGAGAGAAATATCCACTAGTGCCAATTATCTTTTTTAGTAGCAAAAAAGAAGAAGAGGATATCATTGCAGCCTTGGAAATGGGCGTGGATAGTTATATAACGAAACCTTTTTCCTTGAATGTTTTTAAGGCTCAGGTGATTGCTTCGTTGAATCGAGCTCGAATGATTCGAAAACAATTGAATGTTTATAAAAAAGAAGAGCTACAGGTAGGTGATTTCCGTTTTGATTATGGTCGTTATCAACTATTTAAAAAGGATTTACCTATTTCATTGTCTTCGAAAGAAGTTCAATTAATTCAATTTTTTCTGGAGAATCCCGAGCAAGTATTCTCTAAAGAACAAATTTACAGCAGTGTTTGGGGTACCGGGGATGTCGATGCGAATACGATTATGGTTTTTATTAATCGTTTACGAAGTAAATTAGAAGAAAACCCGAAAGAACCTTGTTACCTTCGGACCGTTTGGGGCATTGGTTATACCTTTACGCCAGATGGTTGCGTACAAAAAAAATGAAAAAAGGCCCGCAGTTGCACGAGCGACTGCGGGTCTTTTTTGATTATTCAATTTGTCGACGTTCCATTTCTTTCAAAATAAATTGAAGCGAACGATTTAGATGTTCATGGGTTAAAAGTGTGATCTGGTCAATATTCTTTGTTTTCATTCCGCGGAAAATTAACCAATGTTCTTCTAGGGCAATACTACGACGTTCTGAGGCACGAATCGCAATATCTCTGAAATAGATTAAGTAAGCATGGAGATCAGTCACAATTTTTTTTAAACGTAGCATCTGACTCTTAGTATAAATAAAGGAATTAAAATCTGAAAAGTTCTGTAGTAAGTCATCTACTTGGTTATTTTTATTGTATTGTTCTCCTTCGAGAAGTAAGGCTTCCAATTTATCAAAATCTTCTGGTGTCATGAGTTCCATGGCTTTAATGGTTGCTAAAGTGTCCAAAGATTTACGAATATCATAAATTTCATAAGCATCTTTCATACTAATCCCTTTAACCACGATACCCACCATAGGTATATGTTCCACCAATTGTTCTTTGACCAATTCTTGTAAAGCAAAGCGAATGGGCGTCCGACTAATGTTTAATTGCTCGGAAAATTCTTTTTCGTTAATCCGTTCACCTGCAGGAATATCCCCTAAAATAATGGTTTTTTTAAAGGCTTCATAGGTACAAATTTTTAGAGGTTTACTGCTGGTTAAATCTAAGTTCCGTTTTACTGCTTCAACCGTTGGATTCATATGAGGCACCTCCCTATAGGTTATTTTTATAGATAATAAATATAATATTAAAAATGAAAATATAACGCAAGAAAAGACAAAATGAAAAGAAAACCGAGGAGAAAAGGCACTCCTACGGTTTCAGCGACGACGTTTAATTTTGTGGAATAAATAAAGGCATGTGACCTAAAGCAACAATTGTAACAACGAAAATAACGAAAATTCCTAAGGCATATTTTGCTGATTCTTTTTGCCATTGGCCCATATCTAAACCAGTTAAACGTAATAGCAAGTAAATAAATGCCACTAATGGACTTAATAAGTGGAACGCTTGCCCCATTAAGGAAGCTAAAGCCATAGACATATTGTCAAATCCATAAGAACGTCCAGCTTCTGCTAGGACTGGTAAGACACCGAAATAGAAACCATCGTTTGAAATAAAGAATGTTCCTGGTGCTGAAATGAACGCAATCACTAAGCCCCAAGCGCCGGCTAATTGTTTTGGAATAATATTAACAAAGCTATTTGCTAAGGCATTGGCCATACCAGAACCTTGGAATAAGCCCATGAAGACGCCAGCAGCAAAAACTAAGATAACTACTTGCACAGCATCACCAGCATTTGCACTGATACGGCTGCTTTGATCTTTTAATTTTGGATAGTTGATCATTAAAGCGATACAAGTACCAACTAGGAATAATAATAACGGTGGCATTTCAATCCACGAAGGCAAACCTAATTGACCAACGAATGAACTTAGGACTAACCAACCGATTAAGACAATCGTTAAAATACCATTGAATGCAAAATTCTTTGGACGACGAATTTCTAATAACTCAGGATCGTTAACAATAGTCATTTCTTCCAATTCTTTATCAGTAAGCGTTGTCACGCCTAAGCGAGCACGTTCTTTTTTCCCCATGCGATAAGCAACAAAGAAGATAACATACAATACAGATAAAATCATACCAGGTGCTAAATAAGAAAGAATATCGGCATCAACTTCTAGTACGGCCATGGCACGAGCTGTTGGACCGCCCCAAGGTAATAAGTTCATAATGGTGTTTTGTAAGATAACAAGCACACCTAAATTCATCAATTTCATATTAAGTTTTTTGTAGATGGGAATAAACGCAGAACAGCAAATCAAGGTCGTAGTTGTTCCATCTCCGTTTAAGGAAACAGCAGCAGCAACTACCGCAGTAGCCATCAAGACTTTCATTGGATCGCCTTTAGCAAAGTAAATCATTTTTTTAGTGATTGGGTCAAACAAACCAGCATCCAACATAATAGAGAAGTAAAGAATGGCAAATAATAACATAATACCAGTTTTTGAAGTAGTTGAAATCCCATCTAAGACGAAATTTCCAATGTTGACTTCAGGGACAACACCGTCAGCACCAGGTGGCGGACTCGCTACTCCAGTTGCAATTGCAATCAAAGTAAAAATAAGAGGAATAATTACTAAAGATGTAAACGGTGACAATTTCTTTTTCATGATTACATACATAAAGATGATAATCATACCATAAGCTAAAATAGTGAGTAACATGTTTTTCTTCCTTTCTTTTTTTAGAACTTTTTTGTAATCGTTAACAACCGGTGTTAATAAAAAAGAATAGCCATGAGAAATGTTTCACAGTATTCTGGTTTACAACAAAAAATATTTTTTGTGTTTGTCTATAGTGTGAGAATATACAAACTTTCGCAGAGAATAAATAGCCTAAAACAAAAAGAACATCAAAAAAACAATTCAACAATCAAATTCTTATTAATAACTTAATATAATATTAATAGAATCTTAACGGCTGATAAATGCTTATATACCAATGTTTACAGAGTTTTTTTCACAAAATAAACAATAAAAGAACAATCTGAGCTAGTGTTTTCACTAGGTTTTTTAACGGTTTTTTCTATAATGAACGTATACCAAGAATTAGTGAAAGGAGAGACAATATGGGCCTATTTAAGTCCTTATTCAAGAAAGAGCAACACACGCAGGATACCGAGATTAATGAAAGCGTTATCCAACGTGAAGCGGATAACTTGGAAAAGCGATGGATAGATATACCAGCATATATTCCTGCTGAGCCAAAAGAATATCAATTGGTAAGTATTGTGGCCACTGCCATCGCAGCAGGAGAGTTTCCAGAAAGTCGTTTTGTTATCAAAAAAATCGCAAAACGAAATCCAGAAGCAAAAGAAGTTGCCATTATTGCAGCCAGTATAGCTGCAGAGCTTTCAGAAGAGTCTCAGCTAGTTGTCAAAAGAATTTCAAAACAAAACCTTGAGGAGGATCATTATGTTACGCAAATTTAAAATTTCAATTGATGGGAAAGAATATTTAGTCGAGATGGAAGAAATCGGTGGCGTCCCACAACCAGCACCTGTTGCGCCACAACCAACAGCGCCAGTTGCTACGACAGAAACACCAGCCCCTGCTGTTGAAGAAGCCCCAGCGCCTGCAGCACAGCCAACCGCCCCAGCAGGAGCAGATGCAATGCCTGCGCCAATGCCAGGAACTGTGTTAAAAGTATTAGTCAATGTTGGTGATACGGTGTCTGAGAACCAACCATTGTTAATTTTAGAAGCAATGAAGATGGAAAATGAAATCGTTGCAGGAAAAGCAGGTACGGTAACAGGAATTCATGTTACCCAAGGCCAAATTGTGAATCCAGGGGAACCATTAATAACAATTAACTAGAATTAATTTAAGAAGAGGAAGTGATTTGTGTGGAGACACTGATTCAAGGTGTTATAGGAATGGGCCAAGAACCAGGACGCATTGTGATGATGCTGATTGGTGGACTATTAATGTATTTAGGAATAAAAAAAGAATATGAACCAACACTTTTAGTGCCGATGGGTTTAGGAACGATTTTAGTGAACTTTCCTAATTCCGGCGTATTGAGCGCTGGCGGCGAGCCAGGTCCGTTTAATGTTCTTTTTGATTTTGGAATAAAAACAGAGTTATTCCCGTTATTATTATTTATTGGGATTGGGGCAATGATTGATTTCGGGCCATTGTTACAAAATCCGTTTATGTTGATGTTTGGTGCCGCTGCACAGTTTGGGATTTTCTTTACAGTTATTATGGCTGTTTTATTAGGTTTTGATTTAAACGATGCTGCTTCGATTGGGATTATTGGTGCCGCTGATGGTCCAACGTCTATTTTCGTAGCAAATACCTTACATTCAAAATACATGGGGGCCATAATGGTTGCCGCTTACTCCTACATGGCGTTAGTTCCGATTATTCAACCAGTAGCGATTAAAGCAGTGACGACGAAAGCTGAACGTCGTATCCGTATGACTTATCGGGCCGGTGAAGTTTCTCAAACAGCGAAAATTCTTTTCCCGGTTGTTATTACGATTGTCGCAGGGTTAATTGCGCCGGTGTCATTACCATTAGTTGGTTTCTTAATGTTTGGGAACTTATTAAGAGAATGTGGCGTTTTGGATCGTTTATCCATTACAGCTCAAAATGAATTGGTAAATATTATTAGTATCTTGCTAGGACTATCTATTTCCGTTAGCATGAACTATGCAGAGTTCTTAAAAGTCGATACATTGATGGTTATTGGCTTAGGGTTAGTCGCCTTTATTATGGACTCAGTCGGCGGCGTGCTTTTTGCTAAATTCTTGAATTTATTTAGAAAAGAAAAAATCAATCCCATGATTGGTGCTGCGGGTATTTCCGCTTTCCCAATGTCTAGTCGGGTCATTCAAAAAATGGCTACAGATGAAGACCCACAAAACTTTATTTTAATGCATGCTGCTGGTGCCAACGTTTCAGGACAAATCGCTTCTGTAATTGCTGGTGGCTTACTATTAGCCTTTTTAACATAGGACGGAAAGGAGAACGAATACATGTCTGTTAACATGGAAGATTTAAAAATTGCTTTTGAACTGTTAGGTTTTGGTTGGGGCGGCGTTTTCGTTGTTTTATTTATCATTTATCTAGCATCTAAATTACTAACAAAATTATTTCCAATTAAAAAATAAAGGAGGTTATTGCTGTGAGCAGCGTATATACAATGAAAAGAATCTGGTTGCAAAAAGATAAAAAAGCTTATCAAGCTTGGCGCGAATTAATGGAAAAAGCCGAATTGCAAACGACAGAAGCACTTGATTACACCGTTGGCATATATGATGACACAGCATTAATCGCCTCTGGCTCGCTTTCAGGCAAAACGATTAAGTGCGTGGCCGTTTGTAAAAAATATCAATCTGAAAATTTGTTAACCCAATTGGTGGTTCATCTACTTGAAAAACTGAGAGAAGAAAACCAATTACACAGTTTTTTGTATACAAAACCAAAAAATGAACAAATTTTTCAGTCGCTAGGCTTTCAAAAAGTGGTTGCGAACCAAGAGGTGCTATTTATGGAGCAAGGCAAACCAGATTTTGCCGATTATCTTGGTTACCTGACACAGCATAAAAAAGCAGGGCCAGCCAGTAGCATTGTCATGAATGCAAATCCTTTTACGAAAGGCCATCAGTACTTAGTCGAAAAAGCAGCCAAAGAAAGTCCACACGTTTATGTGTTTGTTTTATCTGAAGATAAATCGCTATTTTCAAAAGAAGCACGTTTCGCAATGGTGCAAAAAGGGGTCGCCCATTTACCCAATGTGACAGTCCTATCTACAGAAGATTACTTAGTTTCGTCTGCGACTTTTCCTACCTATTTTTTGAAAGAAAAAGCGCCATTAGAGGTAGCTGCAATTCAAGCAACGCTTGATGCAACGTTATTTAAAGAAAGAATTGCGCCAATACTCGAAATTCAGCAACGTTATGTGGGAGAAGAGCCTTATTCAGAAGTGACCGCTGTCTACAATCAAGCAATGCAACAAGTTTTCGGACAAACGATAACGCTAACCATTGTCCCGCGATTAGCGAGTGATGGAGAGCTGATTAGTGCGACGAAAGTTCGCAAAGCGATGGCTGAAGGCGACAAAGAGACACTCAAGAAGTTTTTACCAGCAACAAGTTATCAATACTTAGTAGAACACAAGAAACTAATGAGGTGAAGAAAGTGAAGATTATCAAAAATGCTACTGCAGGGACAGTAGAATCAAGTGATATTATGATTACCATCCAACCCATTGAATCAACAGAAAATACCATTGAATTAGAAAGTAGTGTCGAAAAACAATTTGGCAATCAAATTCGTCAGGTGATTACGACAACTTTGGAACATTTAGATGTCCAAGGCGTTGCGGTCAAGGCGATTGATAAAGGGGCATTAGATTGTACAATCAAAGCTCGGATGATTACAGTTTTACATCGAGGCGCTGAAAAAGAAACGTATGATTGGAAGGAGTTGGACTCATGGAACGTTTAAGAAGAACAATGATGTTTGTCCCTGGAGCGAACGCAGCAATGCTAAGAGATGCACCTTTGTATGGGGCAGATTCAATCATGTTTGATTTAGAAGATGCAGTTTCATTAAAAGAAAAAGACTCTGCCCGTGTTTTAGTCCATTCTGCTTTGAAAACTTTCGATTATGGCAATATTGAAATTGTTGTTCGGATCAATGCTTTAGATGCCGGTGGCGCAGAAGATATTGAAGCAATGGTCTTAGCTGGTGTCGATGTGATTCGTTTACCAAAAACAGAAACAGCCCAAGATATCATTGATGTCGAGGCAGTCATTACAGAAGTAGAACAGCAAAATGACATTCCCGTAGGAACAACGAAAATGATGGCTGCTATCGAATCGGCTGAAGGTGTTCTAAATGCGCTCGCGATTGCCAAAAGTTCAACTCGCTTGATTGGCATCGCGTTAGGCGCCGAAGACTATGTTACCAATATGAAAACACGGCGCCATCCAGATGGCCAAGAACTATTCTTTGCTCGTAGCATGATTTTACATGCCGCTCGAGCAGCTGGGATTGCAGCTATTGATACGGTCTATTCAGATGTAGACAATACGGAAGGCTTTGAAGCCGAAGTTCGTTTGATTAAACAGCTAGGTTTCGATGGGAAATCGGTGATTAACCCTCGTCAAATCCCATTAGTTAATACTATTTATGCGCCAACAGAAAAAGAAATCCAGAATGCTAAGGAAGTAATCTGGGGCATTCGGGAAGCCGAAGCAAAAGGTTCCGGTGTTATCTCCGTAAATGGAAAAATGGTTGATAAACCAATTGTTGAACGAGCTGAACGGGTCATTGCGTTAGCATTGGCGGCTAAATTAATTACCGAGGAGGAAATATAGACATGGTAGTAAATAAAGTAGGCAAAGACATTCCTCAATCTTATGCAGAGCAATATGGCATTTATGAAGGAGAATTAGCACACATTGATGCTTATCAAGAAGCGAGCCGAGCAATTAAACCAGTGAAACCTCGGGAGACAAAACTTTTAGGAAGTATTCGTGAAGCAATTGAAAAAACAGGGTTGAAAGATGGCATGACCATCTCTTTCCATCACCATTTCCGTGAAGGAGACTATGTGATGAATTTAGTTTTAGCCGAGATTGCCGCCATGGGGCTGAAAAACATTTCGATTGCACCTAGTTCAATTGCAAATGTTCATGAACCTTTGATCGAACACATTAAAAATGGAGTAGTCACCAACATTACTTCTTCAGGTTTGAGAGATAAAGTAGGCGCCGCTATTTCAGCAGGTATCATGGAAAATCCTGTGGTGATTCGTTCACATGGTGGCCGGGCACGGGCAGTAGCAGCAGGCGATATCCATATTGATGTAGCTTTCTTAGGTGCACCAAGTTCAGACGCTTATGGAAATGCGAATGGAACCAAAGGAAAAGCTACCTGTGGTTCTCTTGGATATGCGATGGTCGATGCAAAATATGCGGATCAAGTGGTCATCATTACTGACACATTAGTACCATATCCTAATACCCCTATCAGTATTCCACAAACAGATGTTGATTATGTGGTAGAAATTGATGCAATTGGTGATCCAGATGGAATTGCCAAAGGCGCAACACGTTTTACAAAGAATCCTAAAGAATTATTGATTGCTGAATATGCCGCAAAAATAATTACACATTCTCCTTACTACAAAGAAGGCTTCTCATTCCAAACAGGAACAGGTGGCTCTTCACTAGCAGTTACGCGGTTCATGAGAGAACAAATGCTTAAAGATGGCATTAAAGCAAGTTTCGCTTTAGGCGGAATTACGAATGCAATGGTGGAACTTTTGGAAGAAGGCTTAGTAGAAAAAATTATTGACGTCCAAGACTTTGATCATCCATCAGCTATTTCTTTAGGGGAAAATGCCAATCATTATGAAATTGATGCCAATATGTATGCTTCACCGCTTAGCAAAGGGGCGGTTATTAATCAATTAGACACAGCTATTTTATCTGCTTTAGAAGTGGACACAGATTTTAATGTAAATGTCATTACTGGTTCAGATGGTGTCATCCGTGGTGCTTCTGGCGGACATTCCGATACAAGTATGGCTTGTAAAATGAGTCTAGTGATTGCACCACTTGTTCGTGGACGGATCCCAACAATCGTTGAGCAAGTAAATACAGTCGTTACACCAGGTACGAGTGTCGATGTCGTAGTAACAGAAGTCGGCATTGCAATCAATCCAAAAAGAACAGACTTAATTGATTGTTTTAAAACCTTAGATGTTCCTCAGTTTACGTTAGAAGAGTTGAAAGACAAAGCCTACAACATTGTTGGCACCCCGGAACCAATTAAATATGGAGACAAAGTTGTTGCGTTAATTGAATACCGAGATGGTAGTCTAATTGATGTGGTACGCAATGTTTAATGGGGAAAAAGTAACACTTTTAGAGATGTTGGATGCTCGCGAACAAAGAGCTGCCACACAGAAGGAGTTGTTAGAAACAGCACCAGAAGCTAGTCTCTTATCTGCCACAATGAATATTCCTGGAGAAGTGAAAAATTCGCCCACCTTAACGGCTGTTTTTTTAGAAGTAATTGACGAAGTCGAGCAACAATTGCTGGATCAAGTACCGATTGTTAATTTTTACCGGAATGAAAAGACAGGTCCTGAATATTATTTGGCGGTTTCGTTAGCCCCGCAAGAGTTAAAACAAAGAATGGTCAAAATTGAAGAAACACATCCTTATGGTCGTTTAGTGGACCTAGATGTTTTATGGGGAAATGAGGAACTAAAAAGCCTTCATCGAGGAGATTTAGGCTTGCCACCACGGCGCTGTTTTATGTGCCAAGAAGAGGCGAAAGTCTGTGGACGAAATCGACGTCACAGTCTTGAAGCAATGCAAGAAAAAATAACAGAAATAATTTTGACACGAAAGGAGCAGCCAAGTGAGTAAAAAAATTCGTTTTACAGAAACGGTGCTACGGGATGGACAACAAAGTTTAATTGCAACACGGATGCCAACCTCAGATATGCTGCCGATTATTAAAACAATGGACGAGGCAGGATTTCATGCATTAGAAATGTGGGGCGGGGCAACGTTTGATTCCTGTGTCCGCTATTTAAACGAGGATCCTTGGGAACGTCTTCGCCAAATTCGCAAAGAAGTTAAAAATACCAAACTTCAAATGTTATTACGAGGACAAAATTTACTAGGATATCGTCATTACGCTGATGATGTGGTGCGGGCCTTTGTCGAAAAATCAGTTGAAAATGGGATTGATATTATTCGTATTTTCGATGCCTTGAATGATGTCCGTAATTTACAAACAGCAATTCAAACAACAAAAGAAGCTGGCGGACACTGTCAAGCAGCGATTTCTTATACCACGAGTGAAATTCATACCATCGATTACTTTGTAAAATTAGCCAAAGAATTAAGTCAAACAGGAGCGGATTCCATTTGTATTAAGGACATGGCAGGCGTTTTGACGCCACAAACGGGTTTTGAATTAGTGAGCAAAATGAAAGATGCCATTGATTTACCTTTAGAGGTGCATACGCATGCGACTAGTGGTATTTCTGAGATGACCTATTTAAAAGTTGCTGAAGCAGGTGCGGATATCATCGATACAGCTATCTCTTCTTTCGCTGGCGGTACGAGTCAACCAGCCACAGAATCTGTAGCCATTGCGTTAGAAGATTTAGGCTTTGAAACAGGTTTAAATATGGAAAAAGTAACAGAGATTGCTGACTATTTCAATCCGATTCGTGATCGCTTTAGAAGTGAAGGCATTTTAAACCCTAAAGTTAAAGATACGGAACCGAAAACCTTGATTTATCAAGTGCCTGGTGGTATGTTATCAAACTTATTAAGTCAATTAACGGAGCAAGGCTTACAAGACAAATATGAAGAAGTTTTAGCTGAAGTACCTAAAGTAAGAGCAGATTTAGGGTATCCACCACTAGTTACGCCGCTTTCACAAATGGTTGGAACACAAGCCTTAATGAATGTGATTTCTGGGGAAAGATATTCCTTAATACCGAATGAAATCAAAGATTATGTGCGCGGAGAATACGGCAAATCACCAGCACCTATCGCAGAAGAGATTAAGCAAAAAATCATTGGGGATGAAGAGGTAATCACTTGTCGACCAGCGGATTTATTGAAACCAGAGTTGCATAGTTTAGAAAAGGAAATCCAACAATACGCAAAATCTGAAGAGGATGTCCTATTATATGCGATGTTCCCGCAACAAGGAAAAGACTTTTTAGGACGTCGTGAAGATCCTTTTTACGATGTACCGTTACAGAAAGTGACAGTCAAACTTGACTTGCCAGAATAGAACGGGCAAGTGCTCCGCAAATGTATAAAGAAGCAAGGGTTTGAGCGACGATAACGGTTGTTCAAACCCTTGCTTCATCAAATAGAAAAAAGGCAGCCCGTGAAAGGAAGTGACAATGTGTTAGAAGAAGTTCTAGCAATTCATCAAAAAAATATTGGTGTACTAAGTCTTGAAGCAACAGAAGCGGTGTTAAACCATCATGATTTAGCCAAAATGTATACACCTGGTGTCGCAGAATTGAGTTTAATGATTGCCCAAAATCATGAATTAGCGCGCGAGTGGACCATTAGTGGTAAGTTAATTGCGGTTATTACAGATGGATCAGCTGTTCTGGGTCTCGGCAATATGGGCACGCAAGCGGGCTTGCCAATTGTTGAAGGCAAAGCTTTACTTTATAAAAATTTGGCGGGGGTCGATGCTATTCCTTTAGCACTGGAACAAAAATCAGTGGACGAGATGGTTCAAACAATTGAAAATTTACAAAATAGTTTTGCAGGAATCCATTTAGAAGATATTTCTGCACCAAAATGTTTTGAAATTGAAGAAAAACTTCAACAACGTTTGAACATTCCTGTGTATCATGATGACCAAGAAGGAACAGCCATCGTCGTTTTAGCTGGACTAATTAACGCAGCTAAAATTAAAGGAAAACCTTTAAATGAATTACGTGTGGTGATTAACGGAGTTGGTGCTTCTGGTGTAGCGACCGCTAAGTTATGTATTCAAGCGGGGATTACGCATCTCACCTTAGTAGATCGCCAAGGTGTTTTAAGAGAAGAAGACCCGACATTGAATCCTTACCAACGTGCTTTGCTTCGACAGGTAATAAAACCATCAGTAGAAAATAAAGATTTAGCCACCGCTGTCGTCAATCAGGATGTTTTTTTAGGCTTATCAGAAGCGGATGTGCTAACGCCAGCCCTGATTAAATCAATGAACCAAGACCCAATTATCTTTGCTTTAGCAAATCCTAAACCAGAAATTGAACCAGCCCTCGCCCAAGCCAATGGCGTCCGTTTATTAGCAACTGGTTCTTCCAAATATCCGAATCAAGTGAACAACATTTTAGCTTTTCCAGGTCTTTTTAAAGGGTTATTGGCAGCGAAAGGCAGAAAAGTCGATGTCGGTTTGCAAATGACAGTAGCACGAAGCTTGGCCGCTATGATTTCAGAACCCACAGCAGAAAAATTCATACCTAATGTATTTGATGGCGGCGTAGTTGACACGGTTTTTAATGCTGTACTAGACTATATAAAACAAGAAAAGGCCACGGCAGAAGAAGGGACGTAAAAGGCAATGACAAAGCAAGCAAGGAGTAAATTAGCGCAGCAAGCACAATTGGCACTACTCTATGAAGTGACCTGTTTAAATAAACCAGGCTTGGTGGATCCAGTCGATGCAGGCGCCCATCAAGATATGGATGTTTTCACTTTTTTAGAAAGTAGTGTGGTTTTGACTCCTTATTTTGAAACCTTCGTTCAAGCTGGGACAGAGCTACGTCATTTGCCGATTGAGGCAACATTTCGCACGATTCGACAAGTTGGTTTAGAAGCAGAACGAGCGATGTTTGAGGCAACAGAAGGTATCAATACACATAAAGGAGCGATTTTTTCTCTAGGTATTTTTTTAGCTATCTGTGGTCGTTTAATGATTTGGGAGACCCCTTGCACCTTACAATTGTTTCAACAAACGCTTCAAACAATGACGCAAGACTTATTGGCTGACTTTGAAAACCTCGCTACGAATGAGCTAGAAAAACTAACTTGGGGTGAACGACTATTTGTTCAGCATGGCTTGACTGGAATCCGTGGTGAGGCGCAACAAGGTTATCCCGCTGTCTTTGAACAGGGAGTGCCTTATTATCAAAAACATCAAGGCACACAACAACAAAAACTCATTGATACGCTCCTTTATTTATCGCTCTATGTTGAGGATACGAATTTGATTAAACGAAGTCAAAATGTCCAAATTTTTGAAATATATCAACCGTTAATCCAGGAATATTTTGCTTCAGGGGGGACACAAACGTTACGGGGAACCCTTTGTTTAGAAAGATTGAATCACTTATTCAAAGAAAAAAATTGGAGTATTGGTGGCAGTGCAGATGCTTTAATTTTGGTGGTGTTTTTAGATAAACTAATGAAATTAAATTGGCTGACCCCTTAATTAAAAAGATAGTTACAACGCTGATTTGGTCAGTTATTTTGACCTTATATGCCTATGGAAAGGTCTCAAGAGAATTCAAGAAAGCGATTGACAAATACCACGAAACACAGTATATTTTATTACGAAATCATTCTTATCAGAGTATACAAATACGATGATAAACAGTTGAAGCGAATCTTGATTTGCTTTTCCTAAACCTGATTCTTTTAGAATCAGGTTTTTGTTTATCTAAAAGGCGGCATTCGTTCAAAAACGGCTGTCGCCTTTTTTTATGAAATTTTTTTAATATAAAAAATTTCATAAAAAAATCTTAAAAACAGAAAAAATTGTTATAGATTAGAGTCATTTTTTTGATGTAAAGTTTTTATGACTTACAGCCATAAAATTGATAAAAACAGTCAAAGAAGCAGAAAAAATAATAGTGGAATTTCTCAAAAAAATAAAAAAATTTTCCGTTATTTAATTATCGATTTATCAAACGATAAGTTATAATAAAATAATTTATTTATCTTTAATAATTGAGGAGAAATGTATAAACTTCCTCATTTTCCTCTCATTGTATAATAACTCACTAATGAATTAGTGAGTTTTTTAACATATCCAGGATGTTTGTTATCAAATGAATTTTTATATAAAAATTCACAGCATTATATTTTGAAAAGCTGAGGAAATGTACTAAACTGCAGGTGTTAAATCCATTTAAATCGCTAAAGGGGGAGATGAACAACTAGGGGAAGCTAATGATCTTGGTATTTATCGTTTATTTTAAAGAAAAGAGGGACGATCAGATGAAAAAGAAAATTGTTGAGGATTTTAATCGGAAAAGTCAGCATAAAAAATGGACAAAACGCAAGATGCTTAATTTAGCAATATCAAGTGGTTTATTATTTACGTCATTAGCAATCCCTGTAAGTATAGCTGTTACCTCTGGCACAATCAGTGCATCAGCAGCGGTCTTGGATATCGAACTATTATCAAATGTTACGTCAAATAATGACAGTAGCACTTCAACGAGTAATCGTTGGACAGCCGCAAACCAAAATCAACCAGTTAATTTCACAGTTTCTGGTGGCGCTTTAGCAGATGCTTCCGCTGTGTTTAGTGGACAAAAACAAGCGGTGTTAGTGGTTCCTCCTGAGTTAAGAGGAAATGTAGCTGCAGCAGGCAGCGCAGCAATCAATACCAATGTCACGATTGATCTTTCAAAAGTTACTTTTTTGACCGCCGTTTTGAATGCAGCCAATGATTTAACCAATGTGATTACTCAAATTACCAGTGGGGCTTTAGGGAATTTAACTGGTGTTGATATTGATTTGACGGAAGTGAATCGTCAGTTGGAATTAGTGAATAACATTGAAAACTTAGGTGCTGCTTCATTTACAGCTTCGGAAACATTAGCAGCTGACGGCTCATACATTAGCGCACCAATTAGTGATGGTTTAGGGTTAGTTTTAGCCCAAAATGTTTCAAACATCTTACAAGATTTGAATGCGGCAGTTCAAGCTTTGGAGGCAAAAGGAACCAGTATCCCAAGTAATCTTGTCGCTACAGCCATAAATGCAGCCTTGCTTCCTGTCAAAGGCACGGTGAACGTGGCTGTTTCAGGTGCTTTGCCTTTATTAGCGGTTGGTGGTTCAGGCGTAAATGAGTTAGTGGATGCTTCTTTACTAGGCGCAACCACGGTTACTTTACCAACTACCGTTTCAACACCTCAAAATTTATCCAATAATTTAGATGCTCGTTTTGTAGGAACAGTCGTTCAAACAGATCTTTTAGACGTTAATTTATTAGCAACAGCAGACGGTGTATCCAACATTTATTTTGCTGCAGGTACTACTAGTGAAGTAACCGCACCTACCGTAACAGGAGTAACAGGCAATTCAACGGCAGGTTACGAAGTTAAAGGAACTGCCGATGCCAATGCCACGGTTGAAATCCGAAATGCAGGAGGCACCGTGATAGGCACAGGGACCGCCGATGGGACAGGGGCATTTACAGTTACCATTCCCGCAGGTGAAGCAGGCGCCAATGAAACGTTAACTGCCGTAGCGAAAAACGCCAGCGGCACAGAAAGTACGCCAACAACGTTCCAAACACCAGCGGATGAGACAACCGTAACCGCACCAACAATCACAGGAGTGACAGGTAATTCAACGGCAGGTTACGAAGTTAAAGGAACTGCCGATGCCAATGCCACGGTTGAAATCCGAAATGCAGGAGGCACCGTGATAGGTACAGGTACTGCTGATGGGACAGGGGCATTTACAGCTACCATTCCCGCAGGTGAAGCAGGCGCCAATGAAACATTAACCGCCGTAGCGAAAAACGCCAGCGGTACAGAAAGTACGCCAACAACGTTCCAAACACCAGCGGATGAAGCAACCGTAACCGCACCAACAATCACAGGAGTTACAGGTAATTCAACGGCAGGTTACGAAGTTAAAGGAACTGCCGACGCCAATGCAACGGTTGAAATCCGAAATGCAGGAGGCACCGTAATAGGTACAGGTACCGCTGATGGGACAGGGGCATTTACAGTTACCGTTCCCGCAGGTGAAGCAGGCGCCAATGAAACGTTAACCGCCGTAGCGAAAAACGCTAGCGGTACAGAAAGTACGCCAACAACGTTCCAAACACCAGCGGATCCTAATACGCCCGTGGCGACGCCAATTGTTGAGACTGTAACAGGTAGTACAACAAAAGGCTATGAGGTCAAAGGGACTGCTGAAGTTGGCACCACCATTGAGGTTCGCGATGCAGCTGGCACGGTCCTTGATACTGCAACAACTGGAACTGACGGAAAATATACAGTGACTTTAGATTCAGGAACAGCAACAGCAAATCAAACGCTGAGCGTTGTAGCGAAAAACGCTAGTGGCACGGAAAGTCAACCAGCAACGGCGACAACACCAGCTGATGTCACTGCACCAACAGTTGATAACATCACAGGCAACTCTGGTTCGGGTTATGAAATTACAGGAACAGCAGACTCTAACACAACAATCGAAGTTCGTGATCCATCTGGGGCAGTCATTGGTACAGGTACCTCTGATGCGAATGGTGATTTTACTGTAACGCTACCAACGGGAACGACCAATCCTGGGGATACGTTAACAGTGATTGGAAAGGATAACGCGGGAAATGAAAGTCAACCGACTGAAGTCCTTGTTCCTGCTGATGCCACGGTTACAGCACCAACTGTAACAGGAGTAACAGGTAATTCAGTTGCTGGTTATCAGGTGACAGGCACCGCTGATCCGAATGCTACCATCGAAATTCGTGATGCAGATGGGAACGTGATTGCAACAGGGACTGCCGATGGGACTGGTTCCTTTGCTGTGAACCTTCCAGCTAGGACGGCAAATGCGAACGAAACATTGACAGCGTTAGCCAAAGATCCTGATGGCAATACAAGTACACCGACAACCTTCCAAACACCAGCAGATGAAGTAGTGGCACCGCCAAGTGTCGACAAAGTAACTGGGAATACAACACAAGGATATCAAGTGACAGGTACCGCTGAACTTGGCACCACCATTGAAGTTCGTGCAACAGACGGAACAGTTTTAGGCACCGCAATAACTGGACCGACTGGCCAATATACTGTGACGTTAGCTTCAGGAAAAGCAACAGCTAAACAAACAGTGAATGTAGTTGCTAAAAATGATACTGGACTTGAGAGTCAACCAACTACAGCTATGACACCCGCTGATGTTACCACACCAACAATTGGTGACATTACTGGAGATTCAACAACTGGTTATGAAATCACTGGGACGGCGGACCCTAATACCACCATTGAAGTACGGAACCCAGATGGAACAATTATTGGTACAACGACAACGGATGATCAAGGAAACTTTACTGTGGACCTTCCAGCGGGAGCCGCTAATCCTGGTGATACATTAACAGTTGTTGGAAAAGACGGTGACGGCAATGAAAGTCAACCAACGGAAGTGACGGTCCCTGAAGATGCAACCGTAGCAGCACCAACTGTGACGACTGTTACAGGAACAACTGCCACTGGGTATCAAGTAACCGGCACGGCAGAGCCAAATGTCACCATTGAGATTCACAATGAAGCAGGTTTAGTTATTGCTATGGGAACGACTGATGGTGCTGGCGCCTTTACAATCACTCTTCCGACGGGCACAGCAACAGCTAACGAAGCCTTAACTGCCATTGCGAAAGATGCTGCTGGGAAAGAAAGTAATCCGACTGCTTTCAAAACACCTGCTGATCCAGATGCACCAGTCGCGACACCTACTGTTGACAAAATCACTGGTAGCACGACAAACGGCTATCAAGTAGTAGGAGCAGCAGAAGTTGGTACAACAGTTGAGGTGCGTGATGCCGATGGCACAGTCCTTGGCATGGCAACTACTGGAACTGATGGCAAATACACAGTGACTTTAGAGCCAGGGAAGGCCTCAGCTAACGAAACAATAACTGTCGTAGCGAAAAATGCAACAGGAAAAGAAAGTCAGCCGGCTACAGCAACTACACCAGCCGACTTAGCCACACCAACCATTGATTCTATTACCGGAAATTCTGGTAAAGGTTACGAAATCACTGGAACGGCGGAGCCCAAAACCACTATTGATGTCCGTGACGCAGACGGAACCATCATTGCTGCTACAACTGTTAACGAAACCGGCCAATATACGGTGACTCTACCAGCTGGCGTAGTGACACCAGGAGAAACGATTACGATTATTAGCAAAGATGGCGCTGGTAATGAAAGTCAACCAGCTACAGCCGTTATTCCAGCGGATGTCGTTTTAGCGGCGCCAACTATTACGAAGGTTGAAGGAAACAAAGCCAATGGCTATACAGTCACTGGAACTGCTGATCCAAATGTCACGGTTCAATTTTACAATAGCAGTGAACAATTATTGGCAAGTGGCAATACAACTACTGGAGGCACCTTCTCCGTTCATATTGCAGCAGGGTTAGCAACAGAAAAAGAAACGTTAACCGCACTAACCACAGATACACAAGGAAATGTGAGTCCTAAAACCACATTTATGACGCCAGCCGATATTACGGGAGAACCAGAAATTAAAATTGCGGCACCAACTGTTTCTTCAGTTTTAGGAACGTCTAAAGCCGGTTACCTCATCAAAGGAACAGCTGAACCAAACCGAATCATTCAAATTAGTAACCGACTATTAAGAAGTGTGATTGCTGTAGGTGCCACCGATGCTGAAGGCAACTTCGCTATCCAATTAACAGCGGGACAAGCGACTGCTCAACAAAGTTTACTTGCGACAGCTACCGATGGCGCAGGACATTACAGTACGGCTACAACCTTCATGACACCAGCCGACCCAACGAATCCTGGAGGAGGCAATGGTAACACTGGCGGAAATAACGGCAATACAGGCGGCAACACAGGAAACAATGGCGCAACTGGCGGGAATAATGGGAATGGTTCAAACACAGGTTCAAATCCAAATGGAGGTTCTGGTTTAGGCACAACAGGTTCTGGCTTAGGTTCACTAGGCAATGGCCTCGGTACAAATGGTAGTGGCTACCACCCTAAACTAAGTACCATCAGTTATGGCACTGGAAATCACGGGAAAACAGGGTACTTACCTAGCACAGGTGAAAAAGAGTCTTCAGCCGTGACAACAAGTTTGTTTGGCGCCTTTGTCGCACTCCTTGCGAGCATGGGAATCATCAAACGCAAACGTAAAAACTAGCTCTCTCCTTTAATTCCTATAGATGAGAAAACGTATTGTTGAGAATTCCCCACTCAATGATACGTTTTCTCGTTCCATTTAATGAAGAAAAATTGCCAAATAGAATAAAATGTGCTATTCTATTTTCAGAAAATCGAAGGAACAAGCAGTGAAAGTGCTAAATCCAACCTGAATTTTTTAATGCAGGAGGAGTGGGCGCTTTTTTTGTTGTTATGAAGAAAGGAAGCTAATTATGCAATCAGCTACAATGGAATTTGATACAATTGCGGCGATTTCTACGCCGCCAGGTGAAGGTGCGATTAGTATTGTTCGTTTAAGTGGCGAGCAAGCAGTTGCTATTGCAAACAAAGTTTATCGGTCAGGCACTAAAGATTTAGCTAAAGTCCCCACGCACACGATTCATTATGGTCATATTGTTGATCCGCAAAACGATCAATTGATTGATGAAGTCATGCTTTCTGTGATGCGGGCACCGAAAACATTTACACGAGAAGACGTGGTAGAAATTAACTGTCATGGCGGCATTGTCGTGGTGAACCAACTACTGCAATTACTGTTACGTGAAGGCGCACGAATGGCCGAACCTGGGGAATTTACAAAACGTGCTTTTCTAAATGGCCGAATGGATCTTTCACAAGCAGAAGCAGTGATGGACTTAATCCGTGCTAAAACAGATAAAGCGATGAATGTTGCATTGAATCAATTGGATGGTAACTTGTCGGCGTTAATTCGTTCATTAAGACAAGAAATTTTAAATACTTTAGCACAAGTAGAAGTTAATATCGATTATCCAGAGTATGATGATGTCGAAGAATTAACCACGAAATTACTTTTAGAAAAAGCCGAATTTGTGAAAGCGCAGATTCAACAATTATTAACGACCGCTAAACAAGGAAAAATTTTGCGAGAAGGTCTAAGTACAGCAATTATTGGCCGACCAAATGTCGGGAAATCCAGTTTGTTAAACCATCTGTTACGAGAAGAAAAAGCCATCGTTACAGATATTGCTGGAACGACACGTGATGTCATTGAAGAATACGTTAACGTTCGCGGCGTTCCTTTAAAATTAATTGATACAGCGGGGATTCGCGAAACAGAAGACATTGTGGAACGAATTGGTGTCGAACGTAGCCGCAAAGCGTTAGCAGATTCGGATTTAATTTTGTTAGTCTTAAATCAAAGCGAAGAATTGACAGAGGAAGATCGTCAACTGTTGGAAGCAACGAAAGGCTTAAAACGCGTTATTCTTTTAAATAAAATGGACTTACCGACAAAACTGGATCCTAACGAATTACAAGAATTAGTCCCTGCAGAAGAAATTTTATCCGTTTCGGTGTTGTCAAACACAGGCTTAGACCAGTTAGAAGCGAAAATTGCTGATCTTTTCTTTGGCGGCCAAACAGGCGAAAAAGATGCTACCTATATTTCTAATACACGTCATATTGCTTTGCTAGATCAAGCAGCGCTTTCGTTACAAGAAGTGATTAACGGCATCGAAGCAGGTATGCCAGTCGATTTAGTTCAAATTGATATGACCCGTTGTTGGGATTATTTAGGGGAAATCGTCGGCGATAGTGTCCAAGATGAATTAATTACACAGTTATTTAGTCAATTTTGTTTAGGAAAATAAGACAAGAGAGGAATTTTTTATGAATCAATATCAAGCAGAATCATATGATGTTATTGTCGTCGGTGCTGGACATGCTGGCTCTGAAGCAGCCTTAGCAGCCGCACGAATGGGCGTTAAAACGTTACTTTTAACGATTAATTTAGATATGGTTGCTTTTATGCCATGTAACCCTTCTGTTGGTGGACCTGCCAAAGGAGTCGTTGTCCGAGAAATCGATGCATTAGGCGGCGAAATGGGTAAAAACATTGATAAAACCTACATCCAAATGCGGATGCTAAATACTGGTAAAGGTCCAGCAGTGCGTGCGTTGCGCGCGCAAGCTGACAAACATGCCTATGCGACAGAAATGAAACATACCATTGAAAAAGAAGAAAATTTAACCCTTCGTCAAGGGATTGTTGAAGAATTAATCGTGGAAGATGGCGTTTGTCGTGGTGTTGTAACTTCAACAGGTGCCGCATACCGTAGTCAAGCAGTGGTGATTACTGCCGGTACTGCCTTGCGTGGCGAAATTATTATTGGTGAATTAAAATATTCATCAGGACCAAACAATTCGCAACCTTCCGTTGGTTTAGCCAATCATTTAAAAGAATTAGGTTTAGAAATCGATCGCTTTAAAACAGGAACGCCGCCACGAGTAAAATCAAGTACGATTGATTATTCTGTGACAGAGGAACAACCAGGCGATAAAGAACCCAACCACTTTAGTTACAGCACGCTAGATAGTGCCTACAATCAAAACCAAGAACCTTGTTGGTTAACTTATACGAATGAAACAACGCATGAAATTATTCAAAAAAATCTACACCGCGCCCCAATGTTTACTGGGATTGTTGAAGGTGTGGGCGCTCGGTATTGCCCATCCATCGAGGACAAAATTGTTCGTTTTGCAGACAAACCAAGACACCAATTGTTCTTGGAACCAGAAGGGTTGAATACCGAAGAAGTTTACGTCCAAGGCTTATCTACTTCTTTACCAGAAGATGTCCAAACAGAAATGCTTCATTCTATTGAAGGATTAGAAAAAGTAGAAATGATGCGTACAGGTTACGCCATTGAATACGATGTGGTAGTCCCTCACCAATTACGCCCAACATTAGAAACAAAGGTCATTGAAAATCTTTATACAGCAGGTCAAACGAACGGAACTAGTGGCTACGAAGAAGCTGCTGGTCAAGGCTTGATGGCAGGAATTAACGCTGCATTGAAAATTCAAGGCAAAGAGCCTCTTGTTTTAAAACGTAGTGATGGCTATATTGGCGTCATGATTGACGATTTAGTTACAAAAGGCACTAACGAACCTTATCGCTTATTAACGTCACGTGCGGAGTATCGTTTGATTTTACGACATGACAATGCGGACTTACGTTTAACAGAAATGGGTCATGAAATTGGCTTAGTCAAAGAAGAACAATATGCCGCCTATCTAGTCAAAAAAGCGGCTGTTGAAGCGGAAATTGCCCGCTTAGGCAAACATCGGATTAAACCAACCAAAGAAGTGCAAGCATTTTTGGAAACCAAAGGCGCTGCTGGCTTAAAAGACGGTATTTTAGCTAGAGATTTTCTGAAACGCCCAGAAATCAGTTATCAAGAAGTCGCTCAATTTATTCCCGCACCTGAAGAGGCACTCGATCCGAAAGTAATTGAACAAGTAGAAATTCAAATCAAGTACGAAGGCTACATTAAAAAAGCCATGGAAAAAGTTGAGAAACTAAAACGCATGGAAGCAAAACGCATTCCAGAAAACATTGATTACCAAGCGATTAACGGCTTGGCGACAGAAGCAAAACAAAAACTACAAAAAATCCAACCAGAAACGATTGCCCAAGCAAGCCGTATCAGCGGTGTGAACCCCGCTGACATTAGCATTTTGATGGTCTACATCGAACAAGGAAAAATCGCGAAAGTGCAAGGATAATAAAAATTTGAAGCAGTTGCTTCTTCACGGATGATTGATTGTGAAGAAGCAACTGCTTTTTTGTTTTGAATTAGTCTACTTTTTTTTCTAAACTGCAAAAAAAGACTGTCTTAAATAATTTCACAAACTGACCTATACCGAAAGCGCAAACAAATGATAGGAGTGGAACAAATGACAGATTGGTTAGGAATTAAAGGAAAAGTAGTGATTGTTACAGGAGGCTCATCTGGTATTGGTCGTAGCATTGTTGAAAGCTTGTTAGCACAAGAGGTCTATGTCGCTAATTTTGATATTTCAGCATCAGAAACGCAACATGAGCATTTACTCTTTGTGAAAGTCGATGTAACTTCTCGAGCAGAAGTAGAAGCGGGTGTCGCTCAAGTGGTGGAAAAATTTGGAACCGTAGATGGCCTAGTAAATAATGCCGGAATCAATATTCCTCGTCTATTGGTGGATAAAAATCATCCTCATGGGCCTTATGAATTATCGGATGAGGTATTCGACAAAATTGTAGCCATCAATCAAAAAGGGCTCTACCTAATGAGCCAAGCAGTGGGCCGGATTCTTGTACAAAAACAAGCAGGTGTCATTATTAATATGTCTTCAGAAGCTGGATTAGAAGGCTCCGAAGGGCAAAGCGCCTACGCTGCAACGAAAGCAGCGGTCAGCAGTTATACACGTTCATGGGCTAAAGAGTTAGGAAAATCAAACGTCCGTGTCGTGGGGATTGCGCCAGGCATTATGGAAGAAACGGGCTTGCGCACTTTAGCATACGAAGAAGCATTGGCTTATACACGAAACATTTCTGTTGAGCAATTGCGAGCAGGTTATTCAAAAACAAGTACGATTCCATTAGGTCGTAGCGGAAAACTCCATGAAGTCGCTGACTTAGTATGCTATTATTTATCAGACCGTTCAAGCTATATTACAGGCATCACCACAAACGTAGCTGGAGGTAAAACAAGAGGATAGAGGTGGGAAAACTAAATGACGCTAGTAAATAGATGGTACCAAGTAATAAAATTACTAGTTGATCACAAAGGAATGAGCTTACAGGAATTGCAAGAAAAATTAGCCGCAAGTCCTCAAACAGTTCGTAAAAACATTGATACATTGAATGATGAATTAATCGGTATCGCCCAAATTATTCAGAAGGAAAATCTCTTTCAGTTAGAAATCAATAACTTTGAAGGTTTTGAAGAGGTTTTGTCTGGACGGCTAAAAAGGGAATCTGATTTTAATTCTTCAAGCAAGCGTGTTTCCTACATTATCAAACGATTAATAGAAGAAGATCAATTTATTTCAACTTATGATTTATCCGAAGAACTCGCCGTTAGTCGCGGCACAGTTAATAAAGACATTAAGCGCATGAAAGAGCTGATTGCTCCTTGGCAGGTTGCGGTTGTAGGCACGCCAAACCGTGGCATTCATTTAGAAGGAAAAGAGTTTGATTTACGCTTACTTCATGTGAATTACGTCCAAGAATATTTTGAAGAACAGTTTCTTCATGAAACTACCAAACAAATGATACAAAAAATAATCAAAGAAACAAGACTAGCGAAACAAGATAGTTTTCTTTTACGAAGAGTGGTTTCAATTGTTTTGCAGCGTGTTTTAGCTGGAAAACTCATTACGGAACTACCACCAGAATATGTTGATTATGTTCGTCATAACGAGCAGATTGAAGAACTGATGTATCACTTGGAAATAACCTATAATGTAACGTTAAGCCAATGGGAACGTTCCTTTATCAGCTTTCCTTTTAACATCAACACAAACCATATTCGTAATTCTTTATTGGCTGATGAAGGACTCTTAGCTGACTATTTTCAAAAAATGATGAAAAAAATTCATCATTCAGTTGTTGTTGAATTTGATGAGGACTTCTTGTTTTCAGAAATGAAAGATCATTTAAGAAACGTGATGAATCGACTCGTTTTTCATGTGGAGTGTCACGATTTATTTTATGGAGAAATTGAACGACAATATCCTTTGGCCTATGAATTAGCCAAAATTGGCTTGCAAGAATTGGGCCGTTTGTTGAATCGTTGTGTGCCGACGGTTGAATTTGGGTATCTCGCTTTGTATTTTGAACTAGCATTGAGAGGGAACTATGAAGCGGGAGCCAAAAAAGAAATCGCTGTAATCTGCAGTACAGGTCATGGAACGGCCTTGATCATTCAGCGGCAATTGGAAAAAGTTTTGGGTCCAGACGTCCAGATTGCCCATTTTTCTGAAGAAGAGGCAGAGAGAAGAGAATTGAATCAATATTTTGCTATTTTTACAACCATTCCCTTAAAAAATATTCGACCACAAACACCGATGATCCATTTAACTAATTTATTTAACGATACTTGGCTCAGAAATGAGTGGCAGAGAGCAAAAGAAATTCGTTCCGTGGAATCTCAAAATATTCATATGACCTATCAATTATTAGAGAATACTCAAGGTTACCGAGCGAATATCCAGAAAATGGTTGCTGATTTAGAAGCAGAAAAATTAGTAGATCCTCAATTTATCGAACGAATTTTTACTAGAGAAGATCAACAAACAACTATTTTTGAATCGGGGATTGCCTTTCCCAATACAATTAATCAAGCCTTACCAACGATTATTTTATCGATTGGGGTTTTTGAAGAATCACTGGTTACACCAGAAGGTAAAGTTGATGTTATTTTGCTGTTGGGTATTCCAGAAGAGCTGACGGCCACTGTTGAAGCAGAGTTACTACAACTATATGACCGCTTGTTTACAATCGCAGGAGACGAACGTTTACGTAATGAGTTACGGAAGCAACGAGATGTTTTAGCGGTTAAAGAGTGGATGCAAAGGAAGGGGATTATCATATGAGTTTTATCTACGTATTCGGGGCGCTTTTTTTAACAGCTTACTTCGTTCAGATAGCTATGGGAATGAAACAGATTAAACACTTTAATCAAAACTACCAAGAATTGCGACAATTAGGGAAAGTCGCGATTGGTCGACGTGCAGGGAAGTTAAAAGCAGGCACGATTATCTTGTTTGCTGTGGATTCGCAAGGGAAAATCTTAGCCGCTAGAAAGATGCAAGGTGTCACCGTTCTAGCTAAATTTCATCCCTTACCTCAGTACGTGAACGAGGATATTCATTATATGGATCATTACCATCCACTCGTACAAAAGGAAAATAAATTAACCCAACAAGCGATGGAAAATGCACGAGAAATTTACTTACGTGTTGAGCTTGGCAATTATCAAGAAACACAACCATTAACGCCGCTTAATGGAGCCAAAATTCAATGGCAATTATGGAAAAATAAAGTACAAACAAAATTGAAAGGAAGTGTCGAGTAATGTCTTATATTACAAAATTTGCGGAAGGATTTATGCACCTTTTCCAAACAGGAGCAGAAACATTTATTTCTTGGATGACAGGCATCGTACCTGTTGTTTTGATGTTAATGGTAGCTATGAATACCTTAATTGCTTTTCTAGGAGAAGAAAGAGTAACCAAAGTAGCCAAACTTTCTGCCAAAAATCCTATTACGCGATATTTAGTGCTGCCTTTTTTATCCGCTTTTATGTTAGGCAATCCAATGTCCTTTACGATGGCACGATTTTTACCAGAATACTATAAACCTAGCTATTATGCTGCACAAGCGCAATTTTGTCATACCAGTAATGGAGTTTTTCCTCATATTAATCCTGGTGAATTGTTCGTTTGGTTAGGGATTGCGCAAGGGATTGATACGTTAGGACTAAATTCGATGGACCTAGCGATTCGCTATATGTTTGTAGGGATATTAATGAATTTTATTGGCGGTTGGGTTACCGATTTCACTACCGCCTATGTTTGCAAACAACAAGGAATTACCCTTAGTAAAACAGTAGAGATTGCTGTGGATTAGAAAGGAGCAAGGTGAGATGACGTACAATAGTATTAAGGTAGTTAAAGGAAATGGCGGTTATGGTGGGCCCTTAGTGATTACACCGACAGAAGAAAAACATAAATTTATTTACATTACAGGTGGCGGCGAGAAACCCGCAATTGTTGATAAAATCGTAGAATTGACAGGAATGGAAGCGGTCAATGGTTTTAAGACATCGATTCCAGATGATGAAATCGCATTAGCCATTATTGATTGTGGAGGCACTCTTCGTTGCGGAATTTATCCTAAAAAAGGAATTCCTACTATTAACGTTGTTCCAACTGGCAAAAGTGGTCCCTTAGCACAATACATTAATGAGACAATTTATGTTTCCGCTGTAGGCCCGAAACAAATTACATTGACATCAGAAGAAGCTGCTGCTGATACAGAAAAGCCCACCTCGAAAAAAACAGAATTTAAATATGATACAAGTAAAAAAATTACTGAACAAAAAGCGGAACAACAAAGTTTTGTTGCGAAAATTGGTATGGGTGCAGGAAAAGTTGTAGCGACATTCAACCAATCAGCCCGTGAAGGCGTACAAACGATGATCAACACAGTGATTCCGTTTATGGCATTTGTTTCTTTATTAATTGGTGTGATTCAAGGTTCAGGAATTGGTGAATTTTTTGCCAATATCATGGCGCCATTGGCAGGAAACATTGTGGGTTTAACAATTATTGGTTTTATTTGTTCTCTGCCGTTTCTTTCTCCTTTATTAGGTCCTGGAGCAGTAATCAGCCAAGTAATTGGTACGTTAATTGGTGTGGAAATTGGGAAAGGCAACATTCCGCCACAACTAGCCTTACCAGCATTGTTTGCTATTAATACACAAAACGCGTGCGACTTTATTCCCGTGGGCTTAGGCTTGGAAGAAGCTGAAGCTGAAACCGTTGAAGTCGGGGTCCCTTCTGTTTTATATTCTCGTTTCTTAAATGGTGCCCCTCGAGTACTAGTTGCTTGGTTAGCAAGTTTTGGATTGTATAGTTAAAAAATTTTTTTTGGAGGATGGGAAATGTCAGTATTTACAACAAAGGTTCAGTCTATTGGGCCAGAAGCCGAATTATTTAAAGAAGAAAAAATGGTCATCTTATTTGGAAAAGATGCACCAGATGCTTTAGCAGATTATTGTTATAACATTGAGGTTCAGCCAGTCACAGAAGCGATTACGGACAAGCAAACGTTAGTGATTGATGAACAAACTTACCAGATTACCGCTGTAGGCGAGGTAGTATTAACTAATTTAGACACATTGGGTCACATTACTATTAAATTTGATGGCGCAACAACACCTGAATTACCAGGTACATTATATGTTGAAGAAAAAGCTATTCCTGAAATAACTGTTGGTACAACAATCACTATTCTATAATTATCGTTTGAGGGAGGAACGTAAAAGATGGAATTTATGCTAGATACAATTAATCTTGAGGCTATTCGAAAGTATCAGAAAATTTTACCACTGGCAGGCGTAACGTCTAATCCCAGTATTGTTAAACAAGCAGGAAAAATTGACTTCTTTGCGCAGATGAAAGAAATCAAAAAAAAGATTGGACAAGCGAGTTTGCACGTCCAAGTGGTCGGTCAAACGACAGAAGAGATGCTAGAAGATGCCCAAACCATTGTACAACAATTAGGCCAAGAAACATTCATTAAAATCCCAGTCAATGAAGCAGGCTTGGCAGCCATCAAACAACTAAAGCAGGCAAATTATCGGATAACAGCAACCGCTATTTATACAGAATTTCAAGGCTACCTAGCGATTGCGGCAGGTGCAGATTATTTAGCACCGTATTATAATAGGATGGAGAATTTAACAATTGATTCTCAAAAGGTTATTGAGCATTTAGCTGCAGAAATTAAACGGACGAACGCAAAGAGTAAGATCTTAGCTGCTAGTTTTAAAAACGTGGCACAAATTAATCAAGCCTGTCAAATGGGGGCGCAAGCGGTCACTATCGCACCAGAACTCGTGACACAAGGCTTGGCAATGCCCGCCATTCAAAAAGCAGTAACTGATTTTCAGGAAGATTGGGTTGCTGTTTTTGGAGTAGAAACGGTAAACGAATTAGCATAAAAAGAACGAGAAGAAAAAGCGGCCATTTTTCTTCTCGTTCTTTTTTTGTTTCACATGAAACATCTACGATTATTCATTTGCTTAAAAATTAGACAATTTTCTTTATTTGTCAAAGAATTTCTTAAAAAAAAGGGTTATCTTTTGGGTATTTTTTTTGGTAGCAGTATGATGAGGGTATCAAATGATAGGAGGAAACGAGAATGAGATACACAAATGGAAATTATGAAGCATTTGCTCGACCAAGAAAACCAAAAGGTGTAGATGACAAGAGTGCCTACATCGTTGGTGGTGGCCTAGCAGGTTTAGCAACGGCTGTTTTCTTAATTCGTGACGGTCAAATGAAGGGCGAAAATATTCACATTTTTGAAGAACTCACGCTGTCTGGCGGTTCTTTAGATGGTAAATTTATTCCCCATGATGGCTTTGTCACTCGCGGCGGACGCGAAATGGAAAACCATTTCGAGTGTTTGTGGGATCTATTTCGTTCGGTACCATCATTAGAAGTAGAAGATGCCTCTGTCCTAGATGAGTTTTACCGTTTAGATTTAGATGATCCGAATTCTTCAAATTGCCGCATTATTCATAACCGTGGCGAACGTGTCCCAGATGATGGACAATTTACTTTATCCAAAAAAGCACAAAAAGAAATCGTTGATTTATTTATGACTTCTGAAGATCAATTAATTGGCAAAAAAATTGAAGATGTTTTCGGCGAAGAATTTTTTGAATCCAACTTTTGGATCTATTGGTGTTCAATGTTTGCTTTTGAAAAATGGCACTCTGCCATTGAAATGCGCCGTTACATCATGCGCTTTATCCACCACATCAAAGGTTTGCCTGACTTTACAGCCTTGAAGTTTACCAAATACAATCAATACGAATCGTTAGTGAAACCATTACTAAGCTTTTTAACCAATCAAGGGGTAGACTTTCAATATGAAACAACGATCAATGATATCCAAGTCGACATCAAAGGAGCTACTAAAGTTGCTCGGCGATTATTGCTGACACAAGCGGGCAAAACCAAAGAAATTCCTTTAACTGAAAATGATTTAGTCTTCGTAACGAATGGCTCAATTACTGAAAGTTCGACGCAAGGAGATCATCATACACCAGCACCAATTACTCATGAACTAGGGGGAAGTTGGAATCTCTGGAAAAACTTAGCAAAACAATCCCCAGAATTTGGGCACCCAGAAGTTTTCTGTGAAAATTTACCAGATGAAAGTTGGTTTGTCTCAGCAACGATTACGTGGGAAAATTTCGATATTGAACCGTATCTTTCTCGGTTAACACATCGTAAATTACGGACAGGAAAAATTGTCACAGGTGGTATTATTACTATCAAAGACTCTAATTGGATGATGAGTTTTGCTATGCATAGACAACCGCATTTCAAAGAACAAAATGATCAACAATCTATAACTTGGGTATATGGATTACTTTCTAATAAACCAGGAAATTATATTAAAAAACCAATCGAACAATGTACAGGCCAAGAAATTACGCAAGAGTTACTTTATCATTTAGGGGTCCCAGAAGGGGAAATTGAACGTATTTCAGAAGAATCGGCTACCACTATTCCGGTTTATATGCCGTTTATCACTTCTTACTTTATGTTAAGAGAACCAGGCGATCGACCATTAGTTGTACCAAACGGCTCTAAAAATCTTGCTTTCATTGGGAACTTCGCAGATACTGAACGAGATACGGTGTTTACAACAGAGTATTCTGTACGGACAGCGATGGAAGCTGTTTATCAATTGCTAGAGGTTGAACGCGGAGTACCAGAAGTGTTTGCTTCTGCATACGACTTGCGCGTCTTAGCAAACTCTGTTTATTATTTATCTGACAAGAAAAAATTAACAGAAATGGATATGCCGTTCGTGGAACGCAAAATGGTTGAACACTTTGTGAAGAAATTTGAGGATACGTATATTGGTGATATTTTAAGAGAAAATCATTTAATTTAGTTGAAAAAGCGAGTGTAAATCACTCGCTTTTTTGGTTGTTTTATTAACCGTTGAATAAATATTCATTATTGTGTATATTTCTTTTGCGATTTTATAGATATTAAATATATAATATGTTGAATGGGAGTAGCCAGTGGGCAACTTCGCAAAAAAATCTTAATTTCTGAAGAGACTTTTTCAAAATTTTGTTGAAAAGAAGGCGCATTTTTACCATAGTTTCTTCACATTTAACGGCTATTATTTAAACATACCCGATAAACAAAACCCTAACAAAACACTTTTTCATTTTTTAACTCCTCCGCCCGCCCTTCCCCAAAGGGCGGGTTGTTTTTTTGCGTTAAAGCAGTTGGCATTTTGCGGGGAAAGGATTATCATTATAGAAGAAGTATATAGAAAAAGGCGGCGAGAAGATGGGACGTTGGCAAGAATTACAACAAGCAATGAGTGCTGGTGTAGAGGCGGCGATTGACGCTGGCTGGGACCGCCAAGCTGTTTATGGATTAGTGGAAAGCGCCATAAAAGACACGCGTTTCTTGCCACTTGAGCAAGCGAAAACAGCAGTCACGGAACTGTTTTCTGAAGTGGAAGAAGTGGGCTCTTCAGCGTATGAGCGATTATTTCGCTTTTCGGCTTATCGTCCGCAAGAAAAGCTCTCGTTACTGTTATGGCAATTAGGTGCAGTGTTGGATCAGCATGGCATGTTGCAATTAGTAGGACCTTATCGTTTCTCGAAGACGATTGCACCGCATGCGACGTTTTGGCATTTGTTGGCAAAAACAGTTCAAAAAGCCTATCCGTTAGGTCTTCTTGGGAGCTTTAATCAAGAGAAAGCGAAAAAGATACATCAATTAAGAATGTATATTGATCGTCAAAATATCACGTATATCCGCGATTTTTTTAAACAAGAAGGGGACACCGATGAACAGGCATTAAAACGCTATGTTTTTGCGGCCAAGCCGCAAGGAATGGGCGGGCGGAAACTGAAAAAAAGCTCTGCTCGTTTACACAACAAATACCCTGAGGGGGCATCTTATTCTTTGATTAATAAGAAACGATTGACGCCTAATTTTCACAGTGAGTTTATTTTGAATGAAGAAGGGACCTTTGTAACCCAGTGGGATGTGTTAGTTGAAGACTGGCGAGGCAGATTAATTAGTAATCCAGCTTATTATCAAGCGGCCAAAAACAATGAATACCAGGAAAAAGTCTTGAATGGTGAATCGTTTAATTATGCAAATCGGAATAATCGTACCCATGAATTACTAGATAGTTCACCACCAGGGAGATTTGATCATCAATTACGAAAAACAGCCAAAAAAGGTTGGTTAAGTCCCCGTATCCAAGAATACGACTACCGCAGAGAACGACAAATAAAGTGCGATGATTATAGTAAGTAAAACAAGCCAATGTTTCACATGAAACATTGGCTTGTTTTACTCTTAGAGAAAGGCGGTTTTCGTTGCCGCCAATTGAACATTTTGGCCCGTGGCTAGAGACTTTTTACTACATAAAAAGGCGGGTTTTTCTTTTATCATTCAGGCAAAAATCTTCCGAAAAGCATTGCAAGAAATTGCTATTTGCGTTAAAGTAGGAAAAGATGATTGTGAAACATTTTTCTGTTTCACAAAAAAGGAAGGAGTCTTTATGCTACCCGAAGAATTTAGACAACTATTAGCCGAAAAAGGCATTGAATTGACAAACCAACAGATGACACAATTTGACCAATATTTCCATTTACTAGTAGAATGGAATGAAAAAATGAATTTAACAGCCATTACAGAAGAAAAAGAAGTTTATTTGAAACATTTCTATGATTCTGTTTCGTTGGCATTCTTTGAAGACTTTGCCAGTGACAAAGCCATTTGTGATGTTGGCGCAGGCGCAGGATTTCCAAGTATTCCTTTGAAAATTGTTTTTCCTTCATTAAATGTCACAATTGTTGACTCTTTAAATAAACGAATTACTTTCCTAACAGAGTTGGTGAATCAACTAGGTTTGGCTAATGTTTCTTTGTATCATGATCGTGCAGAAACATTTGGTCAAAAAGCAGAATTTCGTGGCGCGTTTGATTACGTTACAGCGCGAGCAGTTGCACGATTAAATGTTTTAAGTGAACTGTGTTTACCCTTAGTTAAAAAAGAAGGCTATTTTTTAGCCTTAAAAGCATCGAAAAGTGAAGAAGAAATTAATGAAGCAAAACCTGCAATCGCTACATTAGGCGGTCAATTTCAAAAAGAAGTTGGTTTTACTTTGCCGATTACGGCAGACGAACGTCACATTGTCGTGATTCAAAAGAAAAAAGAAACCCCTAAAAAATATCCCAGAAAACCTGGATTACCAAATAAACAACCGATTAAATAAGATGGAGGCACACACATGACACGAATTATTTCTGTAGCGAACCAAAAAGGCGGCGTTGGTAAAACAACGACCACTGTAAATTTAGGCGCATGTTTAGCAAACTTAGGCAAAAAAGTCTTACTGATCGACATTGATGCACAAGGAAATGCTACCAGTGGCATGGGTGTCCCTAAACCAGATGTCGCACATGATGTGTATGATGTCCTTGTAAATGAAGAACCAATCACTAGCGTGGTTCAACATACCAGCCGTGAAAATTTAGATATTGTCCCTGCAACTATTCAATTAGCAGGCGCCGAAATTGAGTTAACTTCAATGATGGCTCGAGAATCGCGCTTGAAATTAGCAATTGATGAAGTAAGAGACATGTATGATTTCGTTTTAATTGATTGCCCGCCTTCTCTAGGGCATTTAACAATCAATGCTTTTACAGCAAGTGATTCGATTCTAATTCCTGTTCAATGTGAATATTACGCATTAGAAGGCTTGAGTCAATTGCTAAATACGATTCGCTTGGTTCAAAAACATTTTAACCCTGAATTGAAAATTGAAGGGGTCTTGTTAACCATGTACGATGCTCGGACCAATTTAGGTGCCGAAGTCGTTGAAGAAGTCCGTAAATATTTCCGTGAAAAAGTCTATGATACGATTATTCCAAGAAATGTCCGTTTATCCGAAGCACCAAGTCATGGTTTACCAATCATTGACTATGATATTCGCTCAAAAGGTGCCGAAGTGTATCAAGCACTAGCAAAGGAAGTGTTGGAGAATGAATAAAGGCAAAGGTTTAGGCAGAGGCATCGATGCCTTGTTTCAAGATATCGCAAAGCTAGAAGATGTCGACGTTAAGAACGAACAAGTGACAGAAATTCTATTAAACGAACTTCGTCCCAATCCTTACCAACCGCGGAAAACATTTGATGAAACCTCTTTACAAGAACTTGCAAACTCGATTCTACATTCCGGTGTGTTTCAACCGATTATTGTTCGTAAATCGGCAGTTAAAGGCTATGAAATTATTGCAGGTGAGCGTCGGTTCCGGGCTTCTAAATTAGCCGGCAAAGAAAAAATTCCCGCAATTATTCGCGAATTTGATGAAGAATCCATGATGCAAGTTGCTGTTTTGGAAAACTTACAAAGGGAAGATTTAAATCCGCTAGAAGAAGCAGAAGCCTATGAAATGCTAATGAAAAATTTGAAATTAACACAAGCGGAAGTCGCAGAACGTTTGGGCAAAAGTCGCCCGTATATTGCCAATTATTTACGGTTGCTAACTTTACCAGATGCGGTCAAAGCAATGGTTCAAAAACAAAGCATGTCAATGGGTCAAGCACGGACGTTATTAGGCTTGAAGAACAAAGAACAGCTATTGCCATTAGCTAATCGTTGTATTAAAGACAATTTAACGGTTCGACAATTAGAACAACTTGTCGCTGAATTAAACGAAACACAAGGCAAAAAGGGCAAAAAAGCGAAAAAAGCCATCAAAGAAAAACCCATTTATATTCGTGAAAGTGAAGACCGCTTAATGGATAAATTTGGGACAACCGTAGCGATTCAAGAAAAAGAAGGCAAAGGGAAAATTGAAATTGAGTACTTGTCCTCTTCGGATTTGGCTAGAATTTTAGATATTTTAGATATTCATTTTGACGAGGAATAAAAAGCAAAGTGAGAAAGTAAGACAGAAAGTCACAAATCCTTTTGCTAGTTTCGTTAAAAAATGGTATTGTAATCATGGTATTTTTATATAAGTAAGAGAAGAAAGAAGGCTTGGAACATGTATGATTTAGGCGATATTGTCGAAATGAAAAAGCCGCATGCTTGCCAAGCAAATCGTTGGCAAATCATTCGCATGGGCGCTGATATCAAAATCAAGTGCACGAATTGCGGGCATATTGTCATGATGCCGCGTCGTGATTTTACTAAAAAATTAAAAAAAGTAATCGAGAAAAAAGCAGACTAATGCTTTGATGCCTCTAATAGAAAAGAGAATAGACTGAGAGAAAGAGTGGAAAACAAATGGCACTAACAGCTGGAATTGTCGGCTTACCAAACGTTGGTAAATCGACCCTATTTAACGCAATTACAAAAGCAGGAGCAGAAGCTGCAAATTATCCCTTTGCAACGATTGATCCAAACGTCGGCATGGTTGAAGTACCAGATGCCCGTTTACAACGCTTGACAGAACTAGTAAAACCGAAAAAAACAGTTCCCACAACGTTTGAATTTACAGACATCGCCGGAATTGTTAAAGGTGCCAGTAAAGGAGAAGGGCTAGGAAATCAGTTTTTAAGTCACATTCGTCAAGTAGATGCAATCTGTCACGTGGTTCGTTGTTTTGATGACGAAAATATCATGCGTGAACAAAATCGGGATGCGGATTTCGTTGATCCTTTAGCAGACATTGATACAATTAATTTAGAGCTAATTTTAGCAGATTTAGATTCAATCAATAAGCGCTATACTCGCGTGGCTAAAATGGCGAAAGCAAAAGATAAAGAAGCGGTGGAAGAATTAGCTGTTTTAGACAAAATTAAACCAGTTTTAGAAGAAGGTTTATCTGCTCGTACGATTGAATTTACGCCAGAAGAAGAGAAAATTGTTAAATCTCTTTTCTTATTAACCACAAAGCCGGTCCTTTATGTAGCAAATGTTTCAGAAGATGAAGTGGCGGATCCAGACAACAACGAGTATGTACAACAAGTTCGTAATTTTGCAACCAGTGAAAATGCGGAAGTAATCGTGGTTAGTGCGCGAGCAGAAGAAGAAATTGCTGAATTGGATTCTGAAGAAGACAAGGCTGAATTTTTAGAAGCAATGGGCATTGAACAATCTGGCTTAGATCAATTGATTCGTGCGGCGTACGATTTGTTAGGCTTAGCTACCTACTTTACAGCTGGTGAACAAGAAGTTCGTGCGTGGACGTTCCGTAAGGGAATCAAGGCACCTCAAGCAGCTGGGATTATCCACAGTGACTTTGAACGAGGCTTCATTCGTGCGGAAACAGTTTCTTATGAAGACCTAGATAAATATGGCAATATGCAAGCTGCCAAAGAAGCGGGCCGTGTTCGTTTAGAAGGAAAAGACTACGTCGTTCAAGATGGCGATGTTATGTTGTTCCGTTTTAACGTTTAAGAAAAGACCCATGCCCAACAAGCAATTTGTTTTGGGGTAAGCCCACATATTTAAGGCCATTCAGCCGTTTAGAAAGAGGTTCCCTCTACATGAGGGTGAGGAGGATACAACTATGGAAGCAGAAGCATTACGAGCAATCGTGGCTGAGAATCGTCAATTAGAACAGAATTTGACTAAAAGAAATGAACAATACATTTTTGACTTAAAAAAATCATTAAAAGCGGCTAATTTATCTGAAGAGGAGCTAGCATTGGCTCTACACGGTATTTTACCAGAATTAGTAGCCGGTCAAAAAACAGGTAAAACAGCCCGTCAGTTATTTGGCACTGTTTCAGAACGGACGGAAGCAATTTTAAATAAACCAGCAGAAGTCAAAGAACCAGCGGGCTGGATGATTTGGCTCGACAATACCTTATTATTGCTTGGTTTATTAACAATCATGTTAGCGGCGATGTCTCTATTTTCAAAAGGAACCGCACAGCCTCTCGGATTAACCACATATATCTTAGGTGCGATGGCTGGGGGTTATGTTTTCTATCTAATGCACAAATATGTTTACCGTTTTGATCGTCAAGGTGGCGACAAAAGCAAACGTCCTGGTTGGTTAAAAACGACCGCCATTCTATTTGGCGGAATGTTCTTGTGGATTGCAGTTTTCGCTGGTTCAGCGATGCTGCCACCAGTAATCAATCCCATTTTAGATCCGATGATTGCTTTAGTAATCGGTGCGTTAGCCTTTGTAGCACGCTATTTCTTCAAGAAAAAATACAATATTCAAGGTAGTTTCATGACACGTCAATAAACGGCGCGCGCTCAATTGTGAATGCGCTCGGCTGACGCAGAAACTGCAACAAGTAAAGTCGCTCTCTCAATAGAGCGTTTTAACAGTTAAAGCCTGGGGGATTAGTCGAAAAAACTAGTGTCCCAGGCTTCTGTTTTCAGAAGTTTGCTAAAGAAAGGAGCCTCTTATGGGACAACAAGTGAAGTCTTGGTGCCGTCAACACGAGCGGCTACTCATTTTTATTAGTTTTCTCTTATTAAGTGGACTTTCTCTCTATTTTGTCTATTTTCAAGAGAATTTTTTACGAGCAAGTGATTTCCGCTTTCATCAAAATCGGGTGGAAGGCCTCGCATTAGCAATTAAAAACAACGACTGGTTTCCTAAAATCAATTATTTTTTCTTGGGAGGCTATGGCTATGCCTCTAGTTTGTTTTATCCAGATGCGTATCTTTATTTACCTGCGCTTTTGCGTGTTCTGGGGCTTTCCTTTGTCGCTAGTATGGCGATTTTTGTGTTTGCGGTAAACTTGGCAACATTTAGTCTTACTTATTATGCAGGCCGATTAATGGCGCTCTCTAAAAAAAGAAGCTATCTCTTTGCCATTTTGTATGGCTTATCTATCTACCGCATGCAAGACTTGTTTAATCGCCAAGCGTTAGGAGAATTTTTGGCGCTAAGTTTTTTTCCGTTGGTCTTAGCGAGCCTGTTTTTATTACGAAAGGGAACCACGAAATGTTGGCCGTTGTTAACGCTGGCGATGACTGGGATTGGGTTGGCTCACTTTATTTCTATTGAAATGGTTTCTATTTGGATTGGGTTATACATTCTGTTTTATTGGCAGCAGTTTTTTAAAAAGGAGGTCCTGTGGGCATTAGCGAAGGCTGCAGGTCTGACATTGCTTTGGCTGGCCTTTTATCTTTTACCAGTTGCTGAACAAATGAAAAATCAAGTGTTTAAAGTTACGTCCAATCCACTCACTTATATTTCCGAAAGAAGTTATCCCATTGTTTCTCTTTTCATTAATAGTTTAAAGAGCAGTGTTTTTCACGCGAAAACAGCGAATCTAGGAACCCTTTTGTTTGTAGGGCTTGTTGTAGCAGTGGTTTCGCTTGCTAGCAAAAAAATTCAGGACAAACGGTTTATTGGTTTGACGCTGGTACTCTTATTGATGGTTACTACGCTTTTTCCTTGGCACTGGCTGAACCACACGCCTTTAAATACGATTCAGTTTCCTTGGCGGTTTTTAGGGATTCTTTCCGTAATGCTCGCTTTTTTCATTTCACAAGACGAATGGGGTGTTTTCCGTAAATTTTGGACTGTGGCTTTGTTGGTTTTCCTTGCCATCAGCAATTTAGGCATTTATCAATATCAAAGTATTCAGTCACAACAAGGCCACCTGTTAACAAAAGCTGAGTATGAGCAACCAACGCCTTTTTATATCGGTGCGGGCCATGAATATTTGCCAGATGAAATCAATTATCAGGAATTATTGAAACAGAAAAAACGACAACTTGATTATTCGGCAGCACAAGTAACCATTACAAATGTTAGAATGCCTTATGGGAAAATTTCATTTGACTACCAAGTGGTGAAGCAATCAGCGAAGGTGACCGTTCCTTTTATTTATTACTTAGGCTATCAAGCCACGATTCAAATGAAAAACCAAACGGGCGCTAAAAAAATGAACCTAACCAATCAAGGAGGCTTAGCCGCTCTTTCTTTATCTGGTACAGGACATGTCGACATCCGTTACCAAAGAACAAAAGTGCAAAAAATAGGGACAATGATGACCTTGCTTTCTGTTGGTGGTTTTGGATTTAGCCGATTTTTACAACAAAAAAAGAAACACAAGATAAAAGAACAACGATGAAAGTAGGACCTTAATTAGGAAGAGTTTAATAAAGGACAAACCGATTTTGGCGTTTTGTCCTTTATTCCTCATTGATTATTTAAACAAATCTAGTTGACTTCCTTAGTATTATCTGTTATTTTCATATATAAAATTAAGTTGAGGAGTGGACAAAAAAATGTCAAATTGGGAAACAAAATTTGCGAAAAAAGGTCTTACATTTGATGATGTGCTATTAATCCCTGCAGAAAGCCATGTCTTACCAAATGATGTAGACATGAGTGTACAATTAGCTAAAAATATCAAGTTAAATATTCCATTGATGAGTGCCAGTATGGATACTGTTACAGATAGTAATATGGCAATTGCGATGGCTCGTCAAGGTGGACTAGGTGTCGTACATAAAAATATGACTGTCGCCCAACAAGCAGACGAAGTACGTAAAGTCAAACGTTCTGAAAGCGGCGTTATCATTGATCCATTCTTTCTAACACCAACAAACTTAGTAGTGGATGCAGAAGAATTAATGAGTCGTTACCGTATTAGCGGTGTGCCAATTGTAGAAACAATGGAAAACCGTAAATTAGTCGGAATTATTACAAACCGTGATATGCGTTTTGTAACGGACTACCAAATCAAAATTGAAGAAGTCATGACAAAAGATCATTTAGTCACTGCGCCAGTTGGCACATCTTTAAAAGATGCAGAAAAAATCTTACAAAAACATAAAATCGAAAAATTACCAATCGTTGATGAAGCAGGTCGCTTAAGTGGCTTAATTACAATTAAAGACATTGAAAAAGTGATTGAATTCCCAAATGCTGCCAAAGATGAACACGGTCGTTTACTTGTGGCGGCAGCAGTCGGTGTCACTAGTGATACGTTCGAACGTGCGGAAGCATTATTAGAAGCAGGTGCCGATGCGATTGTTATCGATACTGCACATGGCCATAGTGCCGGCGTTATTCGCAAAATTAAAGAAATTCGTGAAACGTTCCCTGAAGCAACATTAATTGCTGGTAATGTTGCCACTGCTGAAGCAACCAAAGCATTGTATGATGTCGGCGTTGACGTTGTCAAAGTTGGTATTGGACCTGGTTCAATTTGTACAACACGTGTCGTTGCCGGTGTTGGTGTTCCTCAATTAACAGCGATTTATGATGCTGCTTCTGTGGCTAGAGAATATGGTAAAGCAATTATCGCTGATGGCGGTATTAAATATTCTGGTGATATCGTGAAAGCCTTAGCTGCTGGTGGACATGCTGTAATGCTAGGAAGTATGTTAGCAGGTACAGATGAATCTCCAGGCGAATTTGAAATTTATCAAGGCCGTCGTTTCAAAACTTACCGTGGCATGGGCTCATTGGGTGCAATGGAAAAAGGATCAAGTGATCGTTACTTCCAAGGAAGTGTCAATGAAGCAAACAAATTAGTGCCAGAAGGAATCGAAGGACGTGTCGCTTACAAAGGAAGCGTTTCTGATATTGTCTTCCAATTAATCGGTGGCTTGAAATCAGGGATGGGTTACGTCGGTGCAGCAGACCTGAAAGCGTTGCGTGAAGAAGCACAATTTGTTCAAATGAGTGGTAACGGATTGAAAGAATCACATCCACATGACGTTCAAATCACAAAAGAAGCACCAAACTATTCTGTTCAATAAAATAAAAGCTGATTTTTTTGAAATTTAAAAGAGGCAGACGTCATTTCGACGTCTGCCTCTTTTTCTGTAGAATGAAGGAGTTGCTTCTGTTTCCGCCGTTTATCAATTTTTAAACCTGTAACAAAAATCACTTTGGATTTTTGTTACAGGCTCCTTTTCCTATAGAAAAAAAGCCGTTATCTGATATCAGACAACGACCTTCATCTTCCCTTTATTTAATAACTGTTAGGTTACCCATGTAAGGAACTAGGACTTCTGGTACAGTTACAGAGCCATCTTCGTTTTGGTAGTTTTCTAAAATAGCAGCGACTGTCCGTCCTACGGCTAAACCAGAACCATTGAGTGTATGCGCATATTGGACTTTATCATTTTCATCACGGTAACGAATCATCGCACGGCGCGCTTGGAAATCTTCACAGTTTGAGCATGAACTGATTTCACGGTATGTCTCTTGAGCGGGAATCCAAACTTCCAAGTCATAAGTTTTCGCAGCTGAGAAGCCCATGTCACCTGTTGAAAGAGCCATGACACGGTAAGGTAATCCCAGTTTTTGCAGAATTTCTTCGGCATTATTCGTCATTTTTTCTAATTCCTCATAAGAATGCTCTGCATCACTAAATTTAACCATTTCGACTTTATTAAATTGGTGTAAACGAATTAACCCACGTGTGTCACGACCAGCGCTACCAGCTTCAGAACGGAAAGAAGGGCTCAAGGCCGTAAAGTAAATTGGTAAATCCTTGCCATCTAAAATTTCATTGTTGTAGTAATTGGTTAGAGGGACTTCCGCCGTTGGGATTAACGTTAAATCCGTATCTTGTAATTGGAAGACATCTTCTTTAAATTTAGGAAATTGGCCAGTTCCGAACATGGCGGTGTCATTAACGATATAAGGCGTAATCATTTCTGTATAGCCATGTTCATAAACATGTAAATCTAACATGAAGTTGTATAACGCACGTTCTAAGCGAGCACCTAGGCCTTTGTAATAAACAAAACGGCTACCAGCTACTTTGGCACCACGTTCAAAATCTAGAATGCCTAAGTTTTCAGCGACTTCCCAGTGTGGTTTTGGTTCAAAAGCAAAAGTTCTTGGTTCACTCCAACGACGTACTTCTACATTTTCTTCTTCACCAGCACCAACAGGCACAGAATCATCTGGCAAGTTCGGTAAAGTAGTTGTGATCCCACGTAGCTCTTCGTCAATAGCATTAATTTCTGCATCTAACGCTTTAATATTACCGCCGACTTCTTTCATTTCCGCGATTTTGGCCGTTGCATCTTCTTTGTTCCGTTTTAATTGAGCAATTTCAGCAGACACATCGTTCCGGTATTTTTTCATTTCTTCGACTTTGACTAATAAATCACGGCGACTTTCATCTAAACGCAGAAATTCCACTAAGATTTCTTCTTTCACACCACGGGTTTGTAGCTTTGCTTTTACTTCGTCAAAATTTTGACGCATCATTTTTACATCTAACATATTTTTTCCTCCTTAAAATTAGTACATAATCAATAATAACTGTTGTAGAAAACAACAAAAAAGCCATCTCACCCCAAAAATAAATATTCTTGGGACGAAATGACTGGAAATCTCGCGGTACCACCCAAGTTCAGTAATGTTACTGCCCTTGATTTGCAGATAACGGCTGCAGACCGTTCCAACTTATTTCGCTGGACACCTGGAAGAGACGGACTTCTTTATAGATGAATGTTTGCTCGCACCCCCGCAAACTCTCTGGAATTCAGTGCCATAAATACTTTTTCTCTTAGTTTTCTCTTTTCTATAGAATACCGAAAAAGTTCAGGGATGTCAATTAACTCTCTGATTTCTTGTTGGTACGCTGTAAGGGTAGATGAATAATAAAGGAAGTCCACTTTTGATCAGACTTCGCATAAATATATCCACCATGTAAAGCGACAATACTTTGTGCAATAGCCAGACCTAAACCAGTACCCCCCGTTTCTTGTGATCGGGATTCTTCGACACGATAGAAGCGGTCAAACAACTGATCTAAAGAATGTTTAGGGATAGCTGGTCCATCATTGCGAACAGCAATAATTGCTTCGGTGCCGACTTTGTCTACTTCCATCACAATATGATGGCCGCCTTTGCCATATTTCAAAGCGTTTGAAAGAAGGTTGTTAAAGACTCGGACTAGTTTTTCTGTATCGCCTTCCATCATTAAAGAAGCTGGATTGGCTTTTACTTGGATTTGCATATTAATCTTTTTCGCTTCCAATTCAAAATCGGCAGCAAGCTGTTCAATTAATTGTGCCATATCAAAAGTCGTCGTATGAATCGGTACACTTGGTTGACGGACTTTTGTATATTCAAAAAGATCATCAACTAATAATTTCATTTGTTTCGCTTTGACGTAAGCGGTATGCGTATATTTCAGTAAATCTTCTTGGCTATGAAATTGACGATCTTCAATCAATCCCAGATAACCAATAATAGAAGTTAACGGTGTCCGAATATCATGACTGACATTCGTAATTAATTCATCTTTTGATTTTTCAATTCGCCGTTCATCTTCAATGGCTGCGACAGTACTATCCACCAGACCGTTAATACTCGTCACGACTTTTGCTAAATCACCACTTAATTCAAACGGAATGCGGTGATTGTAATTACCATCAGCGATGTAATGTAACTCACTGATAATATGACGCAATTGCATTTGGTGGTAGCGACGAATTAAGCGCCAATAGAGAACAGCTGCATCTACTAAAAAGAAAATAGGTAAGACAAATTTATTCCAGCTCCAAAACAAATCAGTATTTAATTCTTTAGCGACCGCATCCTTAGTGGCCCAGATGACACCAGCTAAGAGCGAGTTTTCACTAAGTAGTTGTCCTAAAAGGAACATAATTGAGACATTTAATAGTAGTAATAAAACAATTGTCACAATTGCTTCTGCTAATAACTCGCTGATTTCTTTAGAAGTTAAGGTAATTCGTTTTTGTTTTTCAATCTTTTTAGGTTTAACGAGCATCGATCTTATATCCAACTCCCCACACTGTTTGAATGACTTTTTCTCCACCAGTTGCTTCTTCAATCTTATCTCTTAAATGACTGACGTGAACCATCACGGTTTTAGCAGAAACAATACTTTCTTGTTGCCACACACGCTCAAAAATTTCATCCGCACTAAACACACGATTTGGATGACTAGCTAATAGATAGAGGATACCAAACTCAAGAGCGGTTAATTGAATTTCTTTTCCTTCTATTGTTTTGACTTCGTGAGAGTCCTTATTAATCATTAATGGGCCGACTTCTAATTCATCGGGTTCTTCTTTGGTTAATTGCATTTGGCTTCTACGTAAAATAGACTTCACCCGAGCCATTACTTCTAAAGGATTGAAAGGCTTGGTGACATAATCGTCTGCACCAGCAACTAAGCCTTTGATTTTATCCATATCGGTTGTTTTTGCTGTTAACATAATAATTGGAATTTGCGATTCTTTTCGAAGTTCTTTCACTACTTCCATTCCATCCATGATTGGCATCATAATGTCCAAGATTAATAAATCGATATCTGGTGTTGTGTGCAATTTGGATAACGCTTCTTTTCCATCATAAGCTTTCACGACTTCGTATCCTTCATTATGAATATAAATACTCAATAGTTCTACAATTTCTTTATCATCATCTGCAACTAAAATTTTCATAAGCGTTCATTTCCTCCATATATAAAAAAATCTCTTTTCCATATTTTAACAAATAATTGCTAAAAAGGACAAAATCCTTGATATATTACGATAAATTTAGAAGATTTTGCTAAAAGTTAATAAACTATAGCCAAAAAAGGATGAAAGGGGGTAAAAAACGAACGAAAATACCTATACCAATCATAATAATCGGTATTGAAAAAAAGTTTAAAAAAAGTGAAAATAATGATTGACCAATGCTTGAAATCTTGGTATATTATTACATGTCGCAAGGCGAGTCACACAGCTGAGCGATTCAGAAATCAATAATTAAATAACAATTCTTGATTTCAAATCTCTCGAAAAAAGTTTGAAAAAACAACAAAAAAGTTGTTGACAAATAACAAGCGAGATGATAAGATATAGAAGTTGTCACAACAGACAACAACAACCGAGCAAAACAACTTAAAAAACTTTTTAAAAAAAGTTCTTGACATTCAAACGAAAGTTTGTTATGATATAAAAGTTGCTGCGAGGTAACGTAGACCTTTGAAAACTGAACAAAGAATAGACGAACCAAATGTGTAGGGCGTCTTGATTCAATTCAAGACAACAAACATTTTTAACAAGCAAGCAATATGCTAGCAAACAAATTGAGCTTAACAATCGCAAGATTGTTCTAACTTTTATTATGAGAGTTTGATCCTGGCTCAGGACGAACGCTGGCGGCGTGCCTAATACATGCAAGTCGAACGCTTCTTTCCTCCCGAGTGCTTGCACTCAATTGGAAAGAGGAGTGGCGGACGGGTGAGTAACACGTGGGTAACCTACCCATCAGAGGGGGATAACACTTGGAAACAGGTGCTAATACCGCATAACAGTTTATGCCGCATGGCATAAGAGTGAAAGGCGCTTTCGGGTGTCGCTGATGGATGGACCCGCGGTGCATTAGCTAGTTGGTGAGGTAACGGCTCACCAAGGCCGCGATGCATAGCCGACCTGAGAGGGTGATCGGCCACACTGGGACTGAGACACGGCCCAGACTCCTACGGGAGGCAGCAGTAGGGAATCTTCGGCAATGGACGAAAGTCTGACCGAGCAACGCCGCGTGAGTGAAGAAGGTTTTCGGATCGTAAAACTCTGTTGTTAGAGAAGAACAAGGACGTTAGTAACTGAACGTCCCCTGACGGTATCTAACCAGAAAGCCACGGCTAACTACGTGCCAGCAGCCGCGGTAATACGTAGGTGGCAAGCGTTGTCCGGATTTATTGGGCGTAAAGCGAGCGCAGGCGGTTTCTTAAGTCTGATGTGAAAGCCCCCGGCTCAACCGGGGAGGGTCATTGGAAACTGGGAGACTTGAGTGCAGAAGAGGAGAGTGGAATTCCATGTGTAGCGGTGAAATGCGTAGATATATGGAGGAACACCAGTGGCGAAGGCGGCTCTCTGGTCTGTAACTGACGCTGAGGCTCGAAAGCGTGGGGAGCAAACAGGATTAGATACCCTGGTAGTCCACGCCGTAAACGATGAGTGCTAAGTGTTGGAGGGTTTCCGCCCTTCAGTGCTGCAGCAAACGCATTAAGCACTCCGCCTGGGGAGTACGACCGCAAGGTTGAAACTCAAAGGAATTGACGGGGGCCCGCACAAGCGGTGGAGCATGTGGTTTAATTCGAAGCAACGCGAAGAACCTTACCAGGTCTTGACATCCTTTGACCACTCTAGAGATAGAGCTTTCCCTTCGGGGACAAAGTGACAGGTGGTGCATGGTTGTCGTCAGCTCGTGTCGTGAGATGTTGGGTTAAGTCCCGCAACGAGCGCAACCCTTATTGTTAGTTGCCATCATTTAGTTGGGCACTCTAGCGAGACTGCCGGTGACAAACCGGAGGAAGGTGGGGATGACGTCAAATCATCATGCCCCTTATGACCTGGGCTACACACGTGCTACAATGGGAAGTACAACGAGTCGCTAGACCGCGAGGTCATGCAAATCTCTTAAAGCTTCTCTCAGTTCGGATTGCAGGCTGCAACTCGCCTGCATGAAGCCGGAATCGCTAGTAATCGCGGATCAGCACGCCGCGGTGAATACGTTCCCGGGCCTTGTACACACCGCCCGTCACACCACGAGAGTTTGTAACACCCGAAGTCGGTGAGGTAACCTTTTTGGAGCCAGCCGCCTAAGGTGGGATAGATGATTGGGGTGAAGTCGTAACAAGGTAGCCGTATCGGAAGGTGCGGCTGGATCACCTCCTTTCTAAGGAATATTACGGAAATACACATTTCGTCTTTACTTTGTTCAGTTTTGAGAGGTCTACTCTCAA
>NZ_CP118962.1:2710000-2812500 GCF_029024925.1 Enterococcus faecalis | reverse complement strand
GCGTATGAATTATGAAACATAGTTACAGAATCAGTTAGTTGTATTTACATCAGAAAGCGGTTTCTTTATGATGAGGATATCACAAAGGATTAAGGAGAGAAGTGAAATGGATAAGTTAACAAACTGGGTGGAGCAAGCCGTAGTGCCTAAAGTTTCAAGGATTACAAGTTTACGTTATTTTCAAGCCTTAAGAAATGGTTTTTTTGCAATTATGCCGTTAACAATTATTGGATCGATTTTTATGTTGATTACAGATTTTCCAGTAGCAGGGTATGGCGATTTTATGGATGGAATTTTCGGTGCAGGTTGGGCGGATATGATTTCACCAGCTTATCGAGCGACTTTCAACATGATGGGAATTATTTTTGCCGGGACGATGTCCTATAAATTGGCGGAAAGTTACGAAATGGATCGTTTAACTTCATTAATTTTAGGAATTGTCGCTTACGTAGTCGTTTTACCGAAAACGGTGACCACTGAATCAGGCGAAGTTGTGACGAAAGTTTTATCGTTTGATTGGTTAGGAACGCAAGGGGTGATTACGGCCATTATTATGTCAATTCTTTCGGTTGAGTTGACTCGTTTCTGTATTAAGAAAAAATTAGTCATCAAAATGCCTGAAAGCGTGCCTTCTATGGTGAGCCAAGCTTTTAGTGCATTGATTCCTGGGATTTTTGTGGTAGCGGTGGCTTTATTGATTAATGGGATTGGGCTTTCGTTTGCGGATTCCTTCCCGCAATTAATTTATGCGGTGATTCAAGCGCCACTGCAAGGTTTAATCGGAACCCCTTTTGCAATTATTATTGTGGCTGGCTTAAATGGACTGTTCTGGTGGTTTGGGATTCATCCAACTGTCATCAATTCCATGCTATATCCTATTTTATATGCGAATGCAGACAAAAACCAAAGCTTAGCGGAATTAGGGCAATTAACTGCTCAAAGTGGCAACTTTGGCACGGTCCAAATGCTCGATCAATTTGCCACAATTGGAGGCGCTGGTTGCACGATTGGCTTGGCTATTGCAATGGCCATCGTCGGACATTCATCTAGAATGAAAGCCATGTCGAAAATTTCGTTTGTTCCAGCATTTTTCAACATTAATGAACCCTTGATTTTTGGACTCCCAGTTATTTTTAACCCTTTATTATTGATTCCGATTGCGGTCGCGCCGATTGTATCGGTCTTGATTGCCTTTCTGTCAATGAAAATTGGGTTCATGCCAATGTTTACAAACATTCAAGCACCATGGGCTACGCCCTTTCTGTTTTCGGGCTTTTTAGTGGGAAAATGGCAAGGTGCAGTGACGCAAGTTTTAGCTGTTGCCGCTAGTGTCGTTATTTATTATCCATTTGTAAAAGCCTTAGATCGACAATATCAAAAAGAAGAAGCCCATGAAGTACCAGAAACATTGTAGAGAAAGAGGAGTGAAGGAAATGCATGTTGAGAATGATAAAAATATTTGCTGTGAAGTGGAAAAAGGAATGGAAAAAATGTATCATCCGATGGTGCCCGAGTTGGTTCAAACCTCTTCCTTTTATTTTCCAACTTACGAAGAATTTATGGCAGCGAGTATAGATGAAAAAAATAATTATGTTTACACACGTGGCACCAACCCCACAACAGAAATTTTAGAGAAAAAAATTGCTCGTTTGGAACGTGGAGAAAAATGTAAAGTTTTTGCCTCAGGAATGGGCGCTATTTCGGCAACGCTGTTTACGTTGCTCCAACAAGGTGATCATGTTTTAATGGTCAACACAATTTATGGAGAATCTGTTTCGTTTGTGCAATATTTAGAGAAATTTGGCGTATCCTTGACCAAAGTAGACGTTGCAGAAACAGAAGAACTTTTTCAATTTGTTCAGGAAAACACCAAAGTCATTTACTTTGAAAGTCCGTCCTCACAAAAGTTTGAACTGCTAGATTTAGAAAAAATAACTGCGTTAGCACAAAAAATCGGCGCATACACTGTCATTGATAACACGTGGGCGTCACCGTTATTTCAGCATCCTTTATGCCATAATGTGGACCTGGTGATTCATTCTTGTTCCAAATATATTGGTGGTCATTCGGATATTGTAGCAGGGGCTGTCATTGGCAAAGCAGCGCTTGTAGATCAAATTTTTGAACATGGTCATCAAGCTTTAGGCGCAGTCAATAGTCCCTTCAATTCTTGGTTAGCGTTACGAGGTATTCGTACCATGCCCGTTCGGTTGGCGCATCAGTCTCAAGCCATCCAAACGGTGCTGTTGGCTTTGCAAAAGGATCCGCGAATCAGCCGCTTATATCATCCTTTTGTAGGAAATCAACAACAACAAGCGTTAGCAGAAAAATATTTAACAGGTTATGGCTCATTGTTTGCGATTGATTTAAAAGATACCGATTTTGAACGTTTGAAAACATTTGTGAACGCATTGACGCTGGTCACAATTGGGGTCAGTTGGGGTGGCTTTGAAAGTTTGGCCTTGCCTGTATTCAAAGGCAATAACTTGGCGGCTGTTCAGAAAAGAGGCTTGTCGCCAGCGCACATTCGCATGTACGTTGGTTTGGAAGAGCCAACATCTATTATCGAAGATATTCAACAAGCCTTGGATCAAGCCTATGGCGAAGAATCGCTTTTGTGAGACATTAAGGCGGAGCCATTGTCTGCCTGTGATTCAATAACATATTTTCAATTTTAGGAGGGGAACTTAAATCAGTTTGACTGAGGTTGCTCCTCCTGTTTTGCATTTTTTTATTAAAGTCAAAGCGTTCCTCTTTATTTAATAGGCAAAGTTCGATATAATAATGGTCAATATTAGTCAAGAGAGAAGAAGGATGGAAGACTATGAGTAATCAAAATACGTCAGATTTAATCGAGGCTTATTTAAAAAAGATTTTAGAAGAAAGTAATAAAATTGAAATCCGTCGGGCGGAAATGGCTAATTTATTTAATTGCGTTCCTTCACAAATTAACTATGTAATTAATACACGTTTTACCATCCAACGAGGCTACGCAGTTGAAAGTAAACGTGGTGGAGGCGGCTATATTCGCATTGTCAAAGTACAAATTTCAGATAACGATCAATTACTAAAACAAATGGATCAATTGATTGGCGCAACCTTAACAGAAAAAGATGCGCTAACATTTATTCAAACATTGTATGAAGAAGAAGTGATTACGAAAAAGGAAGGCAATTTAATGCTAGCTGCTTTAAGTAAAAGCACATTGAATGGTCTGGGGAATCACGAAGATTTTCTAAGAGCTCAAATAATGCGTTCATTTTTAGAGCGCTTGAGCTATGAGGAGGAATAACTATGGATGAACTATTTACAGAAAGTGCGAAAGCCGTACTGGCGATTGCCCAAGAAGAAGCGAAGTATTTTCGTCACCAATCCGTCGGTTCTGAGCATTTATTATTAGCACTCGTTTTAGAACCAAATGGGATTGCCGGAAAAACATTACGACAATTGAATACTGACACAGAAGACATCCGTGAAGAAATTGAGCATTTAAGTGGCTATGGCACCATGCAAAGTCCAATGGGAAATAACAACTTATACTTACCTTATTCACCAAGAGCCAAACAAATCTTTGCCTATGCTGGAGATGAAGCGAAGCGCTTAGGGGCTCAAAAGATTGGTACCGAGCATTTATTATTAGGCTTGTTAAGAGACGAAGAAATTTTAGCGTCTAGAATTTTAGTGAATTTAGGATTAAGCTTATCCAAAATGCGTCAATTATTATTGAAAAAAATGGGCGTTTCCGAACCCAATGGCGCACAACGTCGTCGGAATGGTCAAAGTAAAAATGCGCCACAAGGGACGCCAACATTGGATTCTTTAGCAAGAGATTTAACCAAGTTAGCACGAGAACAAAGCTTGGATCCAGTAGTTGGTCGCGGGACCGAAGTCCGTCGTTTGATCCAAATTTTGAGTCGCCGTACCAAAAACAATCCTGTCTTAGTCGGTGAACCAGGTGTTGGGAAAACAGCGATAGCAGAAGGCTTAGCCCAGAAAATTGTCAACCGGGAAGTCCCTGAAGATATGCAAGGCAAACGTTTAATGATGCTAGACATGGGTGCCTTGGTTGCTGGAACCAAATATCGAGGTGAGTTCGAAGATCGCTTGAAAAAAGTTGTCGATGAAATCTATCAAGATGGACAAGTCATTTTATTTATCGACGAATTGCATACCTTGATCGGTGCTGGCGGTGCAGAAGGGGCGATTGATGCTTCAAATATTTTAAAACCTGCTTTAGCACGTGGCGAGTTGCAAACAATTGGTGCGACAACTCTGGATGAATACCAAAAATATATTGAAAAAGATGCCGCTTTGGAACGTCGTTTTGCCCGTATTCAAGTAGCAGAACCAACCCCAGAAGAAGCAGAAGAAATTCTAAAAGGCTTGCGTTCCCGCTATGAAAACCATCATGGCGTAGAAATTACAGATGAAGCTCTACATGCGGCGGTTCAATTATCGATTCGCTATTTAAATGACCGCCAATTACCAGATAAAGCAATTGATTTAATGGACGAATCTGCAGCAAAAGTTCGTTTAGATAAGGCAGATCAACCTTCAGAAATTAATGAATTGCGTACCGAAATTTCTCAATTAATTACGGAAAAAGAAGAGGCCATTCAAAACCAATCATTTGAAAGTGCCGCTCGGATTCGTCAAAAAGAAAAACAAGTGATGGAAAAACTAGAAGAATTGATTGCAGTGAAAGAAAAAAGTCTGTCTGGTTACAGTACACAAGTAACAGAAGAAGACGTGGCTGGGGTCGTTTCACAATGGACAGGCGTTCCTTTGCAGCAGCTAGAGAAGAAAGAAAGCGAACGATTGATGGAATTAGAAACCATTTTACATCAACGGGTCGTTGGCCAAAATGAAGCAGTTGAAGCTGTTTCACGCGCTATCCGTCGTGCGCGTAGTGGCTTGAAAGACCCAGCAAGACCGATTGGTTCCTTCATGTTCTTAGGGCCAACAGGGGTTGGGAAAACGGAACTTGCCAAAGCCTTAGCCGAAGCGATGTTTGGCAGCGAAGAAGCTTTGATTCGCGTGGACATGTCTGAGTTTATGGAAAAATACAGTACTAGCCGTTTAATCGGTTCTCCTCCAGGTTATGTCGGCTACGAAGAAGGCGGCCAACTAACTGAAAAAATTCGTCAACGTCCTTATTCCGTTATTTTGCTAGATGAAGTAGAAAAAGCCCATCCAGATGTCTTTAATATTTTATTACAAGTCTTAGATGATGGCCATTTAACGGATGCCAAAGGACGAAAAGTCGATTTCCGTAACACGATTTTAATCATGACCTCCAACTTAGGAGCAACAGCGATTCGTGAAGAAAAACATGTCGGCTTCAATGTGAAAGACATTTCTAAAAATCATGAATTAATGCAAAAACGAATCATGGAAGAATTGAAAAAAGCCTTCCGTCCAGAATTCTTAAACCGAATTGATGAAACGGTTGTATTCCATTCCTTGAAACAAGAGGAAATTCATGAAATCGTAAAAATTATGAGTCAATCTGTCGTGAAACGGATGGCCGAACAAGAGGTTAAAGTGAAAATCACACCAGCTGCAATTGAAGTTATTGGTAAAGTCGGGTTTGATCCAGAATATGGCGCACGTCCAATTCGTCGGGCCTTGCAAAAAGAAGTGGAAGATCGTTTAAGTGAAGCCCTTCTTTCTGGTCAAATTCAGTTAGGGGATAAAGTAACTTTAGGCGCTAGCAAAGGCAAAATTACGTTAAATGTGCGGGCACCAAAAGCACCAAAGACAGAAGCGAAAGAATTACAAACTGTATAGATGAGATGCAAAGGAGGTCGGGACAGAAGTGTTTAACTCCGAGAAATAAGAAGGAATTTCCGAAAATTGTTCTTTAATTTTTGGAGAATTTCGGCTTATTTCCGAAGGGGTTGCTTCTGTCCCACGCTCCTTTTTCTATTTTCCAGTGGCGATTTCTTTTTGAGAATTGCCAGATTGATTTTTCTGTGCTACGTTAATAAGGAGGGGTGATGGAATGGAACAATCTTTTTTTCGAGAATTACTACATTATCAGCGTCCAAAGGATAATCCTTTTCGACTAGTGTTTGCTGGCTTGGTTATGTTCAGCATTCTTTTTTTGGGCTATATCAATCATCAATTATTGATTTCAAGCTTTGGCTCGTTAGGTATTTTTACTTTTTTATATTATCAGCCGTTACCATTAAAACAGTTAATGACTCGTTTATCTGTGGTCGGTAGTTACCTTTTTTTAGGAAATTTGTTAGGCATGTTATCGACCCATATTGCATGGCTTATTCCCATTGTTGTTGCACTGGTCGGTTTTGGTGGCCGCTTTTTCTTTGAAGTCTACGATATTTCAAAACCAGGGGCCTTCTTTGGTGTGATGGTGACAGCGATGGGTGCCAGTACGAGCATTCCGTTAGCAAAAATTCCGTTCATGAGTGGCTGTATGTTATTAGGCATTGGCTTTTCCATTTTGTTTGCACTAGTGTTGCATTTTACAGAGAAGGAAATCAGTGCCCCGCTAGCTAAGCGATCATTACGGGAACGAATTTATCGGCATCCAGAAGCGCCATTAGATAGCATATATTATAGCTTTGTCTTATTTTTTGCTGTATATATCAGCGAAAGTTTACATTTACAGAATCCGTATTGGTTAGTCGTTTCCTGTGCATCCATTTTACAAGGAGACAATTTACGTGCGATTAAGCAGCGAAATATTCAGCGAATTTTTGGCACAACGATTGGATTGGTTATTTCCGCTTTTCTGCTTAATTTAGCTTTGACAACTTTTGAATCGATTGTCGTGATTACGATCTTATTTGTGACCGTTGAGTATTTTATTCGTCGTAATTATGGATTGGCGCAATTTTTCACAACGCCTATGGCTCTGATGCTTTCATTGCTCGTTCGTCAGCAGTACGTGATAACGTTGATTCAATTCCGCTTTTTGGGGATTGTTTTGGGTAGCTTGCTAGGCTTAGCAGCAGCGTGGCTATTCACCATTGTAGTAACGTTTTATGAACGAAAATACCACTTGAACGAGTGACCAAAGAACAGATGACCAGTAATTAAAAAAAAGAGCATTTGGTAGGTAAGCGGATGGCGCTTCTCTACCAAAATTTTTTTCGGAAACATTGTGAAAAATGTACGTTTAATACAGATAGGCTCTTTTAAAGTTTGTGAACGTATGATACTATTAAACGGTCATAAAGAAGGAGGCTATATTTATGATTGAACTGATTGCAACTGCAGAATCTGTTGAGCAGGCTGTAGAATTACTCGCAACAGGTGTGGATACATTATATATTGGAGAAGAAACATTCGGGTTGCGTTTGCCCGTATCTTTTACACGAGATGAACAACGCGAGATTGTGAAACGTGCACATGAAATGGGCAAACAAGTGCTAGTTGCAGTAAATGGCATTATGCACCCTGAAAAAATGAAATTAGTCCCAGAGTATCTGACATTTTTAAAAGAAATCAACGTCGATAAAATTACTTTGGGTGATCCAGGGATTGTGTTTATTATGCAACGAGATGGATTAGAAATTCCTTACGTTTATGATGGCGAAACCTTGGTAACGAGTTCACGTCAAATCAATTTTTGGAGTAAACGAGGAGCCATCGGAGCTGTCCTAGCTCGGGAAGTGCCTTTTGAAGAAATGGTAGCAATGGAAGAAAACTTAGCAGTTCCAGCTGAAATTCTTGTCTATGGGGCGACGTGTATTCATCAATCGAAACGCCCATTAATTCAAAATTACTACAATTACACAAAGAACGACAAAGGGGTTACGAAAGACGAAGGGCTGTTTATTTCTGAACCCAAAAAACCAGAAACCCACTATTCCATTTATGAAGATAGTCATGGTACGCATATTTTTGCCAATAACGATGTGAACTTGATGAATGAGTTAACAAACTTGTATGACCATCACTATCGCACATGGAAGCTCGATGGCCTTTACACACCAGGTGAAAATTTTGTCGCGATTGCTCGCTTATTTGCTGAAGCGAAAGCAGCACTTGAAGCGGGAACTTGGTCAGAAGATCAAGCAGCTCATGCAACAGCTGAAATTGAAAAATTACATCCAACAGGTCGTGGCTTAGATAATGGTTTCTTTGATTTAAGTGCCGACGCAATAAAATAAATTGATTCATTTAAGGGGAAGAAGAACATGAAAGTAATGACAGAACGAACATTGAAGCGTCCCGAGGTGTTGGCTCCAGCCGGGACGCTAGAAAAACTAAAAGTCGCAATTCGTTACGGTGCCGATGCCGTTTATATCGGAGGGAATGCCTACGGTCTGCGTAGCCGCGCAGGAAATTTCACGCCAGAAGAAATGGCGGAAGGCGTAGCCTTTGCCCGCGAACATAATGCGAAAGTTTATGTCGCTGCCAATATGGTCACTCATGAAGGAAACCAGGAAGGGGCAGGAGCGTTTTTCAGAGAATTGCGAGACATCGGAATTTCAGCTGTGATTGTTTCCGATCCAGCTTTAATCGAAATTTGTGCGACAGAAGCACCAGGTTTACCTATCCATTTATCGACACAAGCTTCAGCAACCAACTATGAAACATTAGAATTTTGGAAAAATGAAGGCTTAGAACGTGTGGTATTAGCGCGCGAAGTTTCAATGGAGGAAGTTGCAGCTATTCGTGAAAATACGGACATTGAGATTGAAGCCTTTATTCATGGAGCAATGTGTATTTCATATTCAGGACGTTGTACTTTATCCAACCATATGTCGATGCGGGATGCCAATCGTGGCGGTTGCTCTCAATCTTGTCGTTGGAAATACGAGTTATTTGATATGCCTTTTGGGACAGAACGTCGGAGCAAAACCAGCGAAGGGGAAGTTGAAGAAGAGTTTTCAATGAGCGCCGTAGATATGTCTATGATTGAACATATTCCAGAATTAATTGAAAATGGTGTCGATAGTTTTAAAATTGAAGGCCGCATGAAATCCATTCACTATGTTTCGACAGTCGCTAATGTGTATAAAAAAGCCGTCGATTCTTACATGGAAGACCCTGAAAACTATGTCTGCCAACAAGAGTGGATTGATGAATTATGGAAAGTAGCACAACGTGAATTAGCAACTGGTTTTTATTACAATACACCAAGTGAAAATGAACAATTATTCGGCGAACGTCGTAAAATTCCACAATATAAATTTGTTGGTGAAGTGATTGCGTACAACGAAAAGACGCAAGTCGCAACGATTCGTCAACGGAACCTTTTCAGTGTCGGCGATGAAATTGAATTTTATGGTCCCGGGTTTACCCATTTCCACCAAACCGTTAAAGAGATGTATAATGAAGACGGTGAAGCGATCGATCGGGCACCTAATCCCATGATGTTATTAACAATGGAAGTGACGCAACCTGTTGCAGTCGGCGATATGATTCGTAAGAAAAAATAAACCAGCCAAAAGGAGGAGTAAATATGAGTGTCCGCGTGAATGATTTATTAAAATTACCGTCTTTGCGAGAAGCGACGGTACTTTCTGGTAAAAACCAATTGGACACATCTGTTGCTTCTCTTTCTTTTTTAGAAGTCTCTGATATGTCTTTGTTTTCGGAAAAACTTCACAAAACAAATGAATACCATGCTGGCGAAATTTTGATTGGTTCATTTTGTGCCATTCGTCATGATGTGGTGAAGCAATGTGAAACGATTCGGCATCTCCATGAATTAGGCGAAGTAGGCCTAATCTTGTACTACGTTGGGATTATCGTACCGAAAGTTGCAGAGGAAGTGATTCAATTAGCGGATTCTTTAGGTTTTATTTTAATCCAAATGCCTAAAAATGATCCCACATTACGCTACAACGAAGTCATTTATGAAGTCATGAAATTGTTAGTCAATAAAAATAAAATGGCTTCTTTTGCAACGGACCTCTTGGAAAAAGTTTCCCTTTTGCCTGAACAAAACCGCAGTGTGGAAATGACCTTGAAAATCCTATCCGATTTTTTAAAAGTCAACATTGCGTTAACCACATATACCAATGAAATCATCAGCACCATCAATTGGCCGCGAAGCACGAAATTACCCTTAACCAAGTTACTTTATCAATCACAAGAGAAAGTAGCGCTGGGAGAAACGACCTACTTCATTACCTCGCAAAAACTTCCTCAGAAAGATGGACAAACATTGAAGCTTTACTTCATTCGAGAAGAAGAGCAGTTAACCTCTTTTGAGATGAATCAAGCGGTGGAAGTCGTTCAGATGGCTCTGAATTTATGGGGGAAAAACTATGACGAAGTCAGTGAGTATGCCTTAGTCCAAGCAATCATTAACGATGAAAGTGATAAGATGTACCAATTAGCCAAAAAATTAATGATTGATATTTCTTCTGTCGAAACGATGTGGCTTTTGCCTATTTGGCAACAAGGACAAGAAATCCACGCTATTCAGCAAGATTTGAAAGATTTCCTACGTTACTATTACCAAACAACGATTGTCCAGCAAACAGAAAATTACCTGATTGTTCTCTTAGGTAATTATTTACACAAACAGCCTGAAGCCACGATTAGTAAAGAATACTTGCAAGCCACAGACTATCAGGACTATTTAGGTGAAATCATCCTTTGTCCGAAAGTTCGTAACACGACTGAAGTGCGTGTCAGCTACCAAACCGCTAATCAAGTCGCGCCGTTTTTAAAGCGCGTCTATCCACAAAGAAAAGTGTTATCAATCGCGGAAATTCGTACAGTTCAACAAATGATGACGTGTCTCCAAGCAGGAGAAGAAGCAATCCAACAACGCTTAGCAGTTATCCAACCTCTCTTAAAAGAATCAGAGCAGTTAATGACATTAGGAACGTTTTTACTAGATGCAAGTAGTGATTTTAAAGAATGCGGCGAACGCCTATTTGTTCATAAAAATACGGTCAAATATCGTATCAGTAAAATTAATGAAGCGCTCGGCTATGATATGACCAACGCCGCCGAAGCCTATGAAGTCTATTTGGCGATGATCTTATATCGCTTGGTCACGAATGAATGAAAAAAGCAGACAGAGGTCGGGACAGAAGTGTTTAACTCCGAGAACCAAGTAGGTACTGTTCAACATCTATTTGCTTTGCAAATAGTGTTTCTCAGCAATAAGAAGGAATTTCCGAAAATTGTCATAAAACACAACGAGGTACGAGTTGATGTTGCATGATACCTACCCGGTGTTCTTTAATTTTTGGAGACCAAGTAGGTATTGTTCATCATCGAATCACTACGTTCTTCGTGATTCTCAACAATTTCGGCTTATTTCCGAAGGCCCTTCAACTCTTAGAGCTGTAGCTCTTTTGAAGGCTGTACTGTGACGAGACGCATGTCGAGAAAACATCTTAGAAGTTGTTGAGATCGAAGCAACGCGTAGTGTTGCCTCTGTTTCCGCCGTTTATCAATTTTTAAGCCTGGGACAAAAATCCAAAGTGATTTTTGTCCCAGGTTCTTGTCTATTTTTTATTTTAAGCCAAAACTTCCTCGATATTTTTTTCAATTTGAAAAAGACCTATGACTGATTTTTCGTTATAATTGAAAAAATAATTAAGGAGGAATGAGAATGAAATTAAAAAACGAGCAACAACAATCGTGGCTTAGCTTAGCATTTGTTTGGGCGGGCGCAATGATTAGCGTGCCAGGATTAATTATTGGAGGAACGTTAGTTGCAGGCATGCCTTTATGGGAAGCTTTGTTAACAGGATTTATTGGTTACGGTATTATTGTTATTTTAATGATTTTACAAGGAATTCAAAGTTCCGACTTACAAGAACCTTCTGTCAAAGTCGCTTCTCAAGTGTTTGGCATTCAAGGTTCGCAAAAGATTATTTCCATTATTCTAGCGATTGCTTGCTTAGGTTGGTTTGGTTTGCAAGCCAATGTCAGCGGCAGCGCCTTCACAAACTTTTTAAAAATTTACGGCATTGATTTACCTGTGTCGCTTTCTTCCTTAATCTGGGGAATTATCATGCTTATTTCGGCTCTTTATGGCATAAAAATATTGAAAATTCTGAATTATTTTGCGGTTCCTGTGTTAGTTCTGGTTTGTCTTTATGGCTTGGTGGCTTCGTTAAGAAACAACGGTTGGGCGGCTGTTAGTCAATATACCCCTCAAACAGCAGGAAGCTTTATGTCAGGTCTTTCAATGACTGTCGGTTCTTTTGCATTAGGCGCAGTAATTGCTGGAGACTACTCTCAATATGTTTCTTCTCGTAAAGATGTGGTTAAAGCGGCCACATTAGGGATTTTACCGACAGGCTTGTTGATGATTGGCGTTGGTGCGGTCTTGACCATTGCTTCGAACACCGCAGATATCACGGAAGTTTTTATGAATCTCGGTTTTCCAGTTTTAGGAATTATTGCGCTAATTTTAGCAACTTGGACCACGAATGCCGTGAATGCTTTTTCTGGCGGACTGGCCTTGATTAATGTCTTTGATATTCCAAAAGAAAAAGAAAAAGTCGCTGTCGGTGCGGCCGGCGCCATTGGGACCTTATTAGCAGTTGTGGGGATCTTAAATTACTTTACGCCGATTATGTCTGTCCTTTCTGCGATGGTTCCACCAGTGGCTGGTGTAATGATTGCTGCCTATTGGTTGATTAACAAAGGCGATCGAACCAAATGGCAGCCAACGCCTGGCGTGAATAAATTAGGTGTTTTTTCATGGCTAATTGGTGCTGCAGTGGGGGGCATTCCGGTGATTATGAGTTTCTTTCCCAATGCCCCTCAATTGCCTAACCAACCGCTAATTGGCATTGTTTTATCGTTTGTTATTTATTATTTCGGTGCAAAACGTCAACAGACGAACACCGAATCATTAGAAATGGAATGAAGAAGAGGAGTGTCGGAGAATGCGTTATTTAGATGCAGAAGCAATTGAGAATATAGCTACAGGAGCAGCTTTTTTAGGGACAGGAGGTGGCGGTGATCCCTACATTGGTAAAATGATGGCTTTGTCCGCCATCGAAGAAAACGGACCTGTCAAACTGGTTTCTCCAGAAGAAATTGCCGCGGAGGATTTTTTCCTACCCGCCGCAATGATGGGTGCCCCATCTGTCGCAATTGAAAAATTTCCCAAAGGCGACGAATTCGTCCGTGTCTTTGAGAAGTTAGGAAAATATTTAGACCAAGAAACGATTGCGGGAACCTTTCCAATGGAAGCTGGGGGCGTCAATTCAATGATTCCAATTGTTGTTGCAGCGAAGCTAGGCATTCCCTTGGTGGATTGCGATGGTATGGGTCGGGCCTTTCCAGAATTGCCTATGGTAACGTTCCATTTGAATGGGATGTCAGCGACCCCTATGGCAATTACCGATGAAAAAGGAAATATTGGCATTATGGAAACGATTGATAATACTTGGACAGAACGTCTTGCTCGTGTTCAAACGGTTGAAATGGGCGCCAGTGCTTTAGTGAGTATTTATCCCGCGACAGGCAAACAATTACAAGACTATGGTATTCACAACATCGTGACATTATCAGAAGAAATTGGCAAAGTGATTCGAGGTACCTATGCAGATGAACAAGAAAAACGCCAAGCATTAGTAGAAGTTACGGATGGCTTTGAATTGTTCCAAGGAAAAATTCTAGATGTGGAACGAGAAGTAAAAGGTGGCTTCAATTTGGGACGTGTCAAATTGAGTGGCTTAAACAGTGATGCTGGTTCAGAAGCAGTCGTCCATTTTCAAAATGAAAATTTAATTGCCGAGAAAGATGGTCAGGTGATTGCGATGACGCCTGATTTGATTTGTATGGTAGATTTAGAAACTTTAACGCCTGTGACAACAGAAAGCTTGAAATACGGCAAACGTGTCCAAGTAATGGGCTTGAAAGCGAATGCCGCTTGGCGAACGAAAAAAGGTATCGAAACAGTGGGTCCTCGGTATTTCGGCTACGAAATGGATTATCAACCACTAGAAAACTTAGTAGCGAAGGAGGACAAATAAATGTATAAAATCGGTATCGATGTCGGCGGCACAAATACAGATGCTGTTATTTTAGATCATCAATTAAACTTGATTCATTCAGTGAAAGTTCCAACAACCGATGATATTCAAACAGGGATTGCCGGCGCCTTAAATAAAGTCTTGGCAGAATCAGCAGTGGACCCAACCAAAGTCACACATGCAATGTTGGGCACGACCCAATGTACGAATGCCATTGTTGAGCGAAAAAAATTAGCAAAAGTTGGGGTCCTTCGTTTGGGCTATCCAGCAACCGCTTCGGTCTTGCCTTACACAGCTTGGCCCAAGGATTTAGTGGCCACTCTTTCAGAAACGTATGCTTTAGCACATGGCGGCTACGAATATGATGGACAACCATTGACTGCACTGGACGAAGAAGAATTACGTGGGATTTTGGCCTCTTGGCGAGGAGAAGTAGAGGCAATCGCAGTAATTGGCGTTTTTTCTTCTTTAAAAAATGACCAAGAATTGTTTGTTCAAGCACTTGCGAAGGAAGTGTTAGGGGCAGATGTTCCTGTATCTTGCTCCTCAATGATTGGGTCTGTCGGTTTAATTGAACGGGAAAATGCGACAATTTTGAATGCTGCGTTGCACAAAGTAATTAAAGTGACCAGCGAAGGCTTTGAACAAGCCTTAGAACAAGAAAAAATTCATCATGCCCAAGTGTACTTATGTCAAAATGATGGTACGTTAATGTCGTTAACTTATGCCAAACAGTTTCCTATTTTAACCATTGCTTGTGGACCAACCAATAGTATTCGTGGCGCTTCATACTTAGCTGGCTTGAAAGATGCGGTTGTTTTAGATGTTGGTGGCACAACGTCCGACATTGGCGTGTTAGTGGATGGCTTTCCAAGAGAATCTTCACTGGCCGTTGATGTTGGCGGGGTACGGACCAATTTTAGAATGCCAGATATCGTGTCAATTGGTGTCGGCGGTGGCAGTCTAGTGCGTGAACAACCAGATGGTTCTGTGACAGTTGGCCCCGACAGTGTCGGCTACCGTATTACACAAGAGGCCCTTGTTTTTGGCGGCACACAATTAACGACCACTGATATTGCGGTTCGCTTAGGCCATGCCCAAGTCGGTGATCCTAGCAAAGTGGCTCATTTAGACCAAGCGTTTGCGGAAAAAGTGTACCTAAAAATTGGCGAATTGGTCAGTGAAGCGATTGATCGCATGAAGACCAGTTCCGCAGACGTGACGGTCGTTTTAGTTGGTGGTGGGAGTATTATCATCCCCGAAGAATTGACAGGTGTTAAAGCGCTAATTCGCAACGAAAACGGGGCAGTGGCGAATGCCATCGGTGCCTCTATCGCTCAGATTAGCGGACAATACGAACAAATTTATGTCTATTCAAAAATCCAACGAGACGCGGCGTTGACTGATGCCCAAGAAAAAGCCGTCCAACAAGCTGAACTTGCGGGTGCAGTCCCTGGCACAATCGAGTTAGTCGAGGTGGAAGAAACACCACTCGCCTATCATCCAGAAAATGCAACCCGCTTACGAGTAAAAGTGGTTGGGAACATGTATTAAAAGAAAGGAAATCCTCTGGCATATGAGGGTTTCCTTTTTGTGCTATAGTAAAAGAAGGAGGAATAACTATGGCTAAATTATTCGCCTACCAAATTGGTCAAAACCCTCGTATTCAAACGGACCTTTTGGTAGATCCTCAGCTGTTTGAAGATGAGCATGGCTGTATGGGTGCAGTGGGCTTCGGGTTAGCAGATTGTGTTCAAACCGGAATGTTTACAGATATTGAAGTGATAAAACGGTATCTTCACGAAGCAACCTACGTTTTTATTAATGGTGACTTTGACCGACTAAGTTATTTAGAAATTGGGATTGCACTTTCCTTAGGCAAAACACTTTACGTCATTACAATGAACCCAAACGTAACGAAAGAAGATTTAGGAATTCCCTTCGACAATGCTACGATTGAATTCCTTTCCCCCAGTGCTTTTATGGAACGAATCCATAAAACAGAAGCAGCAGAAAACTAAACAAAAGTAAGTAATACGACTGTCTTTTTTTGCTATTTTTTGCGATAATAAAGGAGAAAGTTCAAATTGAAAGGGAGCCAGAATAAATGAAAACCTATGATTATATTGTTATTGGTGGCGGTAGTGGCGGGATTGCTTCTGCTAACCGCGCAGGAATGCACGGAGCTAACGTCCTTTTAATTGAGGGCAACGAAATTGGTGGGACCTGTGTCAACGTTGGTTGTGTGCCTAAAAAAGTCATGTGGCAAGCCAGCAGCATGATGGAAATGATGGAAAGAGATACAGCAGGCTACGGGTTTGATGTTGAAATCAAAAATTTTAGCTTTAAACAATTAGTTGAAAATCGTGAAAAATATATTGACTTCTTACATGGTGCGTATAATCGTGGTTTAGACAGTAACAACATTGAACGTATCCATGGTTACGCTACGTTTACTGGGGAGCAAACAATTGAAGTCAATGGGACAGAATATACGGCGCCGCACATTCTAATTGCGACAGGTGGTCGTCCAAAAAAACTAGGTATTCCAGGAGAAGAATATGCCTTAGATTCAAACGGCTTCTTTGCGTTAGAAGAAATGCCAAAACGTGTGGTCTTTGTCGGTGCGGGTTACATCGCAGCCGAATTAGCAGGAACCTTACATGGCTTAGGCGCGGAAACACATTGGGCCTTCCGTCATGAACGACCATTACGAAGCTTTGATGACATGCTTTCTGAAAAAGTCGTAGAACGCTATCAAGAAATGGGCATGCAAATTCATCCGAATGCAACACCAGCTAAAATTGAAAAAACGGCGCAGAATGAGTACGTTATTACATTTGAAAATGGTGAATCAATCACGACAGATGCCGTGATTTTCGGGACAGGCCGTCAGCCGAACACGGATCAATTAGGCTTAGAAAATACGAAAGTAGCCCTTGATGAGAAAGGCTACGTCAAAGTAGATAAATTCCAAAATACCACGCAAAATGGCATCTACGCAGTCGGCGATGTCATTGGGAAAATCGACTTAACGCCAGTCGCGATTGCCGCTGGTCGGCGCCTGTCTGAACGCTTATTTAACGGACAAACCGATTTATATTTGGATTATAACTTAGTACCAACGGTGGTCTTTACCCATCCACCAGTTGCGACAATTGGCTTGACGGAAAAAGCAGCGCTTGAAGAATATGGTAAAGACCAAGTGAAAATCTATCGCTCTAGCTTTACGCCAATGTATTTCGCTTTAGGAGAATACCGTCAAAAATGCGACATGAAATTAATCTGTGTCGGCAAAGAAGAAAAAATTGTCGGTTTGCATGGCATCGGCATCGGTGTTGACGAAATGCTACAAGGCTTTGCAGTCGCTATTAAAATGGGCGCGACCAAAGCAGATTTTGATAATACTGTTGCGATTCATCCAACAGGCTCAGAAGAATTTGTAACAATGCGATAAAAGGCGAATAAACCCCAAAAAAGAGCGTTGCATCAGCAACGCTCTTTTTTGAATACACGAGTTATTTCATTCAATTTATAACCAATTGGGTGCTGGCAAACGTGATGAAATTAGCTATTTTCTATTATCAGTTGCAACATTTTTTTCATTAAAATGTTGATATAAGGAAGTATCAGAAACGAGTAATTCAATGATTTCAGATTTATCTATAATAGTAATTCTTTGTCGAGATAAAAACGCAATAAATTGTGGTAAAAATCTTTTGGCATAGATATCTAAATATAACTTTGTGGTTTGATTATTATAGGTGACTAGTAAGTAAAAATAGTCGGGACTACTATCAAAAGCGGACGCTCTTATCTTTTTGGTATAAATGATTTCTATGGATTCAATTTCAGAATAAGGAATTTTTATTTGTGTAGAACTGTTTTTTATGCATTCAATGATTTTCAGAATCGGGTTTCTGGAGAATTGATGGACCATAATATCTTGTTGGTTAATTATCCAATAATCTGAAAAGATGATTGGAAAAACTAAAAGTAGACTGATAAATATGATTGCACTAAACAACCAAAAAGGTTGATAACCAAAACCAGTAAGTAGCAAAGAGAAACAAGTCCAAACAATACAAAATAAAATTCCTTTTTTTAGATTATAAATTTTTCCAACAACTTGAGGCTTTTTAAAATAAGGACTACCTTGGATTAGCTCATCAATAGAAACATTGTACAAATCAGAAAGCATCAGTAAATTATCAATTGAAGGGATGGATTGTCCAGTTTCCCATTTGGAAATAGCTTGTGTAGTGACATGTAATTTTTGGGCAATTTGTTCTTGCGTATAGTGATTATTTATTCTCCGTGTTTTTAAAATAGTTTGGATTAACATTATTCGTTACCTCCTTGATTTTAGAGTAGTCTATTCCGCTATATGTTTCAATCAACTAGTGGTTGATAAGCAAATAATTGCTATTAAATAAACAATAACATCTTTTAACTACTGACTTTTCCAAGAAATATGCTATGATTAAAAAAATCAGCAAAACAGAGGGTAGGGAGTTAGAGGATGGATAAAATTAGAATTAACAACTTGAAATTTTTCACAAAAAATGGTGTTTTGGCAGAAGAAAAACGTCTAGGACAGCAAGTAGAAATCGACCTTGAAATGCAGTTGTCGTTAGCTGAGGCAGGGCGAACAGATGATGTCACTCAAACTGTCAATTATGCCGAAGTGAATGAATTGATTGCCCAACGAGTAAACAATCACTCGTACGATTTAATCGAAGGTTTAGCGAGTGCTATTTTAGATGATATTTCCGCAGATTATCAAGAACAATTGAACAAAATTATCATTAAAATTAGAAAATATAGTGTGCCGATGCCCGGCCTTTTTGACAATATTGAAATTGAAATGGAGCGAGAAGTATAGATGATTGGCTATGTAGCATTAGGTAGTAACGTCGGCGATCCGTACGCAAATTTAGTGAAAGCCCGCAATTATTTAAACGAAGACCCGCAGATTCAGGTTGTGGCTTCTTCAAAACTTTATGAAACGGATCCTTACGGCTATACAGACCAAGATGATTTTTTGAACGCCGTATTGAAAATTGATACTAGCTATACCGCTGAAGAGTTATTGGCTGTTACCCAAGGGATTGAGCAAGTAATGAAACGTAAAAAATTAATTCACTGGGGTCCGCGGATTATTGATATTGATATTTTATTATTAGGGGAACAGTCAGTCGCGTTCCCCCACTTACAAGTTCCTCATCAAGAATTAACAAAACGGTCATTTGTTTTGATTCCCTTAAGTGATGTTTACGCAGAGGAACAATTATTGGGCACGCCAATAGCTACGTGGATTCAGCGCAGTGGCAATCAAGAAGAAGTGCGAGTAAGCGAAAAGGAATGGTAGAGATGGAGCAGGAAAAACAAGCGCAAATTGAGCAGGCAGTTACCACAATCTTAGAAGCAGTGGGGGAAGATACTCAACGATCAGGACTCATTGATACCCCCAAACGTGTAGCTAAAATGTATGCAGAAGTTTTTAGTGGATTAACCGAACCTGAATTTGATGATTATAAATTATTTGATAGCTTAAATGAAGGCGAAATGGTTCTAGTAAAAGATATTGCCTTTTATTCAATGTGTGAACACCATTTATTGCCATTTTATGGAAAAGTACATGTCGCTTATCTGCCAGAAGGTGGCAAAGTATTGGGACTAAGCAAGTTACCAAGATTAGTAGAACATTGTGCCAAACGTCCCACAGTTCAAGAAGATTTAACAGTGACAATTGCCCGCAAACTCCAAGAAAATATTCCCGTCAAAGGCATTGCAGTAGCCATTGAAGCGGAACATATGTGTATGACGATGCGCGGCGTGAAAACACCACAAAGTAGCACCAAAACATTTCAATTTACCGGACTATTTAAAGAACAAGAGTGGAAAAATCAATTTTTAATGGAGATACGTTAGAAAATGGAAATCATTGTTGGCACGAATAACCAAGGTAAGTTAAAAGAAATGCAATCAGGACTTAAGGACCCTGCTATTCAACTTGTCTCTTATCGAAAGTATACAACCAGTCAAGAACAACCTGCAGAAACTGGCACTACGTATGCTGAAAATGCTTATCTAAAAGCTCGCTTTTTCCAACAATTAATTGGCCGCCCAGTGTTAGGTGATGATGGCGGCTTAACGTTAACTGCTTTTCCTGATTTATTAGGTATTCATACAAGCCGCTTTTTCCATTCAGCCAATCCGGAAGAACAGAACCGCGAACTGTTGCACTTATTTGAAGGGCAACAGTCGATTCGCGAGTTAACCTTATCAGCCACGTTGGTCTATGTACTCGATGACGACAAACTGTTGCAAACGGAAGCCACTTTGACTGGTGAATTAGTTGAACCGCGCGGTACAGGCGGTTATGGCTTTGATCCGATTATTTATTTACCAGACCGAGGCAAAACCTTAGCGGAGTTGTCCACGAGTGAACGAATGAAGATAAGTCCTAGAATGCGGGCTTTACGAAAGATGATTCAGCAGATAAAGGAGCAATGTGACAATGATTGATTTAAAAAAGAATTACCAAATTATGGGGATTGTCAACACGACCCCCGACTCTTTTTCTGATGGCGGTAGCTACACAACGGTCGACGTGGCCTATCAACATGCGCTTCATCTACTAGAAGCGGGGGCCGATATTTTAGACATTGGCGGCCAATCCACACGTCCTGGCTACGAAGAAGTTTCTCCACAAGTTGAGGCAGACCGAGTATTACCGTTAATTAAAAAAATACGTGAGACTTCTCTAGCGCCGATTTCTGTGGATACCTACTATCCCGAAGTAGCAGAAGCCGCGATTCAAGCTGGCGCCACAATGATTAATGACATCAAAGGATTAGACACTCCGGGGATGGCAGAAGTCCTCGCACAATATCCTGAAGTCCAAGTTGTGATTATGCATTCTAGAAAACGCCAATCGCTTTCTTTAAAAGAAGAGTTGCACCAATTTTATACAGAAAAAATTGAACAATGCCAAAAATATGGGCTTTCCTTAGAAAAAATTTGTTTCGATCCAGGGATTGGCTTTCATAAAACTGTCGCAGAAAACCTTCAACTGTTAAAAGATCCTAACGCCTTTCGCTACCAAGATTATCCGTTACTGTACGGCGTTTCTCGCAAACGAACTATTGGCGCTTTAACGAACGAACCAGAACCAGCCAACCGTGATTTTGGCTCAGCCGCTGCTTCCTTGTATGCAGCACAACAAGGCGTAGAAATTTTACGTGTTCATAATGTCCAAGGCTTAAAACAAACATTTGATGTCTGGCGAGCATTGTCGGAGAAGGAGTAAGGGCGGAGCAATAGACTAAACAGACCGACCATCAAAAAAGATGGTCGGTCTGTTTAGTCTAAAAAATTTTAGTTGGCTGAATCGTTTTATCCCAGTAAACAGTGCGCGATTTTTATTACAAAAGAAAGCGGCTGTTGAATAATCAGGAAAGAAAGCGTATTCTAGGAAGGTGCAAATGTGTTATACTACACAAGTAGGAAGTTTATGACGGTGGCAATTTCTCAAAAAAAGGGGGACTGCCAATGTTTTTGCTTGTTTGCTCTTTCCCTAGAAAGGAATAGCAGTGACTGTCTTTGAAGCATTGATGCTTGCGATTGCTTTCGCAACATTAATTGTCAAAATCAGTAATAAAAACGACAAAAAATAAACCCGTCATAACTTTTAGCGAAGATTGACGGGTTTATTAACCAATAAATTAAAGCTACCGTCTTAAACGGTCTACCCGAGAGCGTATGTCTAGTACGCTCTCTTCGTGTTTATTATAGCAAGTTGAAACGGAAAAGTCGAATAGTAAATAAAAAAAGTAAGCGTATTCTAGGAAGGTATAAATGTGTTATACTACACAAGTAGGAAGTTTATGACGGTGGCAATTTCTCAAAAAAGGGGGACTGCCAATGTTTTTGCTTGTTTGCTCTTTCCCTAGAAAGGAATAGTAGTGACTGTCTTTGAAGCATTGATGCTTGCGATTGCTTTCGCAACATTAATTGTCAAAATCAGTAATAAAAACGACAAAAAATAAACCCGTCATAACCTTTAGCGAAGATTGACGGGTTTATTTCCGTATTAAAATCAAGCTACCGTCTTAAACGGTCTACCCGAGAGCGTATGTCTAGTACGCTCTCTTCGTGTTTATTATACCAAGGTATCACCTAAAAAGCTAGCCGCTAAATCCTCAATAGGATCCAGCGGCTTTTTTAATTTTCTCTTGTCAAAATCGTTTGTGTAATTTCATACAATTGTTCTTTCGCTTGGGCCTTTGTTTCAGGAAGTTTGCTGATTTCTTTCAGCGCTTTTTCTGTGTAATGAGTGGCTAATTGTTGGGCCTTTTCTACGCCACCTAGTTCATGGACAAGACGATAAATTTCCTGTGTTTCTTCATCGGTCAAGGCTTCTTTTTTCATTAAAAGTGGCAACAAGACTTCACGATTGGCTTCAAGTGCATAAATCAAGGGCAAAGAATACACGCCTTGACGTACGTCTTCTAAGACGGGTTTGCCGATAGCATCGGCAGTTTGCGTATAGTCCAAAATATCATCAATAATTTGAAAAGCCAGTCCGATATTTTCGCCGATTTCACCACAACGTTTGGCAAAACGTTGGGAGGTGCCACTTTCATAGGCACCGACAAAACAACTTAGCGCAAACAATTCCGCTGTTTTCCCGGAAATATTTTTTAAATATTGGTCAATCGTTACCTCGAAATTATAGCGATTGTCCATTTGACCAAGCTCACCAGTCAGGACTTTTTCCATACTGCGCGAATTTAATTGAATGCTTTTTAATGAAGAAGAATAATCAGATAAGAGCTTGAAACAGCAAACAAAAAGATAATCGCCTGTATACACGGCTGTGCTATTTCCAAAGCGCGAACGCAATGTTGGCAAGCCACGACGCGTATCGGCTTCGTCGACAATATCGTCGTGAACTAACGTGGCGGTATGCAGTAATTCAATGGAAGCCGCTAACGCTGTCGCCTTTTTAGGGTCCCGCTGTTCACCAAAATAAGAGAACAACAGTTGGTAGGCTGGACGTAGCAATTTGCCGCCAGAATGAATCATGTCATGGACAGCAGCTTGAATCTCTTGATTATCGATTTGAACCGCTTGTTCCATCAAGCGAAGAGTAGTTGTTAATTCTTTTGATAACGTAGGATAGGTATTCCACATAGGATGTATATTCATAAGATGACTCCTTTAATTGTGGCGGACAGGTTTTCAATTAGAAAAATTGACTCCACTTATGTTTCGTTGTTTGTTCATAATTCAGTTGGAATTTTCGTAACGTCTGGACATGTTGTAGTAAATAATTAGCGGCAATCCCAATGGCAATCCCTGAGAGTAACCCAAACAGAGATAAAAATGGTAAGTACAGCATCGGCGCCCACGAATGAGCAAAGAAAGAGGTCGTTAGCAACTGACCAACGTTGTGTAAGAAACCACCAACGGCACTAATCCCAATAATGCTGACCCGTTTTGGCCCCAGCTGCTTGACAAGCAACATGCCGAAATAACTTAATAAGGCACCACTGGCACTATAGAAAAAGGTCGAAAGTGTGCCGCCCAGTAATGTCGTTAAAATCAAACGTAAACAGACCAGGAAAAAACTATCACGCTTACGCATGGTGAAAATCGCAATAATGGTAATTAAATTTGCTAGACCGAGCTTTGCCCCAGGAGCAAATGCGAAAGGGTAAGGAATCATATTTTCGATTAAACCAATAATGACCCCTTGGGCAACGAGCATAGCAATATAAATATTCTTGTGTAATTTGCTCATAGTTGTCGTGCTTAATAAATTAAGCTACCGTCTTCACTCCCATCAGAAGCTTCCACGGTGATAAACAAATTGTGGGGTAGACAGGCAATCGGGGTTTCACCAGGTTTGGAAATCCAGCCTCGTCGAACATCCACTAAGTCAGCACAGTTGGCTTCCTTCACGCGGATACGATCACCATCTACTTCAATCAGGTTGTAATCACCGTCTTTTGCTTCGTATTTATATGTATAATGCGGGCCGTCCTTTTTTAAGTCAAAGACTTTGATTACTTTGTTGTCTACTTTCAAGACTGCTTGATACGTAGCCGCTTCTTGACCACGGTTTTGCATGGCAAAAACAACAAGGGGCAGAAAAGAACCAAGAACTAAAATAGCAATAATAATAACGTCCCATGTTTTCAAGCGACTTTTCTTAATGAATTCTTTGATCGTCATTTTCTTCTCTCTCCTTTGGTGTTTTTTTCTTGTCTATCATAACACAGTGAACGAGCTTGGAACAAAAATTATTTTGAATTTTTGTTCCAAGCTCAAAAACTGATAAACGGCGGGAACAGAACCAACACTACGCGTTGCTCCGACCTCAACAACTTCTAAGAGCTAAAGCTCTAAGAGTTGAAGGTCCTTCGGAAATAAGCCGAAATTGTTGAGAATCACGAAGAACGTAGTGATTCGATGATGAACAATACCTACTTGGTCTCCAAAAATTAAAGAGCACCGGGTAGGTATCATGCAACATCAACTCGTTCCTCGTTGTATTTTATGACAATTTTCGGAAATTTCTTCTTATTGCTGAGAAACACTATTTGCAAAGCAAATAGATGTTGAACAGTACCTACTTGGTTCTCGGAGCTAAACGATTCTGTCCCGACCTCAGTTGAGCCACCATATTATATAAAAGAAAATATGTGGGACAAAAGTCATGCTTGACTGCTGTCCCACATACTAAATCCTATGATAGTCAGCTGGAGACATGTGTCTCAGCTTTTGCTCGTAGTTGTCAATCGATTATCGATTGCTTACTTACCGCCGTATCTAGCTTTCGGGGTACCATACCACGCTTTACCAAGTTTGCGTTGAATCCATGGAATTACCCAGCGGTCTAAACCGACAGCACGGCCTGAACCGTTCATCAAAGCAAAAGCGACAAAGATAAACCAGATATTTACCCAATAGAACATGCCAGATAAACAGAAGGCAATTGTTAAACCAATTGTAGCAGCACTTGATAACCAAGTGAATAAACCAGCAATCAATGCTAAAGCAATACATACTTCAACGATTGTCATGAATTTTTGCATGAACAAAGCAACTTCTTGGTTTGGCATCATAAATTTCATTACGCTTTCGAACCATTTAGGCATGTGATCAAACACTTGCATTGGTGTTTCGCCGTAAGCGTAGCTTAAACCAAAGTGCGCTGCTTGTGTTGCCGCATCGGCACCACCGCTTGCCGCCGCATCCGCCGCACCACTTGCAGCAGTTGTTGCTGTTTCAGTTGCTTGAGAAGCACCTGTTGTTACTTGTTCTTGTAACCAAGGGAATGGGAAAACGACTTTATCTGTGAACCAAGAACCATCACCAAACCAAGTGCTTGGTTTCAAGTAATCGCCGTTGCCGACAATTTTCTTCATTGATTCGACTAACCAAACCATACCATAGAAGACACGTAGCGGAACACTCCACAAGACATTGCCGTAACGAGACGTATGTCCGCGAGCAACAGAACGATCATCTTTAATATGGAAGATTTCGTGCATAATGTATTGGAACATGTAGTAACCAGAACGAATATCAAAGAAGTATTTCAAGTTAACGATATGTTTCATAATGATGGCTAAGAAACCACTCAAATGAATTTTATCGAATAAGTTGGCAACGCCCCATTTCGCGCCGATGGAAACCATGAATCCTTGGTAGTTTCCTTTAAAGGCGTGTTTTTCGCCGCCTTTAATATCTGCAACGATGTTGGCAGCCGCAGTATGACCTGTTTGTTCAGCTGCTTGAACGATTTGAGGAGTTGGTGTATTTGGTGTTTCTTCGTAATAAACCAAGTCACCAATGATATAAATGTTTTTGTCTTCGTAACCTTTTGCTTGCATGTATTCATTCGCAACTAAACGACTACCACGGGCTGCTTCTAAACCAAAGTCAGCGGCATCAGAAGTTGCTTTCACACCAGCTGTCCAGATTAACGTATGCGTTGGTACTTCAGAACCATCTTTTAATTTAATGTGATCTGCTGCAACTTCAACGATTGGTGAGTTCAATAATAATTGAACATTTTTCTTTTCTAGATAACGTTCTGCTTTGGCAGCATCGTTACGAGATAACATGTTTAAGATGGTTGGCATTGCTTCAACAACCATTAATGTAATTTCGTCTGGATCAATTTTGGCATCTTTCGCTAAACGATCTTTCCAGTCGATTAATTCGCCGACCATTTCGATCCCAGTAAAACCAGAACCACAGACAACGAATGTTAACATTGCTTTGCGTACTTCAGCATCTGGTTCGATGGCTGCTTTAGCAACGGTTGCTTCAATGTGATGACGAATTTTCACTGCATCATCAAATGACCATAAGGTGAAACCATTTTCTTTCACGCCTGGTGTTCCAAAGTCGTTTGGTTCGCCACCCATACCCAGAATTAACTGGTCAAATGGATAAGAACCTGCTAAAGTTTTCACAACTTTGTTTTCTTTGTCGATCCCAGTAACAGTATCTGTTACCAATTTTACGTTTTTCTTGCGTGAGAACAAACGTTGTAAGTCGTATTGAATTGCTTCTGGTTCAACACGTCCGCCTGCTACTTCATGCAATTCGGTCATCATAGTGTGGTAAGAATGGCGATCAATCAATGTGATTGTTACGTCCGTATCTTTTTTAAATTTCTTTGCTAGAAATTTAGTAGCTGAAACGCCAGCATACCCAGCACCTACAACGACAATATTTTGCTTTGTCATTGACAATCCGCTCCTTAATATTGTAAGTAGTAAAATAGTGATAATGATTAATAAGTACACAATCGACTAACATTATATAAGTATTTCACGAATTTGTCTAATATAAATTTTAATTGTCAACAAATTTACTCCAACGATGAGTTTTTGATGAAAAAAAGACCGAAATGTAAATATTTTTAGGGGATGGTCTTGACAACGTTTTTAAAACCATTATAATGTGTAATGTATCACAAACTTTTAATGTTTGTGAAAATCATGAAAGAAAAGGTGACTATCAATGAAAGTGAATAAATTTGTTAAAGGTTTTGCGGCAATTGCATTATTTAGTTTAGTATTAGCAGGCTGTGGCGCAGACAAGAAAGACAACACAACGAACTCTTCTAGCGCAGCATCTTCAGAAACGAAAAAATCAACTGAATCATCAGCACCAGCGAAAAAAGTTGCCGGTGGCGATTTAAAAGATGGTACGTATAAATTAGAAGAAAAAAATGAAAAAAATGGTTACCGTGCAGTCTTTGAAATGACTGTAAAAGACGGCAAAATCACTGAATCTAAATATGACAACATCAATGCTGACGGCAAATCTAAAACAGAAGACACTAAGTATGAAGAAAGCATGAAAGCAAAATCTGGTGTTGGACCAAAAGAATACATCAAACAATTAAACGATTCTTTTGTTAAAGAACAAAGCGCAAGCGGTGTGGAAGTAGTAACTGGTGCGACTCATTCATCTGAATCATTCCAAAACTACGCACAACAATTAATCCAAGCAGCACAAGCTGGTAACACAGACACAATCGAAATCGACAATGGCGCAGCATTGAAAGATGGTACGTACTCATTGAAAGAAAAAAATGACTCAAACGGCTACCACACAACATTCTCAATGACTGTGAAAGATGGTAAAGTGACTGAATCTAACTACGATAACGTGAACGCTGACGGCAAATCTAAAAAAGATGACACTGAATACGAAAGCAAAATGAAAGACGTTGCTGGCGTTGGACCAAAAGAATATATCGAAACATTAAACAAAGAATTTGTTAAAGCAATGGGCGAAGAAGACGGCTCACCTGCAGGTGTTGAAGTGGTAACTGGTGCAACACACAGCACACATTCATTCATCAACTACGCACAACAATTAGTGAACGCTGCTGAAAAAGGCGACACAACTGAAATCGTTGTTGACAACATCGTAACAAAATAAGTAATAATAAATGAATCGTGAAGTAGTTCCTGAAATGCTTTTCAGCAATTACTTGACACCATTGAGGGGTTGGGAAAAAGTCGGTTGGCTGACTTTCCCGCCCCTTTTTCTTCGCTAGTTCTGTCCATCATTTCACAAATTTTTTCACAGAAATTTGTGAATTTCCAAGAGAAAGACTTTTCATTTTTTCCAAAAAAGGCTACTATGCAAGAGAACTTATTTTTTAATTAAAGAAGGAAAGAAGAGGGAATCCTATGAAAAAGAAACTTCTGCTCATGGTGAGTGTTCTAGCAGTGCTGTTTGTGGCAGCTGCTTGTTCCTCAAAACCAGAAGCGAAAATTAATACAGAACCATACTCTGACCGTCAAACAATGCTTGGTACCTACGTTCAAATTCGCATCTACGATGATGGCAAAGAAGACGTCTTACCGAAAGCCTTTGCCCGTGTCAAAGAACTAGGCGATAAAATCACCGTCAACCAACCAGGTTCAGAAATTGATGAAATCAACCAAGAAGCAGGCGTAAAACCAGTCAAAGTCTCAGATGACCTGTATCCTTTGTTGAAAAAAGCCTATGAATACAGCAAAGACTCCCGCGGCGGCTTCGACATGGCAATTGGCCCAATCACCTCTATGTGGCACATTGGCTTCGATGATGCCCGCAAACCAAGCCAAGCCGAAATTGATCAAGCCTTGAAACTCGTTGATTACACGAAAGTCAAATTCAACGACAAAGAGCAAACCGTTTACCTTGAAGAAAAAGGCATGCAATTGGATTTAGGCGCAATTGCCAAAGGCTTCATCACCGACGAAGTCGTGAAAGTCCTCAAAGACAACGGCGTCACCACCGCTATCGTCGATTTAGGCGGAAATGTTTACGTCTTAGGGCACAGCCCACGTGGCAAAGATATGGATTGGACAGTCGGCATTCAAGATCCGAATAAAGCCCGCAACACAGTCTTAGGTCAAGTCAAAGAAAGCAACAAAACCTTAGTCACATCAGGAATTTATGAACGCTACTTAAAAGTCGATGGCAAAACGTACCACCATCTCTTCGATCGTGAAACTGGCTATCCGTTTGATAACGACATCGCGGGTGTCACCATTATCACCGACAAATCCATCGATGGTGATGGTCTCTCAACAGCCGTCTTCTCAATGGGCGTCAAAAAAGGACTAGAATATGTCGAAAGTCTGAAAGGAACCGATGCCATTTTCGTCACAAAAGACGACAAAGTCTACATCAGCAAAGATATCGAAGGCAACTTTGAAATCGGCAAAGACTCTGGCTATACGATGGGGAATCGGGCCGATTTGAAATAAGGAGCGACTAAAAATGTCTTTAAATGTGTTTTTAAAAGTAGTGGAAATTCAGACGAAGCTAGCCAGTCTCTTTCCCTTCATTATCGGGGTCTTGTTTTCAATGACCTATTTCGGGGAAGTCCAGTGGGGCAACACGCTGGTTTTCTTCATTGGCATGGTGGTCTTTGATATGGCCACCACCGCCATTAACAATTACATGGATTTTAAAAAAGCCAAATCTGACGTCTATAAATATGAAGAAAATATTATCGGACAATCAGGCGTTTCACCACAACTGGTCCGCAACATGATTTTCGCCATGATTGCCTTCACTGCCGTTGTGGGTGCGTACTTAACGGTTCAAACCGGCTGGCTCTTCCTCGTATTAGGGGGGATTTGCTGCTTCATCGGTATTTTCTACACGTATGGACCGATTCCGTTATCCCGCATGCCCTTGGGGGAAATTTTCAGTGGTTTCACGATGGGCTTAGGCATCTTCGTCTTAACCGTTTACTTGAACGTCGTCACCAATCCGCCGTTTTACTTAACGGTCGATTTTGCTAGCGGCGCCTTTCGCTTAGACGGCAATCTCTGGGCGGTGCTTGCGATTGTCGTGGCGTCCTTGCCCTTGGTCTGTTCGATTGCTAACATCATGCTCGCCAACAATTTACGGGACTTAGACACGGATATTGAGAACCACCGTTATACATTAGTCTATTATATCGGGCGCCCAGCAGGGATTGTGCTGTTTCAAGTGTTAGCGCTAGCTGGTTATCTGGTGATTTTATTCGGCTTCATTAGTGGTATTTATCAATGGCCAGTGTTAATTACATTTGCTACTTTGCCTGTCATTTGGAAAAATATTCAAACGTTTAAACAAGAATTGCCGCAGCCGAAAAGTTTCCGTCATTCCATTAAAAACTTAATGGTTTTCAATGGCACCTATGCCTTAGGGCTATTAATTAGTGCGTTGCTTGGCTAGATTCTTAAAAAAGTAGAGAAAATACGAAAAAAATACTGTTTTTTTTCAAGCGACTTCTTCAAAAGTGTTACACAAAGCTCAAAAAGTTAGTATCAATTACTAACTTTTTGAGCTTTTCTCGTTAAATGGCTAGAAACCTTAAACTTTTGTCGGGGATTTTTGATAAAAATTGACTAAAATCGCCTTTTTTTAGTAATGATTATTAAATAACGGGCGTTGTAAACCCTGGTATAACAAGAACTTTCAAAATTTTCGCAAGAGGTGCGAAAAAAACGTCAATTCCTAAAGGGGGGTTCTTTGTTATTATAGAGGTATGAAAAAAGGTTGTTACACATTCCTTGTATAAAAGATCAACGAATACAAGTGAATCTAAAGGAGGTTTTTAAATGAAAAAAAAGCGTTATTTAATGATTGTGTGTCTACTATCTTCTCCTAGTTTTTTTATAAATGTTGAAGCGTCTGATGGTGGTTCTAGTTCGGTGGGGATTGAATTTTACCAAAATCCGAGAACACCCGCTCCTAAAGATGCCCCACCGAAAACAGATGCGCCAGCTGCTGATCCCAAGGAACCAGCTGGTCCTCCGAAAGGAGATCAACGAAGTGGTGGTTCGACACAGACCACCACAACTGGCTCGCAGCTCCCTCGTACAGGGAGCAAGAGTCAGGCAAATCTTAGCATTCTCGGCTTAGCCTTAATCGGCTTGGCGGGAATGGTACATAGAAAGAAGGGACGACATGAAGCAAACTAAGTGGCAACGATTAGCAACCATTGGCTTGTGTAGTTCTTTAGTGATTAACGCCTTTTCTGGCGTGACCGCAGTTGCGGAAACAATCACGATTGAAAGTAGTCCGACAGTAGCAAGTAGCGCTAAGGAAGCAACATCAGCAAGTAGCGCAACGCCAGCAAGTACGGAAAGCAGTCAAGAAACGACTGAAACGAGTCGGGAAGAAGTGACACAGGAAACAGAGAAACCAGAAGAATTGAGAGAAGATGAACTAAGAAACAAGTCGCAAATCAAAGATAATAATAGTCTTAGATCGTCTGGGACCAGAGCTTTAGCTCAGATGCCATACAGAGCATTTACGATATACTTCGTTAGCGAAGATGGCTCATTTATAGACCCATCATTAATAAATATGAGTGCTAACATAATGACTTTTAACCAAACAGCGTTAGGTACAGACCCTAGTGTATATTCACCTTCTATTAGACAACCCATATCTATTATTGATGCAGTAGACCATAAAAAATTTGATGTTGCGGCAGAAAGTTACACGTATTCAACTAACTCTGTCTTTCCAAGAAATTTTCGTGGAGTATCAGATATAAAAATTACGGTTCCAAAAAAATATAGCGATTTAACTGTTAAGCCAACGAATTACTATAGTAGTTCAAAAAGCTATCCACTACCTGTATACACAACTACTTCTTTACTATCTGGTACTGTGCAGTCATCAGATTCGTCAGGAAGCCTGTATGAACTAACTAAAGCAGCTGAACCAAATACTTTCAGAGAAAATTATGATAATCGAACATCCTATGGAGTAGATAAATCTCCGGTTTCTTTTGGGTATTACCTCGGTGATGCTTCAGGAGTAACTAATTTAATTTTTGGTACTACAACCCCAATTTATTATTATCTAACTAATAGACGTGTCACCGAATCCTTCAAAGACACAGCAGGCGCAACCATTCCTGCTCCAACAGGATTCACCCAAGGAAAGCAGACCAGTATTACCAGCAATAACTATACCTTCAAACAAGCTGGCACCTTGCCAGAGACTTACAAAGCAAGTAACGGCAAAACCTATAAGTTCAAAGGCTGGTACAAAGGTAAAACCAAGCCAAACACCTTGACCACCACCAAAGCACCAAGCTATGCGGTGACTTATGATGATAATGATGATTTGAATGTGGTGTATGAGGAGATTAAGGTTTTGGAATTTCCTAGTCGTACATATCAATTTGGTTTTGTTGATGAATCAGGTAAGCGAGTAGATGCCTCCACGATTGATTTGACATATGATAGTTGGTACGGTATTGGTACTGAACCACCCAACAATATCCCATCAGCATGGGCAACTACTAAAATAGAAACAGGGATTAAGGCAAATACAAAAAATAATCTTAAAGAAATCATATACCCAGTTCAATATCTTGAAACGAATAGTAATGATTCATTTCAATTTAGTGCAGTAAACTTAAGATATCAGCTTCCAAGAATTTATAAATCCATCAGTATACAAAATCAACAAGGTGGTTTTGATGCCGCATATCCTTATCCAAGTATACTAAACCCATCAGGTGCGGAAATAAATAATACTCCTCAATATTTTGAATTAAAGAATAATGGAGGACAGGAGTTTGTGTTCAATAGAACAACAGCCGCCGCTCCCGAAAATGTTCAGCTTCCATTTTATTTAAGATATGTATCGAGTTTTCTTACGGGGAAAGCAATGTACTATACGATTCAAGGTCCAATCTATTACTATCTAACCAACCGCCGTGTCACCGAAAACTTCGTGGACGCCAACGGCACTAAAATCACGCCACCAACAGGCTTTACGCAAGGAAAACAAACAGTAATTAACAGTGACCCATACACCTTTAAACAAAGTGGCACCTTGCCAGACACTTACACAACAGGTGGTAAGACCTACAAGTTCAAAGGCTGGTACAAAGGCAAAACCAAGCCAAATACCTTGACCACCACCAAAGCGCCAAGCTATGCGGTGACTTATGATGATAATGATGATTTGAATGTGGTGTATGAGGAAGTCAATTTCCCAGAAACTACATACCAATTCGGTTTTGTCAATGAAGCGGGACAGTTGGTGAATCCTGACGATATCAATCTCACGTATGACTATAAGAGTATTGTGTATAGAGGAACTGGGGCAGCAGGCTCTACGGTATCATTTGGCACAATTGCTAATAATCAGAGTGGCGTAAAAGTTGGTAATTTACGGCAAGTGACGTTACCTGCAAAGAATATTGCACAACCTACCGTAGTAGGTTGGAATGGTGAGGCATTCGCAAATTTCTCAATTAACCTGCCTAAATACTATAAATCGTTGAATCTTTATGATAAAACTGGAAAAATTGATCCTAAGTATCCTCTACCAGTAAAGACAACTGTTTCTTCGGTATCCAATGATACGGTGCAACCTGAAGCAAATGTAATTGCTGAGTTAACCTTGACACAACGAGCAGATGGGAGTTTTACACCAAGAGAAACATATTCAGGTATTGATTCTAGTGTTAGGTATCCACCTTTCTTACGTAGAACAGTTTCTTATTCTAGTTCTGGAAGTATCACTGCCCTATATCAAACAATCAGTGGACCTGTCTATTATCATTTAACCAACCGCAAAGTCACCGAAAACTTTGTGAACACAAGTGGCGCTAAAATCACGCCGCCAGCAGGGTTCACGCAAGGGAACCAGATTCCCATGACTAGCAATACCTTCAAGTATACGAGCGCAAAAGCTTTACCAGCTAGTTATTCAGCAGGTGGCAAAACCTACGTCTTTCAAGGCTGGTACAAAGGCAAAACAAAACCGAATACGTTGACAACCAGCACCACGCCAGCGTATAACACAACCTTTGATGACAATGATGATATGACAGCAGTCTACAAAGAAGCAAACATCAGCGCTAACTTAACGATGCGTGGTGCAGTCGATGTCATTGACAATGGCGCAACCATGGAATATTGGGAAGTGCTCTTAAAAAATACTGGAGAAGCACCTTTAACTTCAGTTAAGATTAAACCAACCACTGACTGGGCGGCTGGAATTAGTACGCCCACGGAACTGTTTATTTTAGGTACTGGTCAAAATACGAAAGTTCGACCAATCACGAAAGAACAGTGGGAAGCAGGTTTTGAGATTCCTTTAGATAGTAGTATTCCTGTTGGCGGTCAACTAACGATTAATCTCCTAGGAACAAAAGTTACTGGACAACCAAACCAAGTGCTAAAAGCCGCTGTGGAATTCACAGGGAATTTCAACAAACTGACTGCCTCAGATACGGTCCGGATTAAAGATTTAGATCAAGAAACAAAGGAACCGACTGGGGAAGGCTTCATCAGTGTTCCAACGTTCAATTTTGGTCAGGTTGGGGTAGCGGGAAGTACGCAACAGCACAGCTTGAAAAAAGCCGCTGATTATTATGGCAACGGCACACGCAATCCCTATCTGCGGATCAAGAAAACCCAACCGAATTGGAGTTTAACGGCGCAGCTGTCACAACCGAAATCAGCGACAGACAGCTTGCCGACAACGACCCGCTTGTTGCTAGGAACGGCCGCTGCTGCCAGCTTTACCGATTACAACCAACCAACAGAAACCAAGACACCACTTGGCAAGACTGGCATCGTGAATTTAACCGCCGACAATACCGCAACAGCGGTGGTCGCGAACCAACAGTTCATAGGTAGTGACGTTTATCAGTTGGACTTCACGTTTGCTAACATCAAACTAGAAGTGCCCGCCAATCAAGGCATGTCTGGCCAACAATACCAAGCCGCCGTCACTTGGAATTTAGTGGCTGGCCCATAAAAATAAAAATGCCCGAGCCTCTTATTTTTCTAAGGCTCGGGCATTTTTATTGATGGTCTTTTGAGGGTCGTTGTGCTACAATGGTAATGAAAAGAGAGGTATGCGCCAACATATCTCTCTAGTGTAGAGCCGTTTCAGACGGTAGCGATTTTTAGTGATTTATAAAAAATAACCGTGCTCGCTAAAGTTGACGGTTATTTTTTATTGTTTTCTTTTACAGCCTCTAGGATTCCGAAGATTAACGTTGCGATAAAAGAACCGAAACTAATCATCAGAGCTAAAGCTTCTGCGATAGACAAAAGGCCTCTCCTTTCATAGATTTTAGTACTTACATTCATAAGCACCACCACCTTTCAGATTGGATAGCCGCCGCCATAACTTCTCTACAATTTTATTATACCATGTAGGGCTAAAAAATAATTAGTTTCCAATATGTTTTTTTAGGTAATTGTGCTATAATAGCAATGAAAAGAGAGATATGCGCCAACATACCTCTCTGATGTAGAGCCGTTTAAGACGGTGACCTTTTTGATTATTTAAAAATAACCGTACTGGTCAAAGTAGACGGTTATTTTTTCTTGTCATTTTTAAGCAATTTCACAATCAGTGCAATCAAAGCAATGGTAAACATACCAAACCCTAGGATCGTCTGAATTGTTTCATATGTTGTACAGTAAACGATATTTTTATTCGTATTTTTCAGAGAAATATGCTACAATAGAGACGAAAAGAGAGGTATGCTCTAACATACCTCTCTAGTGTAGAGCCGTTTAAGACGGTGACCTTTTTAGTTACAAAAAATAACCGTACTCAGTCAAAGTAGACGGTTATTTTTTCTTGTCATTTTTAAGCAATTTCACAATCAGCGCAATCAAAGCAATGGTAAACATACCAAACCCAAGAATTGTCTGAATTGTTTCATATGCTGACAAAAGGCCTCTCCTTTCTCTAAATTTCGGAAATACGTGCATACGCATCACCTCACCGAAAGAGGAAAGTCTCTGCTCCTACGCTTCTCACTTTGTTGCGATTCTCGTCGCAAAGCGCATGTTCCTGTGCGCTTGCCTCCGCCATAACTTCTCTACACTTAGATTATACCATGTGAAACAAAAAAATAATTAGTTTCCAATATATTTTTTTAGGTAATTGTGCTATAATGGTAATGAAAAGAGAGCTATGCGCTAACATACCTCTCTGATGTAGAGCCGTTACTAACGGTGACAAAAATTAATATTTTTGAAATGACCGTCTAACTAGCCAAAGTAAGCAGCACCCCTTTCATTAAGGGGCGCTGCTTTTTAGTCGTTATTGCGATTGTTCAGTGTCTTTCGTAGAGAGGTTCATTTGTTCTTTAATAGCATTTTCGACACGTTGGCGTTCACTCTCTTCCACAAGTTGATAAGAAATACCTTCAATCCCTGTCACGCCATCGCCAGTGTAATCGTAGCCTTTTAATTGATCGGTTTCAATCGTTTTTAGTGCGGGGGTGTATTTTTTTAGCATCGCCATCATTTGGTCAAAGGACAAGTCGGTTTCGCCATGCTCGCCGATTACGTCCAGAATTTCTTGATATTTTAGCAAGCTGTTAAAAGAAAGTAGCTTGTTGGTTAATTCGATTAAAACTTCTCGTTGGCGGCGTTGACGACCATAGTCGCCTTCAGGGTCTTCGTAACGCATGCGCGCGTATTGTAAAGCTTCCCAGCCCCCTAAATGCTGTTTGCCTTTCGGATAATGAATCCCTTCAGCGTCAAAAGCAAAGGCATTGTCAACAGTGACGCCGCCCACCGCATCGCCAAGGTCCTTCATAGCATCCATATCAATTGAAAAGTAATGATTGATTGGGATGTGCAAGACATTTTCAACCGTTTTAATTTGCATATCGGCACCACCGAAAACGTGGGCCGCATTGATTTTATTGTATTCGCCATTGGTGCCAGCCATTTCCACATAGTAGTCACGTGGGATGCTGGTGATGGTAGTTTTTTGTAATTGATTATTCACTGTAACCACCATCAAGGCGTTGGAGCGGTAATCGGTTTTGCGTTTTGAGTCATTCGCAATTCCCATAATTAAGAAACTAACCGGCTCACCTTTGGCTAAATCGGGACTCTTCGTGGAAGATTTTCTTGGTTTATACATGGTGTTCGCCGTTTTTTGCAAATTGCGATACATGCTGACGCCGTAAGCCGAAACAGAAAGTGTGCCTAAAAATAAAAGGGTTAAACTGAAGACCACGAATAAGCTTTTTCTTTTACGAGAATGGCGGCGCCGGCGTTGTGTCGGTACTTCTGCTTCCTCTGGTTCAGGTGCCGGCAAATAACGTTGAACAATTTGAAATGAAAAGTTGATCCAGCTATAACTTAGGAGCATCCCAGCGATGACATCACTAGGATAATGAACGCGTAAGATTAAACGACCTAACACAATCAAAACTAAATAAGTGAGTAAGAAAATTTTGATGCCTTTGGTTTTTTCAACATGAAGATAGGCCAAAATGATCAAAATCGTACAGACTAGCGCCATTGCTAATAATGAATGTCCGCTGGGAAAGCTAGCAGAGCTCCGGTCAGCTAAAGCGCCTAGGTTTGGTCGAGCCCGACCCACCACATGTTTAAAAACGCTCCCTAAGAAGCCGACAGCTAATAGGTTACTGACAGCCCAAAAGGCTAGGATTTTTTCTTTTTTGCGTAAAAGGTATACCATCAATAATAAGAAGAATAGCAGCATTGGTCCAATTGTGGCTGTTTTTGCTAACAGATTGACCGCTGTTAAAAGTGGGGCATTTAATTGCCATTTGATGTGATAGATAGCTTCGTCCATTTGTTGAAACCAATTTGGACTAGCCGCCACTAACAAAGTGAGGAAAGTAAAAACAAGCGTTGTTAGGGCATAAAGTGGAAATTTTTTATTCGATGTTTGCATGAGAATCCCTTTCTTTTTCCCTTGAAAGAGTAGACTAAGCCAGCATCGATCGTAAATAAGCGCTTGCGACTAAACAGGACACAGCAAGCCAATCGGTTCTCATCGTCTGAGCTTTAGCACTATCCAACGTAAAGATTTCTCTTAGCTATTTTTAGAAGAGCCTTAATTCGACCATTCCTGTTTTACACATTGGTGTCTTTCGACATTTCTGCGCAATAGCCTATGTTTGGATAGGAGCCTCACCTAACAAGGTTATTTTATCTAACGCTAGAAGTATAGAATTTATGTAGCGGTTCTCACAATGAAGTTTAAGAAAATTTATTGTTTTTTAAATAAATTTAAAGGTGTGGGGAAGTGAAGCAGTTAAAAAAACAGTACTTGAGCATTCTAAAAAAAAGTGTACAAGGCTGTTCTCGGTTAACCGCTATAAATAGTTGGTGTTCAATAATGATAAATTAAAAAACAAACATTTTTTATAAGAGTGCTATAAGTTTTTCTCAGTAAAAAAGGCGGACAGTTGCTATTGAATTGCTACTTCATTTAAAATAAATATGTCGACAATAATTGTGCACAAAGTTGATGGTCGCTATCGAAAAAGTAAAAATGATGTTGTGGAGATTTTACGTTTCAGTTGATTAAGATTACATGTTTTTTGAAGGGTTTTGCTTATAAGGGAGCGATATACATGAAAAAAATGATGTTATTCATAATTGCAGTGGGCGCAACGATGATCAGTGTTTTTGCTTTAGGAGATGCACAGCAGAGTTATGCACATGGCTATGTTGATAGCCCAGTCAGTCGAGTCAAAAATGCGGAAGCAAACGGATTTGGATGGGGACCTGGTCAAGACAGCTCACAGCCAGAAATTATCACGACACCCCAAGGAATTGAAGCGCCAACTAAATTATTAGACACGGGTCAATTAAATGGAAGGTTGCCTTCAGCTGGATTAGCAAGCTATTCCAAACTAGATGAACAAACAGCCACTCGTTGGGTAAAAAGTAATATAACAACAGGAGAGAATAATTTTAAATGGGTGATGACGGCAAAACATAAGACCAATCGTTTTAGATACTATATGACGAAACCTGGATGGAATCCTAATGCACCATTAACGATGGACGAAATGGAACTGATTGGCATAGTAGGGCAACCAATCGGTCAAGATTTACCTCCTGGTCAAGGATTTATGGTCAATGATACAGAAACACACAGAATAAAGATTCCCGCTGATAGGAAAGGATACCATGTTATTTATGCCGTTTGGGATATCAATGACACGATTAATTCATTTTATCAAGCGATAGATGTTAATGTTCAATAATCAGGTATCAAGATAATGCGGCTGAGACAAAAGTGCTTAGCGCCAAGAACTAAGTAGGTTCTGTTCATCATCGAATCACTACGTTCTTCGTGATTCTTAACACTTGGAAGGATTAAGATATGCCGAACACTTGTGTGAGAAAGTCAATTTCGGCTTATTTCCGAAGGGGCTGCTTTTGTTCAGCTGATTATCTTCAGAAGTAGAAAGTGGGACATCAGTCAAAACGACTGATGTCCCACTTGCTTTTTTCTAAACTTCCCCACTTATCCTCGACGCCATTCACCAATCTGGTCCAAACTAATTTCCCCAGAAGACAACGTTTTGGCCGTGCCATCAGGCAACTGAACAATCAATTCTCCATTTCCACTAATGGTTGTCGCAACGCCGCGGAAGTCTTGCCCGTTTTGGGTAAAAGCGACGTCTTTGCCAATCACAAAGGAGCGTTGTCGGTATTCTTCTAAAAAGTCTTTCGTTGAACGTTTGTCTAAAATTTGATAAAAATGATTCCAAATGTTGGCGACTAATTCATTTCGCGTCGCCGTCGGTTCACCATCTGGGAAAAGAGAAGTCACTTTCTGCCGAATGTCCTCAGGAAATTCGGTTTCTGTAATTGAAAAATTAATCCCCATGCCGATGATAACATTAGAAATCTGCCCTGTTTCCACATTGCTCATGGCTTCCGACAAAATCCCGCAAACTTTTTTGCCATTTAAATAAAGATCATTGACCCATTTAATTTCTGTGTGAACGCCTGCCAGAGCATCCATTGCTCGAGCGACCGCTACGGCCATAATCACAGTATATTGGGCGATTTCTTCAAAATTTTGGTTCGGTTGAAGCACCATGCTCATGTAAATCCCTTTACCTGGCGTAGCGAAAAATGGTCGGCCGAACCTGCCCCGCGGCATTTCTTGCATGTCAGCAACAATCAATGTATTGTCGGGCGTCTGGTCTAAAATCGCCCGCTTAGCATCGGTCATGGTAGATTCAGATGTTTCTAGGACGGTAATTGTTAAAGGCGGCGTTTGTGGCCATAATGCCAACTGAATGCCTTCTGCAGAAAGGACATCTGATTTTTCAAGGCGATACCCCTTATTTTGCACGCTAGTAATTTGATAGCCATCTTTTTTCAATTCATTAATTGCTTTCCAAATAGCTGTGCGAGATAAGGACAGACGTTGTGCCATCTCTTCGCCCGAAAGGAATGCGGGCGTTTGTTTCATCAATAAAGTTAGGACTTGGCTTTTTGTCGACATATTTTTTCCTCCGATTCGTTATACTTATTGTAGCGGAAAGGAAAAGGCTTGGTCAACTAGTGAAAAAATCCATCTTAGGATGGAGGAAAATGAAGCAGGCGTTTGCTATACTTGTTTTATTGAGAAGGAGTGAGGGGAATGGAAAAGCAACAATATGTTTGTGAGAAATGTGGCAACATGCACTATGTGTCGGACCAATTTCAAGCAACAGGTGGGAACTTTGCGAAAATTTTTGATGTTCAAAATAAAAAATTTATTACAATTAGCTGTACCCAATGCGGCTACACCGAACTTTACCGCAGCCAAACAAGCGGCGGCATGAATGTCCTAGACTTTTTATTAGGTGGCGGTTAGTCAAAAACGAATGCATCTTTGCATTCGTTTTTTTGTGTGAAGAGGAAGATAGGGGAAAAGGAGGTCGGGCCAGAAGCGTTTAACTCCGAGAACCAAGTAGGTACGATGATTTCATCTGTTCATGCTTCACAGTGAAACATCGCAACTCTTAGAGCTGTAGCTCTTTTGAAGGCTGTACTGTGACGAGACGCATGTCGAGAAACACCTTAGAAGTTGTTGAGATCGGAGCAACGCGTAGTGTTGCTTCTGTTCCCGCCGTTTATCAGTTTTTGAGCGTGGAGCAAAAATCCAAAGTGATTTTTGTCCCACGCGCATTATCGAATTATGTAGTAAACTCAGTCACATTAAGTGTGATTTAAAATTCTTTCTATCATTGCAAAGACATAGTATAATGAAGCGAAGGGAGTGATTTCATGCTAACAACTAAATCAAGAAGACAAGGAAACTCGGTCGTTTTAACTTTACCCACTGATAATGGTAAAAAACCAAAAGTCGACCAAGAATATATTGTGATGTATTCTGACGACGGTACAATTACATTAGTCCCTAAAATTCAGGATCCATTTAGTGAAGGTCCAGAAGGTGAGTATTATGAAAAAGATGAGTGGCATGATCTTGCACCTGAGGGGAGAGAACTTTTTTAATGAATGTTGAAAAGAAGTACATTCCCAAAAAAGGAGATATTGTATGGATTGATTTTGATCCTGCTGCAGGCAAAGAGATTCAGAAGAGACGGCCTGGTTTAGTCGTGTCAAGATATGAATTTAATCGGAAAACCATGTTTGCTGTGATTTGCCCGATTACTTCCACCATTAAAAATATTCCCACTCGATATACGTTGCCCGATGACATAGAAACCCATGGGCAAGTAGTGATCTCACAACTGAAATCTTTGGACTTCACTGAAAGAAAATTAAGTCAAATTGAGCATTTGCCATTAAAAGATATGGCGAAAATTGACCAAATAATTGAATATATTTTCTAGTTGTTGAAAAAAGGCGTAATTATTTATTACGCCTTTTTTCATTAAAACCCTTTACAAAAAAACTCCTTTTTATGAAAAAGAAAACCTTAAAGAAACCCTTGACTTTTCTAGACAAAGGTAGTAGAATCTATAGAGCAAAAACTATCTGAAAGTGACGAAGCAGGAGCGAAATATTGTCCGTTCCGGTTTTTTATAGGAAAACAAAAGTAGAAACGCCAGAAAATTTTTCGGAAGCATGTTCTATTTTTGGTTTTTTTTTGCTTAAAAACTGCAAAAAATGCTTTTTGTTACATATATTTAATATATGTAACGTAAATGTAATTTTTCGGATCGGTGTTTTGATAGACTTATAACTAGAGGGGTGAAGAGCTTGGCTGGACACGTAGTAAAATACGGAAAGCATCGCGAACGTAGAAGTTTCGCACGTATCAGTGAAGTATTGGAATTACCAAATTTAATTGAAATCCAAACAGACTCTTATCAATGGTTTTTAGATGAGGGACTTCGTGAAATGTTTGAAGACATTTTACCAATTGATGATTTCCAAGGAAACTTATCCTTAGAATTTGTTGACTATGAATTAAAAGAACCAAAGTACACAGTAGAAGAAGCCCGCGCACATGATGCCAACTATTCTGCGCCATTACATGTAACATTACGTTTAACCAACCGTGAAACAGGTGAAATTAAATCCCAAGAAGTCTTCTTCGGCGATTTCCCATTAATGACAGAAATGGGTACCTTCATCATCAACGGGGCAGAACGTGTTATCGTTTCCCAATTAGTTCGTTCTCCAGGTGTTTACTTCCATGGAAAAGTGGACAAAAACGGCAAAGAAGGTTTTGGCTCAACAGTCATTCCTAACCGTGGTGCATGGTTAGAAATGGAAACAGATGCGAAAGACATTTCTTATGTTCGGATTGACCGCACACGTAAAATTCCTTTAACTGTGTTAGTTCGTGCTTTAGGTTTCGGTTCAGATGATACCATCTTCGAAATTTTCGGCGACAGCGAAAGCTTACGCAACACAATTGAAAAAGATTTACACAAAAACGCAAGTGATTCTCGTACAGAAGAAGGCTTGAAAGACATTTATGAACGTCTTCGCCCAGGCGAACCAAAAACAGCAGATAGCTCACGTAGCTTGTTAACTGCACGTTTCTTTGATCCAAAACGTTATGATTTGGCAAACGTTGGTCGCTACAAAGTTAACAAAAAATTAGACTTAAAAACACGTCTATTAAACTTAACCTTAGCTGAAACGCTAGTTGATCCAGAAACTGGTGAAATCATTGTCGAAAAAGGCACAGTTTTAACACACCAAATCATGGAAACATTAGGCGAATACATTGACAACGGCTTAAACAGCGTAACTTACTATCCAAGTGAAGATGCGGTAGTAACTGAACCAATGACGATCCAAGTGATTCAAGTTCTTTCACCAAAAGATCCTGAACGTATCGTAAATGTGATTGGTAACGGCTATCCAGACGACAGCGTAAAAACAGTTCGTCCAGCAGATATCGTTGCTTCAATGAGCTACTTCTTCAACTTAATGGAAGATATCGGTAATGTCGATGACATCGACCACTTAGGTAATCGTCGTATCCGTTCAGTAGGCGAATTATTACAAAACCAATTCCGTATTGGTTTAGCCCGTATGGAACGTGTGGTTCGTGAAAGAATGTCTATTCAAGACACAGAAACATTGACACCACAACAATTAATTAACATCCGTCCAGTGGTAGCAAGTATCAAAGAATTCTTTGGTTCTTCACAGTTATCACAGTTCATGGACCAAACAAACCCATTAGGTGAGTTAACCCATAAACGTCGTCTATCAGCCTTAGGGCCTGGTGGTTTGACTCGTGATCGTGCCGGTTATGAAGTTCGTGACGTTCACTACTCTCACTATGGTCGTATGTGTCCAATTGAAACGCCTGAGGGACCAAATATCGGGTTGATCAATAGCTTATCTAGTTATGCGAAAGTGAATAAATTTGGTTTCATCGAAACGCCTTATCGCCGTGTTGATCGTGCGACAGGCCGTGTTACTGATCAAGTAGATTACTTAACAGCAGACATCGAAGACCATTATATCGTAGCGCAAGCGAACTCACTTTTAAATGAAGATGGCACATTTGCCAATGATGTTGTTATGGCGCGTCTACAAAGTGAAAACTTAGAAGTTGCCGTAGACAAAGTTGACTACATGGACGTTTCACCAAAACAAGTAGTCGCAGTCGCAACAGCATGTATTCCTTTCTTAGAAAACGATGACTCCAACCGTGCCTTGATGGGTGCCAACATGCAGCGTCAAGCGGTGCCGTTAATTCAACCACGCTCTCCGTGGGTAGGTACAGGTATGGAATATAAATCAGCCCATGACTCAGGTGCTGCTTTACTATGTAAACATGACGGTGTCGTAGAATTCGTCGATGCAAAAGAAATTCGCGTTCGTCGCGACAATGGCGCATTAGACAAATATATGGTTACAAAATTCCGTCGTTCTAACTCAGGAACAAGCTACAACCAACGCCCAATTGTTCACTTAGGTGAAAAAGTTGAAAAAGGCGATACTTTAGCGGATGGACCTTCTATGGAAGAAGGCGAAATGGCTTTAGGGCAAAACGTCTTAGTTGCCTTCATGACATGGGAAGGTTACAACTACGAGGATGCCATTATCATGAGCCGTCGTTTAGTTAAAGACGATGTCTACACTTCTGTGCATATTGAAGAATATGAATCAGAAGCACGTGATACAAAATTAGGACCTGAAGAAATTACCCGTGAAATTCCAAACGTTGGGGAAGACGCGTTGAAAGACTTAGACGAAATGGGGATTATCCGCATTGGTGCTGAAGTTCAAGATGGCGACTTACTAGTTGGGAAAGTCACACCTAAAGGGGTCACAGAATTATCTGCAGAAGAACGTTTATTACACGCAATCTTCGGGGAAAAAGCCCGCGAAGTTCGTGATACGTCTCTCCGTGTACCTCACGGTGGCGGCGGTATCGTTCATGATGTGAAAATCTTTACTCGTGAAGCTGGCGATGAATTATCACCAGGTGTCAACATGTTAGTTCGTGTCTATATCGTTCAAAAACGTAAAATTCACGAAGGAGATAAAATGGCGGGACGTCACGGAAATAAAGGGGTTGTTTCCCGTATTATGCCGGAAGAAGATATGCCATTCTTACCTGACGGAACACCTGTTGATATCATGTTGAACCCATTAGGGGTACCTTCTCGTATGAATATCGGACAAGTACTTGAATTACACTTAGGTATGGCTGCTCGCCAATTAGGTATTCACGTCGCAACACCTGTTTTCGATGGGGCAACCGATGAAGACGTTTGGGAAACTGTTCGTGAAGCTGGTATGGCTAGCGATGCTAAAACAGTTCTTTACGATGGACGTACAGGTGAACCATTTGATAACCGTATTTCCGTTGGTGTCATGTATATGATTAAATTAGCCCACATGGTTGATGACAAATTGCATGCTCGTTCAATCGGACCTTACTCTCTTGTTACGCAACAACCGTTGGGTGGTAAAGCTCAATTCGGTGGACAACGTTTCGGGGAAATGGAAGTTTGGGCACTGGAAGCTTACGGTGCTGCTTACACATTACAAGAAATCTTAACTTACAAATCTGATGACGTTGTCGGACGTGTGAAAACATACGAAGCCATCGTTAAAGGTGAACCAATTCCAAAACCAGGTGTGCCTGAATCATTCCGAGTATTAGTGAAAGAATTACAATCACTTGGTTTAGACATGCGTGTCTTGGACATTGAGGAAGCTGAGATTGAGTTACGCGATATGGACGATGACGATGATGATTTAATCACCGTTGACGCACTAACCAAATTTGCGGAACAACAATCAGCGAAACAGCTGGAAAAAGAAGCAGAATCAGTCGTGAAAGAAGAAGCACAAGACGTTGTTCAAGAAATTGAAACAGCCGAAGACAGAGACTAATTTGTCGCTACCACTCTGATGAGTTGATTCAACTGCGACTTTGTTGCAACTGCGCAAGCCATTACTTGTTCCAAGTGTCGTCAGACCTTCTTTCAAGTGATGCTTGCCATTTGCTAACAAGTTGCTGACTCAGCTTCTCTAAATAAGGAAATGGAGGGAATTCCTTTTGATCGATGTAAATAAATTCGAAAGTATGCAAATAGGGCTTGCTTCACCAGAAAAGATCAGAAGCTGGTCTTATGGGGAAGTTAAAAAACCCGAAACAATTAACTACCGTACATTAAAACCCGAACGTGAAGGGTTATTCTGTGAACGCATTTTTGGTCCAACCAAAGACTGGGAATGTGCTTGTGGTAAATATAAACGTATCCGTTATAAAGGTATTGTCTGTGACCGTTGTGGCGTTGAAGTCACTCGTTCAAAAGTACGTCGTGAACGTATGGGACATATTGAATTAGCCGCACCAGTTTCACATATCTGGTACTTTAAAGGAATTCCATCTCGGATGGGTCTTGTTTTAGACATGAGCCCTCGTGCATTGGAAGAAGTCATTTATTTTGCTTCATACGTTGTCATCGAACCAGGTGACACAACATTAGAGAAAAAACAATTGTTAACGGAACGCGAATATCGTGAAAAACGTGAACAATATGGCCAAGCCTTCAAAGCTGCTATGGGTGCCGAAGCCGTGAAACAATTATTAGATAACGTCGATTTAGATGGCGAAGTTGCGCAATTAAAAGAAGAATTAAAAACAGCTTCTGGTCAAAAACGGACACGTGCCATCCGTCGTTTAGACATCTTAGAAGCCTTCCGTGCTTCTGGTAACCAACCAAGCTGGATGGTAATGGATGTTATCCCAGTTATTCCACCAGATTTACGTCCGATGGTTCAATTGGAAGGTGGTCGTTTTGCAACAAGTGACTTAAACGACTTATACCGCCGTGTTATCAACCGTAACAACCGTCTAAAACGTTTATTAGACTTAAATGCGCCAAGCATCATCGTTCAAAACGAAAAACGGATGTTACAAGAAGCGGTCGATGCTTTAATCGATAATGGTCGTCGTGGCCGTCCAGTTACTGGGCCAGGTAACCGTCCATTGAAATCTCTTTCTCACATGTTGAAAGGGAAACAAGGTCGTTTCCGTCAAAACTTACTAGGTAAACGTGTTGACTATTCTGGTCGTTCCGTAATCGTCGTTGGTCCGTTCTTAAAAATGTACCAATGTGGTTTACCAAAAGAAATGGCGATTGAATTATTCAAACCATTTGTAATGCGTGAATTAGTACAACGTGAAATTGCGACAAACATTAAAAATGCGAAACGTAAAATCGAACGTGGCGAAGATGAAGTTTGGGATATCTTAGAAGAAGTTATCCAAGAACACCCAGTTTTACTTAACCGGGCACCTACGTTGCATAGATTAGGGATCCAAGCTTTCGAACCTGTTCTTGTTGAAGGTCGTGCGATCCGTCTTCACCCATTAGTTTGTGAAGCCTACAATGCCGATTTCGATGGAGACCAAATGGCGGTTCACGTGCCTCTAAATGAAGAAGCACAAGCAGAAGCTCGTATGTTAATGCTTGCTGCCCAAAATATCTTGAACCCGAAAGATGGTAAACCAGTTGTTACACCATCTCAAGATATGGTCTTAGGTAACTACTACCTAACAATGGAAGAAGAAGGCCGTGAAGGGGAAGGCATGATCTTCCGCGACATGAACGAAGCTGTTTTAGCATGGCAAAATGGCTACGTGCATTTACACTCACGTATTGGGGTTCAAACAACACTTTTAGGTGACAAACCATTTACTGATTGGCAAAAAGAACGAATCTTAATCACCACAGTTGGTAAGATCATCTTTAACGAAATCATGCCTGTTGAGTTCCCTTACTTGAACGAACCAACAGACTATAACTTAACTGTTCAAACACCAGATAAATACTTTGTAGAAGCTGGTACAGACATTCCTGCACACATTAAAGAGCAAGAATTAGTTTTACCATTCAAGAAGAAAAATCTTGGAAATATCATTGCTGAAGTCTTCAAGAGATTCCACATTACGGAAACCTCTAAAATGCTTGACCGCATGAAAGACTTAGGTTACAAACACTCAACGTATGCTGGGATGACGGTAGGGATTGCCGATATCATGGTTCTTCATGAAAAACAAGCAATCATTGACGCTGCCCACAAACAAGTTGAAACAATTACTAAACAATTCCGTCGTGGTTTAATTACTGATGACGAACGTTATGAACGTGTAATCGGCGTTTGGAACGGTGCCAAAGATGAAATCCAACAAAAACTGATCGAAAGTATGGAAGCTCGTAACCCAATCTTCATGATGTCTGACTCTGGAGCCCGTGGTAACATCTCCAACTTTACACAGTTAGCTGGTATGCGTGGTTTGATGGCCGCTCCGAATGGACGAATCATGGAATTACCAATCATCTCAAACTTCCGTGAAGGACTTTCTGTCTTAGAAATGTTTATCTCAACTCACGGGGCTCGTAAAGGGATGACCGATACGGCCTTGAAGACAGCCGATTCAGGTTACTTAACACGTCGTTTAGTTGACGTTGCCCAAGACGTAATCATTCGTGAAGACGACTGTGGCACTGACCGTGGTCTTGAAATCGAAGCCATTCGTGAAGGTAACGAAATTATCGAACCATTAGACGAACGTCTATTAGGTCGTTATACACGTAAATCAGTTGTTCATCCAGAAACTGGTGCAATCATCATTGGTGCGGATCAATTAATCACTGAAGATCTTGCAAGAGAAATCGTGGACGCTGGTATTGAAAAAGTAACCATCCGTTCTGTCTTTACATGTAACACAAAACATGGTGTATGTAAGCACTGTTACGGACGTAACTTGGCAACTGGTTCTGACGTTGAAGTCGGAGAAGCAGTTGGTACAATCGCCGCTCAATCTATCGGGGAACCTGGTACACAGTTAACCATGCGTACGTTCCATACCGGTGGGGTTGCCGGTGACGATATCACTCAAGGTTTACCTCGTATCCAAGAAATCTTTGAAGCACGTAATCCGAAAGGACAAGCAGTGATTACAGAAGTAACCGGTGAAGTTATCGATATTTCTGAAGATCCTGCCACACGTCAAAAAGAAGTAACCATCAAAGGAAAAACAGATACACGTACCTATACTGTCCCTTACACTGCACGTATGAAAGTTGCTGAAGGCGACATCATCCACCGTGGTGCACCGTTGACAGAAGGTTCAATTGATCCAAAACAATTATTACAAGTTCGTGATGTTTTATCTGTTGAAAACTACCTATTACGTGAAGTACAACGTGTTTACCGTATGCAAGGGGTAGAAATCGGCGACAAACATATCGAAGTAATGGTTCGTCAAATGTTACGTAAAATCCGCGTAATGGATCCAGGTGACACTGAAATCCTTCCAGGAACATTAATGGACATCGCAGAATTTAAAGACCGTAACTACGACACATTAGTTGCTGGTGGCGTCCCTGCTACTAGTCGTCCAGTCTTACTTGGTATTACCAAAGCGTCATTGGAAACAAACAGCTTCTTATCTGCTGCATCCTTCCAAGAAACAACACGCGTGTTAACAGATGCTGCTATCCGTGGCAAAAAAGATCCATTACTTGGATTGAAAGAAAATGTTATCATTGGTAAAATCATCCCAGCTGGTACTGGTATGGCTCGTTACCGTAACATGGAACCAAAAGAAGTTGGCGTAGCTAGCGAAAACGTTTATAGTATTTCAGACATTGAAGCACAAATGGCTGCTGAAGATGCGATGAAAAACATCAATAAATAAACCCTAAAAAGCCGTAAGGAGCATGCTCCTTACGGCTTTTTTTATTTGCTATAAGCAACTGATTGTGAGTAAGCCCAAACTTAAAAAGGGGACAAAGGGAAGTGTCTGTTCAACTGGATACCCCAAAAATTTACAGCTGTAGCCATAGATTAGGCCATAACTACTGGCAAAAAATAGTAGCATCAGCAACTGAGGTACCTGTAAAAAACAGCCCCACAAACCCAGTAACAAAAGATCCCCTCGCCCCATGGCTTCCGGAAAATAATGTAAGACGGCTTGGAAAAAACAAAAACAAAAAAGACCAGTCAGTAAGTAAAACGAATGCTGACCCGCCATTTTCAGCAAACAAAGCACAAGAAAACTAGGATAAAGAATCTTCGGTTCAACCACTAAATACCAGTAATCAATCAAGGATAATGTGAAAGCACTCGTCAGCCACCACCAGAGAATCAAAGCATCAATCGTCAGGCCAGCTGAAAAACAGCTTGCGGTTAACCCGCCCATGACAAGTTCTGCTAAAAGATAACTCTTAGCTACTGGCTGTTGACACTTTCGACAACGAAAGCGCTGCAGCAAAATCGAAACAACTGGAATTAATTCATAGAGTTGTAGAGGCTGGTGGCAACCTTGACAGTGGGAAGGGGGCCACCACAAAGAACGCCCTACTGGTAAGCGCTCCGCCACTAAGCATAAAAAAGAACCGAAACAGGCACCAATCAAAAAGAGATTCAAGAAAAACATAGGTTACCTCCTTAAAAATAAACTACGCTTTTTTTAAACTTTTTCGTTTGACTAGACAAATCTTTTTTTGTTAGGAATAATAAAAGAAACAAGAAATGAGGGAATCAAATGGAAAAATTAGCGATTGGTGTCGACGTTGGCACTACGCAAGCCAAAGCAGTGGCTTTTCAACCCAATGGCACAGTCGTAGCTTCTAGCTATGTGCGTTATCCATTAATTCAAGAGACTGAAGGAATGGCGGAGCAAGACCCAGAAACGCTGTTCCAAGCTGTGGTGAACTGTATTCGAACCGTCACACAACAAGTGAAGAATCAACCAATTGGGCTCATTTCTTTTGCTTCAGCGATGCATGGCTTAATTGCCATGGATGCGCAAGGACGCCCATTGACCCAAGTGATTACTTGGGCTGACACACGAGCATCTGATTATGCGGAAGCGTTAAAAGAAACGCCAGCGGCCCAATTGTTTTATCAATTGACAGGCATGCCAGTTCATCCAATGGCGCCTTTGTACAAGATTCGCTGGCTGCAGGAAAATCAGCCAGCCGTTGCGCAGAGCGCGGCCAAGTTTATTGGGATTAAGGACTACATTTTTTACCGTTTCTTTGGCGAATACTGGACAGATTATAGTAGTGCTTCAGGAATGGGTTTATTTAATATTCACACGCGACAATGGGAATCGTCGATTTTAGCGTATTTATCTATTGAGGAGGAACAGTTGCCAAAAGTTGCCCCATCAACGTTCATTTTTCCAGCGTTAGCGCCTTCTTGGCAAGAGATGCTTGGTGTTGAGGAGGAAACGGTTTTAGTTCTTGGTGGTGCGGATGGCCCGTTGTCTAATTTAGGTTTGGGAGCGCTAGGAATGGGTGTAGCGACTTTGACCGTTGGTACGAGCGGTGCACTTCGGTATATTGTCGAAGAACCTTTTTTGCATCCGCAAGGTGAAACATTTTGTTTTGCTCTAGATGAACAGCACTGGGTGATTGGTGGCGCAAGTAGTAATGGTGCAGTTGCGTTAGATTGGGCGAGCCAAACGATTTTTGCAGAAGAACGTCAGCAAGCTATCCAAAACGGGACCAATCTCTATGACCCAATTATGGCCAAAATTGCAACCGTGCCAGCTGGGGCAAATGGCTTACTGTTTCATCCTTATTTGCTAGGTGAACGAGCACCGCTGTGGAATGCAGAGGCGAGCGCAAGTTTTATTGGCTTGCGCAAAAATCACCATGCCGGACATTTAGCTCGAGCGGTGGTGGAAGGAATCTGTTTCAATTTAAAAACCATTTTAGAAGATTTGAAACAACTCGGTGGACCCGTTCAGGAGATTCGGGCGACAGGCGGCTTTGCTGATTCCCCTGTGTTCCGTCAAATCATGGCTGATGTTCTGGGAGAAACGTTATCGTTCACTGATAGTACCGAAGCTTCGGCATTAGGCGCTGTTTTGCTAGGTTGGCAAGGCTTAGGGCAGTTACCAAATTTACAAGCAGCGGCGCAACAGGTGCTGATTCATGAAACGGTCACGCCACGAGCGGATCAATTGCTAGTTTATCAAGAACTGTATCCTGTTTTTCAAGAAACCCAACAAGTTTTAGCACAAAGTTATCAAAAATTAGCAGAATTCCGCAAATAATTGATAGTAAATAGCTTTGACAAATGGCTGAGAAGTTGCTTAACTAGAAGAGAGACAAAGACTTGAGGAAATGAGGATGAGGAATGAAGAAGCAGCTACTACCACTATTTCTGTTATTCATTGGGGCGTTAGCAAGCTGCAGTGCACCGTCTCGTTCCGGCGAAAAAGCAGCGCAACAGTTGGTAGATTACTTTATTTATCAAGAAAAGACAGCGACATTCTCTCAAACTTTTCGTGAACCGAAAGTCTTGGCGGAGCATTTGCAGACGAGCCGTCAACAGTTCCAGAAGCAATTTTTCAATAGCTTAAAAGAAATGAACGCTGAAGTCACCGAAACTGAAGCCCAGAAGCTTAGCGCAGAATTACTGGCTCAAGTGAAGAAAAAAGCGTCATATCAACTAGTAGCCACGAAAGAATTGAATGGACAAGCGACAATCACTTTTCAGATTAAGGGCTTAGATTTTGTGACGGCGATTGAAGATACAACCACTGCTCTTCTTCAGCAAACGCAACAGGCGACACAAGCGCTAGACATGCAGCACACGTTAGCCGTTTTAAAAAAAGAAATCCGACAAATCAATGTCAGCCATGAGCCAGTTGAACTGCCATTAACGGTTAAGCAAGTAGAAGGGCAATGGTATTTACCGGCAGTGGAGCAACTGAGACTTAATCAGTTTTTTTTAGCTTTCGTCACAGGAAAAGAAGATACTGACCAGTTGACAGAGGCACTCGACACAATCCTCACTCAAGCGGAACAAAAAGTCGTCACTGCGGATGAAAGAACAGCGATTTCAGGAAATTAATTAGATTCTTAATTGTAATTATTATAATTTGATAATAATTTTAAAAAAGAAAGGTTTTCAGTGTACTTTTTTCACAATTCATATTACACTAAGAGTGTAGAAATAATATTTAGGAGGATGACAAAGAATGAAATTTGAAAAAACAAAAGAAATTTTGAACCAACTCGTTGCAGATTTAAGCCAATTTTCCGTGGTAATTCATCAAACACATTGGTATATGCGTGGACCTGAATTTTTAACACTTCACCCACAAATGGATGAATACATGGATCAAATCAATGAGCAATTAGATGTTGTTTCAGAACGTTTAATCACATTGGACGGCTCTCCATTCTCAACATTGCGTGAATTCGCAGAAAATACAAAAATTGAAGATGAAATTGGTAACTGGGACCGCACCATTCCAGAACGTATGGAAAAATTAGTAGCAGGCTACCGTTACTTAGCAGACCTTTACGCAAAAGGAATCGAAGTTTCTGGTGAAGAAGGCGACGACTGCACACAAGACATTTTCATCGCAAACAAAACAGACATCGAAAAAAATATTTGGATGTTACAAGCCAAACTTGGCAAAGCGCCTGGTATTGACGCATAATTTAAAACAACTCCCAAAGCCGCTGACGTTGACGTTGGCGGTTTTTTTCTGTTTAAAAGGCACAAAAAAATAAGTGAAAATCTATTTTCTGAAAGCGCAGAAAAACATTGACTTTATCAGTGATTGAAGGTAAAATATTAAATGGTATTGTTTGCCCCACAATGAGCCCCGGAAACTCAAGTGTATGTCAAACATCGAAAACAAAATTGGAGGAAAGAAACGTGCGTACAACATATATGGCCAAAGCTGGCGAAGTAGAACGTAAATGGTACGTAGTAGATGCAACAGATGTTCCTTTAGGACGTCTATCAGCAGTTGTTGCTTCTGTACTACGTGGTAAAAATAAACCAACATTCACACCACATGTGGATACTGGAGATTTCGTAATCGTAATTAACGCTGATAAAGTAAAATTAACAGGTAAAAAAGCTACAGACAAAATTTACTACCGTCACTCAATGTATCCTGGAGGATTAAAATCAGTGACTGCTGGTGAATTACGCGACAAAAACTCTCGCCGTCTTATCGAAACTTCTGTAAAAGGTATGCTACCTAAAAACACTTTAGGACGTAAACAATTTACTAAATTGAACGTATACGGTGGAGCTGAGCATCCACATGCTGCACAACAACCAGAAGTATTAGATATCACGAACTTAATTTAAGGAGGGAAATTCATTGGCACAAGTACAATATAGCGGCACAGGCCGTCGTAAAAATGCAGTTGCCCGCGTACGCTTAGTACCAGGTACTGGTAAAATTACTGTAAACAAAAAAGACGTAGAAGAATATATTCCACATGCTGACTTGCGTGAAGTTATCAACCAACCATTTGGCGTAACTGAAACAAAAGGCGCTTACGATGTAATCGTAAACGTAAACGGTGGTGGCTATGCTGGACAATCAGGAGCTATCCGTCACGGAATCGCTCGTGCATTGTTACAAGTAGATCCTGACTTCCGTTCTGCTTTAAAACGCGCTGGGTTACTTACTCGTGACGCACGTATGGTTGAACGTAAAAAACCAGGTCTTAAGAAAGCCCGTAAAGCTTCACAGTTCTCAAAACGTTAATATATCTTATATGTAAATGTTCCAAGACACCTTCTATTTTTTTGAAGGTGTTTTTTTGATTTATTTACGAGTATTTTAATTTTGAGGGAATAATTAGGAGTAGTTCTTTACCATTTTTGCTTCGATGCAGACTAAGACTTAGCTTTTATATTTTTTGTTTATTCAAGATAATTATATGATTTCAACTTGCTTGTTTGACTACTTTTCATACAACTTTTTTTATTTGAGTTTTTCATTGATCAACTTAGTAGGAAAGCTATAGGTTTTTTTCGGATGTTTTTTAAGAATTGTATATTTCGTGAATTGATTGGTATAGATAACTAGTTTCATAAAGTTTTTGTAAGGTTTAATGTTGTTTCCTTCATATTCGAAAACTCAAATAATTTGTGTAGCATTTAGTAAATCATAACTAGTATGTTAAATTTTTTTGTACCTAAGTAGAAAAGAGTTTTAAATAGGAAGGATGATTCAGTTCTTTCTAGTTTTGTTGTTTTACCTAGTTTTATAGACTTACTTAGACGAGAAGTGGTATTATAAAGTATTGAGAACTGGAAGTGAACAAATAGATGATATATTCAAATGAACCACAGATAGAAATCTAATAACTTCGTTTAGACAGAAAAATGATACAAGAAGCTTTTTTTTGAATTGTTTGCCTTTTAGATAAGGATTAGTATGATTTAAAGTGTAAATATGGTCTAACAATTACCAATCTATAGAATTTAGAGTGACTGGTCAAGAATGTAGAAAAATTTTGTTCGATAATTGCAAATTATAAAGTCAAAATACAAAGAGTGTATGACTGTCTTTGAGAATTTGCTAAACACTTTGGCCTAAGAGATAAATTAAGAATATTATGAACTCGTTTGGAAAGAATCATGAAACTGGTAGGGATCTGTTGAGAAGGCAGAGGTTATTCTTCATGTGCAAAAGATACTTAGATATTACGGACACAACAGATATGACGCTTTATCTTTAAAAGGAGTTGAAAAAATGTTTGATTATATAAGGAAAGATCCTGAGCAATTCATTACGATATTTACAGTTCTTAGTGCGCTATTGCTAAATTTGCTAGGGTTTAGCGATGAAGACGTAAGAAAGAAAAAATTGAGAATAATTTTATTAAGCTATACAATTATATTTATGTTAGTTCTTAGTGCAGGAGAAAATGTAACGTTTTTTATGTTTCTTTTGAATGTCAGCCTTTTTTTATTTGGTGGATTGATATATAGTGCAAATATGGATCAAGATTTAGAAAAAGAATTGAATTTACTTCAATTTTTTATATACAATTCAAGTGCATGGTTTTTACTAGTTCAAAATTATGTAATATTAATTGAAACAATAGTTCTTTTTATCTTAATACCAATAGTAAGAGCTTTTAATTTCAATTCATTTATGACTAAAGTAATACTTAGTGTTTTTTCGTTGATAGCATGCTTTATACAATATTTTTCGGTAATTAAAGATTATTTCGATTTGAAAAGTTTTAGTGTGGTATTAAAAGAATTAAATAAGAATAGAGAAGTCACCTTGAATATGGAACATCCAAAACCTGATAATAGCAATTTAAACATTCTCAAAAATAATCAAAAAAAACTTTTGTCCTTTGTGCTATATTGTGAAGATAAAAATTTTTTTGAAAGTAAGAGTAATACCATTAGTTTTGTTGACTTAAAAATGAAATGGGAAAAGCCCTCAATATTTAAGGATAAGATCACTCTTGATATTGAATCGAAAAAAAGAAAATATTTTAGAGGTTATTCAACAATTGAGCAACAATTGATAAGACAGTTTTCAATGGCACCTTATTCTTATAGATATACTATCAGAAGAAAATTATTCAATGATTGGGTATACACTCCACTATTCTGTAAAGCAATTTGTAATAGAAAATCAAGAGTATATGGAAAAAAGAAAAAAAGAATAGCTCGAAAAGAACTAATGTGGAATTTAAAGTATATATTTTTAATACAGTATTTCACCATCATTTTGAAAACACCTAGTAATTTAAAAGAGTTAATTGAAGAAATGTCAAAGCAGTCAAGAGTGTCTGTAGAGGTGTATGAAAAAATGTATACTATTTTTAAAGATTCAGATGAGGTTAATTATTATATTGAACAAATTGAAGAAAATGCTTCAAGAAAATTTAATTTTTATTAATGAATAATTAGTTTAAGATTTACTGTTACTTTTTAGATATGTGATTATACGATTTCAAGACACTTTCTCGTTGTGAGAAAGTGTCTTTTTTGTATGTATTGAAAAAGTGGGCCATAAGTCGAAATGACTTATGGCCCACTAGCTATATTTTAAGGTAATCATCTGAACAAAAGAGACTCTTCCTATAACTCTCACCGAGAAGACAAAATTTCATAAATCACATAGAGTTCCCAGTTGGAAATCTCTATTCGATAAAACTGTTCTAGAGTATAGAAAATGTTTTTAGCATTTTGGAAAAATGGTTTTTGGTTAATGGTTAGTTCCTCTAGGTTAGCAGGGATTTCATAGTCTTCAACGCCGAGCATTGTCCGCTCTACCATGAGCGCGTTGTGCATCATTAAGTTAAATTTCATTTTGCCGCTGTGTGTGAGGTCGAAGCGTTTTTCAATGTTTTTTGTAACGTTTTCGACTTGTTTAATAATGACGTCAGGATTTAGAAATTCTAGTTTTTCTGACAAGCCTTCTTTCGAGAAGAAGTGAACAAATTCGTTAATCATGCTATCAATGTTATTGGGATGCATCAAGTTTTGGAAAGGTTCCATCAACTGGGTTCCTGCATCTTCGTCTAACATGTCTAAGAGATTCACGCTAGCAACATTCGTATGATTGTCTAAGTAGGACGTCGTCAAAATGAGCGAGGTTTCTTTTAAATAATTTTCTTCGGCGTTGGCAATGTCTAACGTGTTTACCAAATCTTTGTATTTTAGAGTAATGACTTTAATATCAGTATACAGGTATTTTTGACAGATTTGTTTGATTTGCTTGGCAATATCCAGACCTGAAATACTAGAGACAATGATATTTTTTTCCACTGAAAAGCCTTCAAAGTACTGTACATCGGTTTTAAATTTTTTTTCAGCGGTTTTAGCAATACCATAGAAAAGTTGTTCGTTCATTAATTGATGACCAATTTCCAACGCATAGGCAGTGGTCAGGTTGTTGATCACCAAAAGTTCTCCAAGAATTTGCGGTTTCAAACTTTTATAAAGTTGTGTCAGGGAACCCATATCGACGAGCATAATGACGCCTTGTGATGTGTCCCGCTGAGAAAGCCAGTCTTTAACTTCGGCGACGATATCTCGGACGGAGGAGGTTAAGGGCATGTTAATCGCATCGAAAATATAGATACCACATAATTTGTTGGCAACGGCTTGAATACTTGTGGCAGTCGATTCACCATGCGCCACGAGGAGCGCTTGGTAAGGAATCGTTTCAGAAATTTCTCCGCTAAGTAATACAGATAAGAGTACCTCTGTCAAGAAACGGTATTCTTCTGGCAGCGGACTGACTAAGTTTTTCACGAGGGAAACCGTTCGCGGATAGTGTTCTTTTAACTGTGCTTGGACTGGAAGGAGCATTGTTTCGTTAAATGTTGGCGGTAAAATTTTCAGCAATTTGGCAACATCTTTCATCGGTTTTTCAGTTTGTTCAGGTTGGTTAATAATTAGTTTGTTTTTGGTTTGGACTTCCGTGACTAGGTTTTGTAAAAAATAATCATTTTCTAAGGTTATTTCATCGTCTAAACAATATTTAATGAATTGTGTCAGTTCAGTTTTTAAGTGGGCCAGTGTTTTTTCTTTTGTAAATAAAGCTTCAAATGTTGCGAAAATATCGGAAGAAAGTGTGTCTTCTTCTAACACTTCTTTGTCTAAAGGAATCGTAATCATTGGTTGAGTCGCATCGCCAATGACGACGGGTTGATTGGGCAAAGTTTTTCGTAATTGCGACGCGCAAAGGAGCTGCACTTTGTTGGATAAACTTCCCACGTTGCCAGGTTCGTCATTTTCTAATAATGCCGTAAAGATTTCTTCGTCCACGTTGATGTCTTTGGTCATTCGTTTCGCTTCTCGGTGGAATAAGTTTTTCAAAATCGCAATCCGTTCTCGAATGGGGCGCTCTTTGAAGTTCGGAAGTGAGACGATTACGGAAATTCGGCGATAAAAGGTTGGTAATAAGACTTTTTTCGGGTTTTCGGTGGTCGCAAATAGTAGCCGGACCTTGGAATGCACCATTTTTCCTTCTTCACCAATAGGGCGGAAGGTCCCTGTATCCATAAACTGAAAGAGTTTTTCTTGGTTTTCGTTGGATAATCGATGTACTTCATCTAAAAAGAGTACGGAATTATTAGCTTGGGCCAAGAGTCCTTGTTTTTCTGATTCAGCCCCAGTGAATGCGCCTTTGGTATGGCCGAAGAGAATGGATGATAGCAATTCGGGATTGTTGGCATAATCGGCACAGTTAAAGGTGTAGAATTTTTCCAGGCCAATGATTTGTTCGTTTTTTAGATACTCATAAATCAGTTTTGCAAAAAAGCTTTTGCCGACGCCACTGGCTCCATGGATTAATAAAGGCATACCCAATGGGGGATACAACATAGCGGCTTTGCATTGTTCGATGGCTTTTTTGGCGCTGCCTTGGCTACCGATGTATTGTCGAAACACATCGGTCGTGGGGGTTGTTGCACGGGTTAATTGCCAATAAACGGGTTTTTTTCCCGTTTGTTGGACTTCACCTTTTTCCAATAATTTATTTAAGTATAAGCTGGTTACCGAGCGGCTTAATTGAATTTTTGTGGCAATTTCTTGTGTGCTCATCGGGGTGTTGCTGGTTTCTAAAATATCAACTAAGTGTTGGTAGGTCTCCAAGCGCATGATTCATCGTCCTTCCAAAAGAGAGGTCGGGAAAGGGGTTGCTTCTGTTCCCGCCGTTTATCAGCTTTTAAGCCTGAGATAAAAATCACTTTGGATTTTTGTCTCAGGCTCTAAGTGTTTAATAATTAAATGTTTATTGTTTCAATTTTAACAGATGCCTAGTAATCCTAGCAAGATGCCTAAGAACATGATGCCAAACATCACTACGTTAACATTGACTTTTTTGCGTAATAGCCAGAAAGCAAGTAATGTCACGGCTAATGGTACGATACCGACGAATAGTTGATCCAAATAGTCTTGGATTTTAACTACGTCTTCGCTTCCTTTAACGGAAACTTCAAGAATCGTTTTGAATTTTACATTCGAAGCAGTCATACTGCCCATCATCATTAAGCCTAGCATACTCGATACTTTTGTGAGTATCTTCATTCCGCCTGATTCGTACATTTTTTGGATAAAACTTTCACCGATTGAGTAGCCGCTATACAACGCATAATAGTGAATCAGGAACGCAGGAACGTTGTATAAAAGTAAGAAGACAATCGCCCCTAATGGCGAACCAGTGCTGGCTAATGAAATCCCAATACCTGCAGCAATAACACGTAAGATGCCCCAGAAGAAGGAATCACCGATGCCTGAAAGTGGCCCCATTAGTGAGGCTTTAACCGCTGTAATAGAGCTAGCATCAAAGTTTTCGTCTTCACTGTTTTGTTTTTCCATCGAAGCAACGAGCCCCATGATGAAGTTATTGATATGCATGGTTGCATTGAACCAAGTGGTGTGACGCACCAATGCCTCGGCCCGTTCTTCCTTGGTTTTATAAAAACGATTGATAACTGGGAGTAAAGTGTACATGACACCCACTGCGTGGTATTGTGTAGCTCCTGTCCGGCTAGCATTCATCGTCCAAGAACGCCAGAAAACAGAGCGCATCATTTTTTTCTCTTCTTTAGATAAATTCTCTTTTAACTTCATGCGAAAAAGTCCTCCTCTTCGATTTCTTTCGCGCTGCCTTCAACCGCAGAAGACGCCGCAGGTTTTCTTTTTAGAATGTCGCGAAATTCTACATCCCGTTGGGCACTCACGACACAAATTACTGTCCCGATGACCGCTACCGCAACGGCTGGTAATTGTAGGTACGCGGTTAAAACAAAGCCTAAAATGTAAAAGACGGCTAATTTATTATCCCATAACAGTTTCATTAACATAGCAAACCCAACGGCAGGTAAAAGCCCGCCAGCTGCGCTTAAGCCGTTCATCAAATTTTGTGGAATGCTTTCAACAAACAGATTTACTGGCCCGCTTCCTGCTAAAATTCCGATAAATGAAATCGAAGCGATGATTAAATAATAAATAATCCACGTTCCGTAATGCAGTGTCACAACCATTTTTTGGTTGCCTTCACGTGCTGCTTTGTCAAGAGAAGGAGCAAAGATATTCATAAAGACATTTTTTAAAAACATCACCACGAAAGCGGCTAACATCCCAATTGGTACGGCTAACGTCATGGCGGCTTTTTGTTCGACATTTGAAATAATTGCAAACGTTGTGGCTAAAGTAGTCGCAGTTACAGGTTCCGCTGCGATAACACCACCGATATTAACATTTCCTAAGAAAATTGCTTCTAAAGAGGCCCCCATTAAGACCCCTGTTTTCATGTCGCCCATTAAAATTCCTGTGACTAATCCAACGACTAAGGGACGTTCCATCATACTTTGACCAGTTAAATAATTCCCAGCAAAACAGATAAATACAGCTAAGGCTGCCATTGTTGCATGCATAAGCATTGTTCATTTCTTCCTTTCTTCCTTTTAATTGACGGCTTGTTTTAGACTTAATTTTGAGTTGGTTGGCAGTACTTGGTTATAGCTTTCCACGTGAGTCAAACTGGCTAATTCTTTGGCAGCTTCTAACTCTTCAGGGTTTAATTGGACACTCGGGAAAACCATTGTTTTGGTGGCTGGATCTGATTTATCAAAGCGGCCAGCGTTGGCAACATTCACACTTTCAATATCTGTCACGTTTTTCGCAATTTTAGTAGCATCCGCTACACTGTTCACAATTACAAAAATTCGTTTGTCTTTGCCACGAGGATCATTAAAGACATCAATCGCATCATCGACTGAGCGAATTAATAGTTTCATGCCATTAGGGACAGCCATTTTTAACGTCATTTGCATTACTTCGTTTTTGGCTGCTTCATCATTCGCTACAACTAATAAGGGGGCATTCAATTCTTTGGTCCAAACTACGGCTACTTGGCCGTGAATTAATCTGTCGTCTACTCGTACTTGTGTAATCATTTTAATTTCCTCCTAAAAAAAGTTTTCTTCTTCATTTGATGGGTTTAATTCAACGAATTGAATTTGTGCTTCAGCAATTGCTGCTTGAATATCTTCTTTGGTTAGCTTTTCGCCTTCTTTTAAGAAAATCAGCGACAAGGCAATGGCTAAGTTGGCATTGGAAATGATAAAAACATTGTCTAGTTTTGTCGTCATGACTTCTTGAACAATTTTTTGATTGACACTACCACCATATAAATCTGTTAAAATAATAGCTTGTTCTTCTGCGCCAAGGGACTGAAGAAACGTTTGAATAATTGGCGTGTAGTCCTCAGGAGTCACATAGGCATTGATGACCGCCAGCTCTTTTCCTTTGTCTGCGAGAATATCCAAGGAACTTTGGAAGCCTTTCGCTAAGTTTCCGTGACTAGCAATTAAAAATTTTCTTTTCATTCTTTTCACCTCACTTTTATATAAAGCAAGTTCTGTGCCAAAAAAAAAGAACTCTAAATCCTTGATTTGAAAAGGTTTTAACGCTCTTGAAACTGTTTAAACAGTTTCAAGTCAAAATAAACACGTTAATCGTTGGCTAGTTTGTTGCTGAAAAATAGCTAAGCAAAACTGTGAAATTTAATCAAAATAACCCCCGTTTTTATCGAGAAGTGTTACAATAATACTCATGAATATTTATACATTAAGGAGAGTTACGAATGACTGATGCTCTTGTGATACAAGATTTACGCAAAGTGTACGCTTCAGGTGTTGAAGCGTTGCGGGGGATTGATTTAACAGTCGAAGAAGGCGATTTTTATGCTCTTTTGGGACCGAATGGCGCAGGAAAATCAACGACGATTGGGATTGTGACCTCGTTAGTTAATAAGACTTCGGGGAAAGTCAAAATTTTTGGGTATGATTTAGATACGGAGATGGTGCGGGCGAAGCAACAGATTGGGTTAGTGCCGCAGGAGTTTAACTTCAATCCGTTTGAAACGGTCCAGCAGATTGTGGTCAATCAAGCGGGCTATTATGGGGTGTCTCGTAAAGAAGCCATGAAACGGAGTGAAAAGTATTTAAAACAATCCAATTTATGGGAAAAACGGAACGAACGGGCGCGAATGCTTTCTGGCGGAATGAAACGTCGCTTGATGATTGCTCGCGCGCTGATGCATGAGCCGAAGTTATTGATTTTAGATGAACCAACTGCAGGTGTCGATATTGAATTGCGCCGTGAAATGTGGGCCTTTTTACAAGAGTTAAATGCGCAGGGAACCACGATTATTTTGACGACCCATTACTTAGAAGAAGCTGAGATGTTGTGTCGCAACATTGGGATTATTCAGTCTGGTGAATTGATTGAAAACACCAGCATGAAGCACTTGTTAGCAAAATTACAATTTGAAACGTTTATTTTTGATTTAGCACCTTATACGCAGGCGCCTGTTATTGAAGGCTATCAAAGCGTATTTGAGGACGAGTTAACGTTAGCGGTGGAAGTGGAACGAAACCAAGGTGTCAATCACTTGTTTGAACAGCTAAGTCAACAAGGAATCAAAGTTTTGTCAATGCGGAATAAGTCCAACCGTTTGGAAGAGCTCTTCTTGAAGATTACCGAGGATACGTACCAAAGGGAGGATCAACATGTTTAGTCTGTATTTTACTGCTTTAAAAAGTTTAGCTGTGAAGGAAACCAACCGTTATTTACGGATTTGGGTCCAAACACTGGTACCGCCAGTAATTACGACGTCCTTATATTTTGTGATTTTTGGGAAAATGATTGGCGGGAGAATTGGCGACATGGGCGGTTTTTCTTATATGGAATTTATCGTGCCAGGTTTAATTATGATGTCAGCCATTACAAGCTCGTACGCCAATGTTTCATCTTCCTTTTTCTCACAAAAATTCCAGAAAAATATCGAAGAAATTCTTGTGGCGCCAGTTCCAACTCATGTGATTATTTGGGGATTTGTGATTGGTGGCGTTGGTCGTAGTATTTTGGTCGGTGCGTTAGTCACCATCATTTCTCTATTTTTTGTGCCATTGCACGTTGTTTCTTGGCTGATGGTCATCATGACTTTATTGATGACAGCGATTCTTTTTTCTTTAGCTGGTTTGTTAAATGGTATTTTTGCGCAATCCTATGATGATGTATCGATTGTGCCGACCTTTGTGTTACAGCCTTTAACCTATTTGGGTGGGGTTTTCTATGCCATTTCCATGTTGCCGCCATTTTGGCAAGCTGTCTCAAAAGTTAATCCGATTGTTTACATGATTTCTGGGTTCCGCTACGGTTTCCTAGGGGTTCAAGATGTGCCAATTGGTATTTCTATGACCATTTTAATCTTATTTATTGTCGTTTTATATGGCATTTGTTGGTACCTTGTAGAAACAGGGCGTGGCTTACGTAGTTAAGCCGTAAAAAGATTAAACTGTCTGAATCACTCATTCTAGCGAGCAGATTCAGACAGTTTTCTTGTTTCTAAGTATGCTTTTTTGATTCTTCGTGCATTTCCCTGTATAATAGCAATGTTTCGCACCAGAATATGTCGACAAGTTGTCGTTGAAAATAAAGAAAAAATCAGAAACGGAGTATATGAAGATGAGCAAGAATTTTTGGGCAACATTGCCAAAGCCCTTTTTTGTTTTAGCACCGATGGAAGACGTCACTGATGTGGTCTTTCGTCATGTCGTGAAAGAAGCTGGGGCACCAGATGTGTTTTTTACAGAGTTTACTAATTCAGATAGTTATTGTCATCCTGAAGGAAAAGATAGTGTACGCGGGCGCCTCGTTTTTACAGAAGATGAACAGCCGATGGTGGCACATATTTGGGGGGATAAACCGGAATTTTTCCGTGAAATGAGTATCGGCGTAGCGGAGATGGGCTTTCAAGGATTAGATATAAATATGGGCTGTCCTGTGCCTAACGTGGCTGAGCGTGGAAAAGGCAGCGGGCTGATTTTGCGCCCAGAAGTCGCGGCTGAATTGATTGACGCCGCCAAAGCAGGTGGCTTACCTGTTAGTGTCAAAACACGCATTGGGTTTACTGAAATGGCGGAAATGGAGGCGTGGATCACGCATTTATTAGAGCAAGACATTGCGAATCTATCCATTCATTTGCGAACACGAAAAGAGATGAGTAAAGTGGATGCCCATTGGGAGGTCATTCCGCAAATTATGGCTATTCGGGACCGTGTCGCACCGCAAACGACAATTACGATTAATGGGGATATTCCCGATCGTCAAAAGGGCCTAGAATTAGCAGAACAATATGGTGTAGATGGCATCATGATTGGTCGGGGGATTTTTAAAAATCCTTATGCCTTTGAAAAAGAACCCAAAACACATACGCCACAAGAATTGCTGGGCTTGCTACGTTTACAATTGGATTTGCAAGACAAATATGCAGAATTGGTGCCTCGTTCCATCGTTGGGCTGCATCGCTTCTTTAAAATTTATGTCAAAGGCTTTCCAGGTGCCAGTGATTTAAGAGCACAATTAATGAATACAAAATCAACGGATGAAGTGCGCCAGTTGTTAGCGACGTTTGAAGCAGAACATGGTGTGCTTGACTAAATAAAAAAAGAGAGGAGCGTGGGACAAAAATCACTTTGGATTTTTGCTCCACGCTCAAAAACTGATAAACGGCGGGAACAGAAGCAACTCCTTCGGAAATAAGCCGAAATTCTCCAAAAATTAAAGAACAATTTTCGGAAATTTCTTCTTATTTCTCGGAGTTAAACACTTCTGTCCCGACCTCCTCTCTTTTGAATGCTTAATGCGCAATCATTTCTTGGGCAATTTCTTGTTTGCTTAAGTCGTTTGGATAATACGTTGGCCAGTTGTCCATTTCATTGAACAGACTTTCTTGGCTATCGCCGCCGAAGAAGATGTGGAAATGAGCGGCTTTCGTTGGTGCGATGTTGTGGTCGCTAAATTGGACGTATTTAAACCGCCCAGCATTGGCATCGTCTGTTTCAAAAAGGAAACGGACGCCACGGTTGCCTTTTGCATAGTTTAAAATTTTATAACCGGCTGCTTTATAGGTGAATTTTTGTGGTTTGCCATTGACCAGAAATTCAATGGTGGAATCAGTGATGTTGATGTGGTCGACATCGGTTTGATAGCCGGCATCATAGTAGGTTTTGTATTCGGCTGGTGTTTTATCTTTTTTCAGTTTCGCTTTGTAATCGAAGACTTGGTCTAATGTACCATCTTTTAATAAAGGATAGACGGATTGCCAATTTCCAGCGTAATCTGTCAGTGTTCTCTCAGCCACCTCACTGTCTTTGAAATAGCCGTTAGCCACGGTTTTTTCTGTTTTTTCAGAGGTTTCTGGCTGAACCTCTTTCCCAGCTGTATCTGTTGTTTTTTTCAAAGCAGTTAAGTTTTCTTTCATTACAGAAAGATAATCTTCGCCATTGTCCATTTGTTTTTGTGTCAAACTTTCTAGCGGGTTTAGGACTTCCAATTGAACATTTGCTTCGTCAGCTAACGTTTTAGCAATTTTATCGTTGGCATTTTTTTCAAAATAAATATAGCGAATTTGATTGTCTGTGACATATTTTTTCAACTCTGCCAAGCGCCCTGCAGTGGGCTCTTGTTCAGGTGTTAAACCAGCTATTGGCACTTGTTTTAAGCCGTAATCTAAGGCAAGATAACCAAATGCAGCATGTTGGGTAACAAAACTTTTTTGCTTAGCGTCTTTCAAAGCTGTTTGGAACTCTTTGTCTAAGGCTGTTAATTTTGTTAAGTATTTTTCTGCGTTTGTTTCAAATGTTTTGGCTTTTTTAGGGTAAAGTTTGACTAATTGTTCTTTGATGTTTGTGACTTCTTGGATGGCACGATGGGGCGAAACCCAAGTATGCGGATCTAATTCATGGTGGTGGCCTTCTTCGCCGTGTTCGTGGTCATGGTCGTGTCCGTCTTCGTCACTGCCAGGAAGTAAGACCATGTTTTCGGTACCTTTAATGACGTTCGGGGCTCCTTTTTTCCAGCCTTTAGCAGCTTTTGGTACCCAAGATTCCATATTTTCATTGTGGTAAATGAAAACATCCGCATCATGGATGGTAGCCATATCTTTGGCGGATGGTTCATAATCGTGTGGTTCAGAACCAGCAGGGATTAACAATTTGACGTCTCCTTCATCGCCTACAATATTTTTAGTGAAATCGTACATAGGATAAAAAGTCGTGACAATGGATAGTTTTTCTTTGCCGTCAGCGGTTTTATCAGAGGTGTTTGTTTTGCCGCAAGCGCCGAAAAGGATTAGCGATAAGGCGGCTAACAGGGGAAGAGTAAATTTTTTCATAGGTGTGCTCCTTTAGTGAATTACGCAATTTTCTTTTGTTTATTGCGCTTATGTTCGTTAATGATTTTAAGTGCGCGTTTTCGTGTTTTGATGTTGGGACTTTTCAGTCGACGATAAGCGCTAGATAAGTCAGTTTTTTCCATTATATATAGGACCTCCATTTCGTAAAAAATTAATTTACGGAGTAGCTATTTTGTTGAGGGTTTGAAAGGTTTCTTGAATTTTTTTTGTCTCTAATTCTTTGCCAATCAGAACAATTGTCGTTTCTTGAGGGGGTTGATTCGTCATTTGAAAGGCCACTTGCTGGTTGACGCCTTGCATGGCAATGGCCAAGTCATGCTCCTGTAAGGCGAGAATCCCTTTGAAACGGTATAACTTTTCCTGATGCGTATACATTAACCAATCAAGCCAACGAGTGAAAAGAGGTTCGTTGATGGCTGAGGACGCCGTTAGCGTGAGGGAGTGAAAGGTATGGTGATGATGCTCGTGGGCGTGCTCATGCGGGGAATGAGTCATTTCGTGTTCTGTAAGTGTTGCCGTAAACTTATTTAATTGAAAAAAGTCACTAGCCAAAAGAGGCTCGTTGGCTTGAAAGGATAAAATATCAGCAAAAGGATTAATGGTACGAAGGGTTTCTTGGAACGTTGGTAGCTGAGTGCTGTCTGCTGGTTCCTTGACAGAAAAAAAGAGGCGATCTGCTAAGGCCAGTTGTTTGATGGCTTCGGCTTCTTGAAGCTGTTGTTGCCAATGATGCCCATCAACGACCGTTAAGAGACTGTCTATATAGAAATGATTTTTGATGTGCGGGGTCGTTAAAATTGTTTGAATGATTGGTTGCGGATCAGCAATGCCCGTTGTTTCTAAAATGACTTGGGCAATGGGTTGTTGTTCTTCTTGATACACTTCTAAGATTGCTGATAAAGAGGCAAGAAGATCTCCTCGTAAGCTGCAGCACATGCAACCGTTATTTAATTGAATAATTCGTTCCGTGGTTTGTAAAAGTAATGCGTGGTCAACGCCTGTTTGACCAAATTCATTTTCAATAATAATAATTTCTTCTTTAGGAAACGGTGATTGCGCAAGCGCATGGTTAATTAAGGTTGTTTTTCCTGCGCCTAAAAAGCCAGAAACAATGGTGATTGGAATGCCCATCAAGTTTTCCTCCTGTTATTTGACTTCAGTGAAAAGTGCGCGGCGCCGTAGTTTTGGTGAATATTTTTTCAGCTGTAATTTTTCTGGTGTATTTCGTTTGTTTTTACTTGTTAAGTAAAGGCGCTCGCCAGTTTCAGCGCAAGCTAACGTAATGGTTTGGCGCATAGTGCCGTCCTCCAATTTGATTTTTTTAATTGCGTATAAAAGATAAAGGGGGCTGCGAGGTCAGCCCAAAGGCGACTGTCCTCGCTAGTTGTCTTTATCGAAATAATGAGTTACCAGCTTGCTTTTTTGACGCCAGGAATCAAGCCTTGGTGAGCCAATTCACGGAAACGAATCCGAGACATGCCAAATTTACGCATGTAGCCACGTGGGCGCCCATCTGTTTGATCGCGGAGTTTTAAGCGACTTGGATGAGCATCTTTTGGCAATTTGCTAAGACCTTCATAATCGCCAGCTTCTTTTAAGGCTTGGCGAATAGGCGCATATTTTGCAATCATTGCTTGTTGTTTTTTTGCTTTAGCAATTTTTGATTTTTTAGCCATAAGGCACTTCCTTTCTTTTTGGATTTATAAAATCTAAATCGTAATGGTTACGATTTGAACGGAAGTATATTATCAGGTGTTACGTTGTTTGTCAAGTGAGAATTTTGTTTTTTTTAGGACTTGCTAAGTTGAGAAGTTAGAAATGTTTGTTTTAGCGCTGTTTTGTAGTATCTTTTAAGAAAGAGTAAAAAGGAGTGAAGATGGCAATGGTAGAACGTTTGACGATTATTCGTGGTGTGGAAAAATTTGAATTACAAACGAAAACAGCGCACTGGGTGTTAGCAAAAGAAGAGGGATATTCGCCAGTTCAAATGCTCGTTTCGGCAATTGGCGCTTGTGGGGGATACGTGTATCAATCCGTTTTGGAAAATTCGCACATTCCCTTTGAGTTTGAAAAAATAGAAGTCACGTATTCAAGAGAAGTAGAGAGACGCGCACAACCATTAAAACAGGTGACGATTCTCTTTTATGTGTCTGTTCCAGAAGACTTTCAAGCACGGGCGACACGGTGTTTGAAGCTTGTCTCCCCAAACTGTCCAGTGATTCAATCATTGGCTGAAAGAATTACTGTCGAAGAAACAGTTGTATTTAAAAAGTAAACTATTAGAGACATTATCGTTACGAGCGCTTTTCCTTTTTTGGATGCCTCGTTTCTGAGAATGTCTTTTTTTAGAGGAGCGTGGGGAAATAGCTGTAGAAACAGGAAATTTTTAATTCATTTGTACAAAATAATACAGGCAAAAAACAGATAGTGTTTTTTTCACAAATAAAAAGGTTGCTTTTTTTTCTGTTTTAGTAGATGATGTAAGTAGTTACATCTCTGATATAACGCTGTTTTTCGAAACGTATGTTATTTTTTAATTCGTAATAGTTTTTTTAAATCGTTTCACAGAATTACTTTAATTGTTATACAGTTTTTTTAGTTGTTATAGTTTGTTTGTCGGCCTTTAGGAGGTAATCATGATTGAGTTAGTGAATGTGTCGAAAGTCTATCAAGAGACACACGCGTTAAAAAATATTCACTTTTCTGTCCAACCAGGAGAAATCGTTGGGATTGTTGGGAAAAGTGGCTCTGGCAAGTCCACGTTGTTACGTTTGTTGAATTTAATGGAACAACCGAGTGAAGGGGAGATTCGTATTGATGGCAGAAATGTTCAAACCTTCTCTAAAAAAGAAGTTCGCCAGCAGCAACAACAAATGGGGATGGTGTTTCAGCATTACAATTTGTTAGAAAATTTGAAAATTTATGATAATGTTGCGTTGCCTTTGAAACTTTTAAAAGAGAAACAGCCTGAAAAAATTGAGCGTTTATTAACGTTTGTTGATATGGCCCATAAGGCAGAAGCGTATCCTGCTCAGCTTTCTGGTGGGGAAAAACAGCGTGTCTCTATTGCTCGAGCGTTGAGCCGTAATCCAAAATGGTTATTATGTGACGAGGCAACGAGTTCATTAGATGAAGAAAATACAGAAAGTGTCGTTCGACTATTACATAAGACGCATCAGGAATTCCGACCGACTATTTTCTTTGTTAGTCACGAATTAGAAACCGTGAAGCGCTTATGTAATCGTATCTTAGTGATGGAAAAAGGTCAGTTAATTGGCGAATTTCTGAATAATCCTCAGCAATATGAGGAAGAACCGCTTTCCTATTTAGAAAAAGTGGAAAGGAGTTTGCGTCCATGACTTTTTCAGAAACCTTTGCCGAATATTGGCCATCTATGCTGATTGGTTTAAAAGAAACAGGGATTATGATGTCGATTTCGATGGCTATCTGTTTGCTTGTTGGCTTGCCTTTAGGCTTAGGACTATTTTTGGCTAATCCGAAAGTCAAAGGACATCAACCTTGGCTATACTGGGTTTTAAATTTCATTGTAACTGTTATTCGCTCGTTTCCTTATTTATTATTTGTGATTGCGTTGATTCCAGTCACTCGTTCTGTTTTAGGAAAGGCGTTTGGCCCAATTCCTTCATCTGTGCCATTGAGTATTGTTGCGATCGCGATTTTTGCTCGCTTGGTTGAACAAGTGCTGTTGGATGTTCCAGAAGAAATTTATTTTTTAGCTAATTCGTTAGGTACCTCGAAAGTCCAATACATTTGGCACTTTTTATTGGTGGAAGCACGTAGCGGATTGGTCCTTGCTTACACAACCACGACAGTGAGTATGGTTTCATATTCCACGGTGATGGGTGTTGTTGGTGGCGGCGGGATTGGCGATTTTGCAGTTCGTGTCGGGTATCAACGGTATGAATACGGTATTATGTATGTTGCCATTGTGATTATGATTGCACTGGTCTTCATTTTACAAATGCTTGGGAACTTCATTGCCCAAAAACTAGACAAAAGAAAGTAGGAGGACAAAAGAATGAAGAAGTTTTATTTAGCAACATTCGCTGTTATTGCAACAGTCATTTTAGCTGCCTGTGGGGGAAATAAACAAGCAGATCAGAAAGAAGACAAGGAGATTACCGTGGCCGTGCAATTGGAATCTTCAAAAGATATCTTGGAGATTGCCAAGAAAGAAGCTGAGAAAAAAGGGTACAAAATTAACATTATGGAAGTGAGCGACAATGTTGCCTACAACGATGCCGTGCAACATGACGAAGCGGATGCTAATTTTGCGCAACATCAACCCTTCATGGAAATGTTTAACAAAGAGAAAAAAGCTGATTTAGTGGCTGTTCAACCGATTTATTATTTTGCTGGTGGTTTCTATTCAAAAGAATATCAAGATGCGAAAGATTTACCTGAAAATGCCAAAGTGGGGATTCCTAGCGATCCAACCAATGAAGGTCGTGCTTTAGCAATTTTAAATGCAAACGGCGTGATTAAATTAAAAGAAGGTGTCGGCTTTAACGGCACGGTGGCAGATGTCGTGGAAAATCCTAAAAACATCACTTTTGAAAGCATTGATTTACTGAATTTAGCTAAAGCCTATGATGAAAAAGACATCGCTATGGTGTTCTGCTACCCAGCCTACTTAGAACCTGCTGGTTTAACAACGAAAGATGCGATTTTGTTAGAAGATGAAGAAGCAAGTAAACATTACGCATTGCAAGTTGTGACACGTAAAGGCGAAAAAGATAGCGAAAAGATCAAGGTTTTAAAAGAAGCGATGACAACAAAAGAAGTTGCTGAATACATCAAGAAAAATTCTAAAGGCGCTAATATTCCTGCGTTTTAATGAATAGAAAAAATGAAGCCTCTTTTTTGAGAAGCTTCATTTTTTTCTTTTCCTTGATTTATAGTATAGTTAATAGGAAGGAGGTGCCGGTGTGGTCGAATTATTTATTTTAATGATGGAACGGGTGGGCTTAATTATTTTACTGGCCTTTCTTTTAGTGAATGTGCCTTATTTTAAGCGTGTTTTATTAAGTCGTGAAAAAATGTCTTCAAAAGTTCAGTTGATTTTGATTTTTGGTTTATTTGCTATTATTTCTAATTTTACAGGTATCGAAATCGCTAAGAATCAGATTGTCCCCAATAATTTACTAACCTATTTAAGCAGCAATGCTTCCATTGCAAATACGCGTACGTTAGTAATTGGCGTTTCTGGATTAGTGGGTGGTCCGATTGTCGGCAGTACGGTTGGTTTAATTGCTGGCTTTCATCGGGTTATTCAAGGCGGGGGGCATAGTTTCTTTTATGTGCCTGCTTCTTTAATTGTTGGCTTAATTGCCGGTTTTTTAGGGAGCCGCATGGCAAAGCAAACCGTTTTTCCGTCTGCCGGCTTTTCTGCCATTGTCGGAGCGTGCATGGAAATGATTCAGATGATTTTTATTTTCTTTTTCAGCGGTGATCTATCGGATGGGGCCACGTTGGTTCGTTTTATTGCGCTGCCGATGATTTTGTTAAATAGCGTAGGAACGTTCATTTTTATGTCGATTCTAACGACGACATTGAAACAAGAAGAGCAGGCCAAAGCGGTTCAGACGCACGATGTTTTGGAATTAGCAGCGGAAACACTGCCATATTTTCGAGAAGGCCTCAATAAAAATTCCAGCAAAAAAGTTGCGGAGATTATTAAGCATTATACAAAAGTCAGTGCGATTAGCATGACAAACAGTCATCAAATTTTAGCTCATGTTGGCGCAGGAAGCGATCATCATATTCCAGAGCTAGAAGTCATTACGGAGCTTTCTCGGGAAGTGTTACGGACGGGCCGAATGACCATCGCACATGCCAAAGAAGAAGTTGGTTGTTCGGACCCTAATTGTCCGTTGCAAGCGGCGATTGTGATTCCATTATTTTCCCATCAGCAAATTGTTGGCACCTTAAAAATGTACTTTACGGATCCAGCGCAATTAACACATGTCGAGGAACAGTTAGCAGAAGGTCTTGGGACAATTTTTTCTTCACAAATTGAATTAGGTGAAGCGGAAGTACAATCAAAATTACTTAAAGAAGCTGAAATTAAATCCTTGCAAGCGCAAGTGAACCCGCATTTCTTCTTTAATGCCATCAATACTATTTCCGCATTAATGCGGAAAGACAGTGAAAAAGCGCGGAAACTATTGCTCCAATTAAGTAAATACTTTCGAGGTAACTTGCAGGGAGCCGTGCAAACTACGATCCCAGTTTCACAAGAACTAGAACAAGTAAAAGCCTATTTGTCATTAGAACAAGCACGGTTTCCGAATCGTTATCAAGTAACATTTGACGTGGAAGAAGCGGTTGCTTCAGAAAAAGTACCGCCGTATGCGATTCAGGTGTTAGTGGAAAATACCATCAAGCATGCATTTGGCAGCCGGAAGGAGAACAATCAAGTTCGGGTAGTGGTCAAAGCAAAACAACATAAATTACATGTGGATGTGTATGACAATGGGCAAGGGATTCCTGAAGAACGCCGCTTGCTATTAGGAAAGACAACAGTGACTTCGGAAAAAGGCTCCGGCACGGCACTGGAAAACTTGTCCCGCAGAATGGCGAACCTTTATGGATCAGAAGGTTGTTTTTTAATTGAAAATTTAGAGACAGGCGGGAGCCATGTTCATTTAGAAATCCCGATGGAACAGGAGGAATTAGATGCACGTATTAATCGTTGATGATGAGCCCTTAGCACGAGAAGAATTGAGCTATCTTGTTTCCCAACATCCGCAAGTGACGAGCGTTGCAGAAGCGGATTCTGTGGCGGAGGCAATGGAAGAGATGATGGATCAAAAGCCAGATTTGTTATTTTTAGATATTCATTTGACCGATGAAAGCGGGTTTGATTTAGCGGAAAAATTAACCCATCTTAAAAAAGCGCCCTACTTGGTCTTTGCAACCGCCTATGATCAATATGCGTTAAAGGCCTTTCAAGTGAATGCAAAAGATTATATTTTGAAACCTTTTGAAGAAGAAAAAATAACACAAGTCATTGAAAAAGCATCGAAAGAAATGGCTCAAGCTGTCCCAGAAAACACTGCTGAAAAAGGACCAAAATCTGAAGCAATACCTATTCAAGGGGAAGACCGCATTTATCTTGTGGCGCCAGAAGATATTTACCTCGTTTCTGTCGAAGAACGGCAACTGAGCATTTTTGTGGATCAACAGGTCTACAAGATGACAGGGACCCTCAACAGTATCGAACAAAAATTACCTGCCACGCTCTTTATTAAAACGCATCGAAGTTTCATCTTGAATCGAACAAAAATTCAAGAAATTCAGCCGTGGTTTAATAACACGTTGCAAGTAATTTTAACCAACGGCTCAAAAGTACCTGTTAGCCGTTCATACGTCAAAGAATTTAAAGAAAAACTTGGCTTAAGTTAAAAAATCACCACTTGAAATGTCGAATGCATTTCAAGTGGTGATTTTTGCATTTGGTGAAGAAATTCTGGCATTTCATGAAAAAAAGCCCTTAAAAAAACGTTTTCTTTATATACTTAACCCATAGAAAACAGACAAAAGGGAGCGAAGAAGAATGGAAAAGAAAGTATATTCATTTTTACAACAAGCAGCAGTTTTTGCCATTATTATGTTAATCGCCAACGGCTTGGCGTTCATTTCCCCAATACCAATGCCTGCTTCAGTAATTGGCATGGTGTTATTGTTCATTGGTTTATGTACAAAAGTTGTTAAATTGGAGCAAGTGGAAGGGCTAGGTAATAGCTTATCAACGGTTATTACATTTTTATTTGTTCCTTCAGGGATTTCCTTAGTTAATTCTTTAGGGATTATGCAACAATTTGGCGTTCAAATTGTTTTTGTTATTTTAGTAGCGACACTAGCGTTACTAGCAACAACTGGTTGGACGGGCGCCTTTTTATTGCATATGAAAGATGCTCGAAAAGAAAAAGAACCCGCAGCAACGAAGAAAGCGAAAGGAGAGGTTCGCGCATGAATCCGTATGTTGGTATTATTATTTCATTAGCTGTATTTGGCATAGGTACTTGGTTGTTTAAAAAAAGCAAAGGTTTCTTCTTATTTACGCCATTATTCGTTGCGATGATTTTAGGCGTTGTCGTTTTAAAAGTAACAGGAATTAGTTACGAGCAATACAATGAAGGTGGCAAATATATCAGCTTCTTTCTAGAGCCTGCGACAGTAGCGTTTGCGATTCCTTTATATAAAAAGAGAGACGTGTTGAAAAAATATTGGTTAGAAATTTTAACGGCGTTAACAATTGGTTCTTTTGGTTCGCTAGTGGCTGTTTATTTTGCAGGAAAAGTGATTGGCATGGATAATCATTTAGTGGCCTCAATCTTACCACAAGCAGCTACAACAGCGATTGCCGTACCTATTTCTCAAACTGTTGGCGGCATTGCTTCCATTACGGCGTTTACTGTAATCTTCAATGGTGTACTAACCTATGCCTTGGGCCGAATTGCATTGAAATGGTTTAAAATTAACAATCCAATCGCCAAAGGTTTAGCTTTAGGTGCGGCCGGACATGCCCTAGGTGTGGCAGTAGGCATTGAAATGGGCGAAACAGAGGCTGCTATGGCTAGTATTTCTGTCGTAGTGGTTGGTGTAGTTACTGTTTTAGTGGTTCCTTTCTTTGCAACGGTCATTGGTCTATAAAAAAGTGGGCTTCCCCACTCTTTTATGAGTAGCTAATTTCTATCAGCTAACAGTCTCTGCTTATTCTGTGAATGCTAGTTATCACTAATCCGTAGGCTCGGAGTTAAAATGAGTGTAAAAAAGCCAACCTTATCCATAGTAAGGTTGGCTTTTGCGTTGTTTACAGGATTTTTTGAATATAGATAGGTCGGATTGACCAGTCTTTTTATAGAATGGTTGCTCCTAAAGTTTGTTTAAAGTGGCGTAACGCCCATTCGTGTCCTTGTTCATCAAAACTAGCAACGGCGCGTTCAGGAATCATTAATTGATAGCCTAAATTATAGGCATCGACAGCCGTATGCAACACGCAAATATCTGTACAAACACCAGTTAAACAAAGCTCTGTAATTCCTCGTTCTCGTAATCGAATGTCCAAATCTGTACCACTAAAAGCAGAATAGTGCCGTTTGTCCATCCAATAAACGGTTGCCTCATTTTTGTGAGCTTGATAAAAATCAGCTAGCGAGCCAAACAGATTACGCCCGTCAGTTCCTAAGACATTGTGGGGCGGGAAAAGTTTATTTTCAGGATGATAGCGATCTAGGGGGTCATGCCCATCAATGGCAAAAACCACAAAATCGCCATTGTCAAAATAGTGCTTTGTTTGTTGAACAAGGGCCGTTTCAATGGCTTGCCCAGCGGCACCAGTGGTTAGTTTTCCGTCTGTGGCGACAAAATCATTCGTATAATCAATGGAAATCAGAGCTTTCATTTGGCAACCTCCTAAAGGTTAAAGTCATTTTGTTCATTTTACAGCTTTTAAGAGGGCATTTCAAATGATAAAAGTACATCAAATTCTAAAAAAGCTGTTTCAAAATAAACGCTTTGGCTAAAAAACATGCTATAATTTTGCTACAAATTAAAGCAGGTGAATAGAGTGAAAAGAAAAATCGTACGTTTTATCCTTTGGTTGTTAGGAATCCTTGTGGTTATTTGCTTAGGCGTGTTTCTCGCCTTTCAATTATCTCCTAAGCCAGGCGCTTGGGTCATCAACCAGTTATTCGCAGGTGAAGTTGAAATAAAAGATTCAGCTTCCTATGATAAAGCATTGCCCAATGTCCAATTGCAAGAAAATCAAACATACCCTTCTTCAAGAAAAAAGAATACCTTTGATTTGTATTATCCCCAAACGTCAAAACAAGCGGTACCAGTCGTTTTATGGGTCCATGGTGGTGGCTATGTGGGAGGAGATAAGTCTGGGATGAAAGAGTTTGCGACACGTTTAGTGGCTGATTCCTCAGTTGCCTTTATTTCAATGAATTATGAATTAGCACCAGACGCACCTTATCCAAGCCAGCTCCAGCAGGTCAATGAACTTGTTCAATTTTTATTAGAAAAGAAACAAGCGTATCCCATGTTAGATTTATCTAAGCTTTTTATTGGCGGGGACAGTGCGGGTGCACAGATTGCTCTACAATATGCAACAGTTCAAACCAATGCCAACTATGCCAAAGAACTAGGGATGACTGCAGCATTGCCGGCTAGCCATTTAAAAGGCACGCTCTCGTATTGTGGTCCGGTGGATTTGAAACAAATGGCCAACCAACAAAGTGATAATCGTTTTATGAAATTTTTCGTTAAAACAGTGGCTTGGTCCTTGCTCGGCACTAAAGACTGGCAGACGAGTGCAGAACTGCAAGAAGTGAGTTTAGTGGATAAAGTCACCAAAGAATTTCCCCCGACGTATCTAACAGATGGCAATAGCTTTTCATTCCAAGAGCAAGGACTAGCCTTGGTTCAGCGGTTAAAAACTTTAAATGTTCCAGTTTCAGCTCTCTTTTTCAAAGATAAGAAAGCAACGATCACCCACGAATATCAATTCGACTATCAAACAAAAGAAGCTAAACAATGTTACCAAGAAACAGTCCAGTTTGTGAATACGTATAAATAAACAGAGGCCTTAGAAATATTTCTAAGGCCTCTGTTTATTTATTTTTGTCATTTTTTCAGCTGAGAAATATGTATAAATTAAACAAAAATGTTTATTTAATGATGTTTACATGAGAAAAAATCCGTGCTATACTACGAACTCGTTTGTTAATTTTAATGTTAAAAACAACGTTTTTGTTATTTTTGTGAACAAATTAACATTTTTATCTTACAAAAACAGCAAAAAATTCGTTTAGTTAACAAAAAGAAAATTAAAAAATAAATTTTTTTTTTGAAATTAAGAAAATATCTTTAAAAAAATCAGAAGAAAACTTCGTATACTTGAGCCATAGGTTGGTTGTGGAAAGTTTACTTCGAGGGAGGAGTGATGAAGTTAATGAAAAAGAAAATCGCTGTTTTATTGGCAACTTGTTTACTTGTACAACCATTTTTATCTGTTTCAGCGTGGGCGATTGAAGGGGAGCAACAAGCAGAACGTACGCAGACACAGCCAAAAACAGCAGAAACCAGTACAAGTGAAGCAACAAAAGAAAGCAGCGCACATTCTATAGAACAGTCATCAATGACGGAATCTAGTGCTATCACAGAAAAAGTAACCACCTCTTCCACAGAAACAAAACCAAGCGAAGAGCAGAAGCAAATCACGTTGACCTTTGAAACAACGGATCAAGCTTTGTTTCTAAATGATGCCAAAAGTTATCAAGTGGTAAAAGAAAAAAATCAGCCACTTCGGACAGAAGAATTACCAAAATGGGCGAATAGTGAGGAAAATGCGACTTTCGTTGGCTGGTCTTACCAAGGAAAAACATATACAAATGAAGAACTTCTTCAATTAGAGTTTTCAGAAGATACACAACTTACGGCTGTCTTTAAACAGAAACTGACACGCATGGCCAGAGCTGTTTCAATTGATCAGTCCATTGCGGACACAATTGCTCCTGCAGATAAAACAAAAGTGATTGTTGTGCCAAGTCCTGCAGGAGATGGAGCAGCGTACAAAGAATATGCATCGACAGAGGCTGGCTTGAAAGAAGCCTTGTTTGATTTGTATCAACAGGGGAACAATGGCGATTTCACTCTTTATATAGGAAACAATATTACGACGAGTGCGGCGACCACCGCTAAAGTGATTCCTGACACCGTTACGGCAAGTAATATGACCTTTTACGCCTTGCAAGGTAAGGTCAATCATTTAGTGATTACTGGAAACAGCGCGGATCCGATTAGTATGGATCAAACGGCGCCAACGGGTTCTAAGACGTTAGGATTTAATCAAAATATCCATTTTGGCTCAAACATCACTTTGAGAAATCTAAACTATACAGGTACGAATATGTATTTAAATGGTTACAGTTTGAACTTGAATGGCGGCTCTAGTGGAAACGGTCTGACCGTATACGGTGGAACGGATACAGGAGATGTTTCAGGAAACCCAACTTTAACAGTAAATAGTACAGGTACAGGGACATGGAATTTCTATGGCGGAAACCAAAATGGTGGTAATTTAGCTGGAAATCCTACGATTGTTATTAACAATACACGGAGCGGACTAAATACATTAAGTGGGGGCGCCAATATTGGGACAGTGACTGGGAATACTTCATTGGTTGTCAATGATTCTGGTGGCAGAATTGCTTCAATTTATGGGGGCGGTTATGGGACCAACGCAACCAACACAGCGAATGTTACTGGTAACGTCTCAACAAAGGTTGCGATTACGAATGCTGCTACAGGTTTCCAATTAAGTACGTATTATGGCGGTGTTCAATACGGAAATATTGGTGGAAAAGTAACAAACGATATTTCTGGATATGGCCGTTGGTATACAGCGGGTCAACGTTTTATTGGTGGCTCTTCCCGCGGCGATATAGGAACGAATCGTGCGACTGATGGAATTACTACAAATTTAAATACACAGTTGTATAGTGCGGGTCGTGCAGATTTTGAAGGAGGCAACCAATATTCTGGAACGATCATCGGAGATATTACGAATGTGGTTACAGCAGGAACGAATTCCGCTGGTGGTATTAATGATTTTAACGGCGGTGCTGGTAACAATGTTTCGAAATTTAACAAGAGTCAAATTGGGGCCTCAAATGAAGCAACGTATGATGCTTATACACCACAACAAAGAGCAGAATTAGCCAAATCAGCAGCAGCTTTTAAAGTTTTTGGAAATATTTCTTCTAAATTAGTCAGCGGTTCGTTTAATAATGGTGCAATTTACTCAACTGCAGCTGGCCGCGGCGGTTATATCGAAGGAAATACAACAATTGAAGTGGGAACAGCGAATGGTGATGGGTCCTTAGGTGGCGATGGTATGGCTTATTCAGGCGCAAAACCGACAAGCTTAGATTATTCAACGACCGATAAAAGTCGTGGGTATAGTTCAGGTTGGGATATTGTTGGTGGCGGCGGCTATCCTGCTAGTAATGATACTTGGGATATCTATATAAAAGGAGATACTAAGACTGTTTTAAATAATACCATTGCTCGCTGGACATATGGTGGCTCTTTTTCAGGTGTCGTTGAAGGCAATACTTCTAACACATTGAATGGCGGGATTGCTGACACATTAGAAGGAACAGGCTATCAAGCAGCTCGAGTTTATGGAAACGGTCAAACAATCGTTAATAATGGTCAAGTCGATTGGTTTCTTTCAGGCGGTGGCTGGAATGATGCCAAAAATGTTGGGAATGTCGGTGTAACGGTTTATGAAGGAGTAATTAATGCTTCGATGGGTGCTTCTTATGGAGCAAGCGGTGGCCATACAATTACTGGTAATTCAGACAATCGCATCTACGGAGGAAATTTCTCAGGAACTCCTCGGACAGGCGCGAACGGTTTTTCAGGTGGGATTACCAATGCGGGCTCACTTCTTGGAAATGCCAAACTCTTAATTGATTTAAGAAATTACAACGGAGAGTTTAAGTTGCCTGGTAATACCTACATTACTGGTGGTCGGCCCTATGGTCAAAATACGACACTAGGAACGGATGAATCAAACACAATTACTTTAAATATTTTCACTAAAACAGGTGTGGAATCTCTAAATGGGGCCAGCATTTACGGTGATGGTGGAACCAATGCTGCGTATACCAAGAACGGCAAGATTACAATGAATATTCAAGCAGCGGGTTCTAGTATTGGAAATTTATATGCGACACAGTATTCCAATATCAGTGGCGGAAAAATCTTACGTGATGTTACCGCAAATGTTCAAGGTGCAGTTAGTATTAACGGTTTATCCGGTGGTTCATCAACAGATAATTTCACTAATGCAATTGTGAATGCTAGTTCAAATAAAGTGGCCTTTAACTTTGGGACTAACGTTGACGGCACCAATAACTATCAAACAGAACCACTAAATGCGACAGGCTTAGGCGTTGTCAACTTTACGGAATTAAATGTCACCAATGGCATTAAATTAATGGCTAATGGTGGGAACATCAAAAATGGCGTTTCTGCTACTGCCGCGAACCATAGTACGACTTACAATGAATTCGGATCAATTCATCTATCTAAAAACGCTGGAATTGGGATCACCAACACAGCCAATTTAATTTCAGCTAGCAAACTAACGGTTCAGGATCATGCAACATTAGAAACAATTCCTGGTACAGGTAAAGTAAACATTGCGGATTTTGAAGCTGTCGATCCAACAAAAGATGAACTTTTATGGATTAAACCAACGACAGATACAACTGCTTTGGTGGATAGCACAGGGACTTGGTTTGGAAATGTCAAAGCCTATCAGGTCTTGACGATTAATCCAACGGTCAATAATGCTACAAAACTTACGCCAACAACGTTTCATGGGATTGAAAAAGCGACTGGAAAAACATTTATTGGCGATAACGATGTGACCAAGGGCGCCAATGGCTATGGAATAGCAATTCCTGGCTCCATCATCGATTACGAAGTGGAAATGCCTGGAATTGTGGCAGGTGCAGGTACTATTTCTCATGATGTAAAAGAGGTCAAAGCCGGCAATGCGCCATTAACCTTACAAGCGTGGGGCACCGAAGTAGCTGGACAAAAAGTTCAAAAAGGACGTTTGATGATTCCGACCTCAAGTGCTTTAACACCAACCCTAAGCTTCCTTCCTGACGAAGTAACAGGTTCTTGGTTGCACCAAGGAACGGTTAAGTCTAGTGAAGTTGGGAGCGCGATAGAGCAAATTCCAGAGCAAAAAGATACCACCCCGCTTTCATGGAAAGCGACGAATATGAACTACAGTTATCAGGTGAAAGTTCAATTTTCAAATAAAGTGGAACTTTCGGGGCAATCGGTGATTGTCACAGAAGATGAGGCAGCGCAACTAACGACTGTCGATAAAGTAATAGAAATGCTTGGCGCAAAAGGTCGGCCGTTTTTCAAGACCTCATTAAAAGAGACGGATTTACCACAAATTCAAGCACCGTTAGCAGAAAAAACTGTATCGCGGACACATGATATTCAATTAGAAGCAGGGACGTCAGGAGATAATTTGCAAAACAAAACGGTTCATTTAGTTGTTGTGAAAAATGAAAGTGTCCTTGCCAAAGATCGTTCGTTTGCCTTGTATGCGACAAGTGCGCATTTGAAATTAAAAGAAGCAAATGGCTTAACGAATTCAGACGAGTTGGCACAATGGACACAAGCAACGGTGATTTTTGCAGATGGTCGGGCCAATCAAACACCAAGTCTTGATGCCGCAACCTTCCAAGCCATTCAGCAAGCGAAACCAGAAGAATTAGCCAAAACGGTACCAGCCAATTATCAATTTACAGAAGCTGGTGAAACGTTAAATAAAAAAGTCAATGTGTCTATTTCAGGTGAATTAACGTTAGAAAAAGTACCTAAAACAATTGATTTTGGCAAACAAAAAATTTCTGCCAAGCCAGAAGTTTACTGGCCAACTCTTTCAGATGATTTAGTCGTTCAAGACACACGCGGGACAGAAAGTACGCCTTGGAAACTGAATGTTCAGGTAACGAATCCCTTAACGAACGGCACAGATCAATTGGAAGATTTGTCATTGGTTACAGACAAAGGAGAATTTTTACTCAATAAAGGAGATACGGTTGTTACAGAAAATGAAGGCTCCGGTTCAGGTAGTTATACAATTAACCAAGGTTGGGGTGCGGCAAACCAACGGGGACTTAAACTATCTGTGCCAGTCGAGAAACAAAAAGTTGGCGAATTCAAAGGGACATTGTCATGGTCATTAGTCATGGCACCATAACAAGGAGGAGAGAAGTGAGATGAAAAAATACCTTTTGCTTAGTTGTTTTTTAGGTCTTTTCAGCTTCTGTCATTCAGACACTGCGTTTGGGGAAGCAGCTTATGAAAATAGTGGTGTTGTCTCCTTTTATGGAACGTATGAATATCCCACAGAAGAGTCGACAACAGCGACTAGTAATTCTTCCACAACGACCGAACCCACCAAGCCAGCTGACGGAGGCGCTTCATCCGTCCTTTCTTCTGGCGTATATGGATCGCGACAAGGAAGATTACCAGCGACAGGTACCACCAATCAAGCACCATTTATTTATTTGGGAATCAGCCTTATCACTATAGGCATATTATTTATTAAAAGGAGAAGAGAAGATGAAAAAAACAGTATTAGCAAGTATTAGCAGTAGTAGGGATTGTAGGATTTAGCGGTGTCCTAGCGACACAACAAGCATTTGCGGAAGACATTAACGTGAACTATACAAGTAATGGCGCCATTACATTTGAACCAGATACAGATCCAACGAAGCCAGTTAATCCAACCAATCCAGATGAAAAAGTTGAACCAGAAGATCCAACTGACCCAACTGGACCAAAACCAGGGACTGCAGGCCCCTTATCAATTGACTATGCTTCAAGCTTTCAATTTGGCGCCCAAAAAATCACTTCCGATACGAAAGATTATTACGCACAAATTCAAACATTTAAAGATGGAACAACAGGTCCCAACTATGTTCAGGTAACGGATAAACGTGGGACACAAGAAGGCTGGACGTTAAGCGCTGTACAAAATGGGCAATTCAAAACAGCCCAAAATGAAGAATTAGTGGGGGCCGCTTTATCGATTGCCAATGCAGGTGTGACATCGATTGTTGATGCCGCATACGCGCCAACACCAACAGCAGCACATACCTTTGTTCCTGGAACAGAAGTAGAATTAGTCAAAGCAGAAGATGGCAAAGGAATGGGGACTTGGGTCTATCGTTTTGGGAAAGATGCGACAGAAGGTGCTACTGCCGTGAAATTAAATGTCCCAGGTAAAGCGATTAAATTAGCAAAAGAATATCGTACGACCTTAACATGGACATTGAAATCTGTACCAACGAATGTTGGAGGCTAAGTAAATGAAAAAAACAGTCGTCTACTCCTTGTTATTCGGAACAATGTTGCTTGGCGCCACTGTTCCTGCTGAAGCGGCGACGGTCGTTTTTGATAGCGAACAGTCGATTGTTTTTACCCCAAGCACAGATGGGACGGATCCAGTAAATCCAGAAAATCCCGATCCAGAAAAACCAGTTCGACCAGTCGATCCAACGAATCCTGATGGACCTAATCCAGGCACACCTGGGCCACTTTCCATCGATTATGCCTCAAGTTTGGATTTTGGGAGTAATGAGATATCGAATAAGGATCAAACGTATTTTGCCAGAGCGCAAACCTATAAAAATCCAGATGGTTCAGCAAGTGAATTGGCAACTGCTAATTATGTACAAGTAAGTGATTTACGGGGAACCAATGCTGGCTGGGTTTTAAAAGTGAAACAAAATGGTCAATTTCGTAATGCAGAAACATTACACAAAGAATTAACAGGCGCCACCGTCGCCTTTACTGAGCCCAGTGTGCGCTCAAATGCGACGGACGTATTGCCGCCAACTGCTACCGCAAACATTCAATTAGATGCTGCGGGCGCAGAAACTGTTGTCATGCAAGCCCCAGAAAAGACCGGCGCCGGAACGTGGATCACGCTGTGGGGGCAAGCAGAAAAAGTGACCGAAAAAAATCAACAAGGACAGCAAGTAAATGCCACAATCACACGGGCAATCTCACTAACTGTTCCCGGGAAAACCCCTAAGGATGCAGTACAATATAAAACAACTTTGACTTGGCTACTTTCAGATGTACCAGTAAATAATGGAGGGAAATAAATGAAAAAGACAAAAGTAATGACATTGATGGCAACCACAACTTTAGGCGCATTGGCACTTGTACCAATGAGTGCATTAGCAGTCGACGGTGGTGAATACCAAACAAACGGAGCGATTCAATTTGCACCAAATACGAACCCAACGAATCCAGTTGATCCGACGAATCCAGATCCGGATAAACCAATTACGCCAGTTGATCCAACTGATCCGACAGGGCCTAAGCCAGGGACAGCAGGTCCGTTATCCATTGACTATGCATCTAGCTTATCTTTTGGGGAACAAACGATTACCTCAAAAAATATGACCTACTATGCAGAAACACAAAAATACAAAGATAATGCTGGTGCCGACCAAGAAGGCCCGAACTTTGTTCAAGTCTCAGATAATCGTGGGACTGAAACAGGTTGGACGCTAAAAGTAAAACAAAATGGTCAATTCAAAACTGAAGCCAATCAAGAACTAACAGCGGCCAAAGTAACTTTAAGCAACGGACGCGTGGTTTCAGCTTCACAATCTGCAAAACCAACGACAGCGCCAGCTACGATTGAATTAAACCCAACTGGGGCTGAATCAGTGGTCATGGCTGCTGGCGATAAAGAAGGTGCGGGTACGTACTTAATGAGCTGGGGCGATAGTGTAGATGCCGCTAAAACAAGTATTTCATTAGAAGTACCTGGTTCAACCACAAAATATGCGAAAAAATACACGACAACTTTTACTTGGACTTTGACAGATACACCTGCTAACACAGGAAACTAAGAACGACAGCATACACGCAAGATCGGGATATAAGTCAAAAATTTTTGGCTTATCTTTCGGTCTTTTGGTGCTTATAATACAACAAAGAATGAAAGACATAGGAGAATGAATATGAACAGATGGAAAGTATATGCAACGGTAATCGCTTGTATGTTATTTGGCTGGATTGGCGTGGAGGCGCACGCTTCTGAATTTAATTTTGCGGTCACACCAACAATTCCCGAAAATCAAGTGGACAAATCAAAAACCTACTTTGACTTAAAAATGGCGCCTGGTGCCAAACAAACCGTAGAAATTCAGTTACGCAATGATACAGATGAAGACATTACCATTGAAAATACGGTGAACTCAGCGACAACAAATTTAAATGGCGTAGTAGAATATGGCCAAAACGGGATCAAACCTGACAAAACTTTACGCTTTAACTTAAAAGATTATGTGGAAGCACCGAAAGAAATCATCTTGCCGAAGCATTCCCAAAAGACCTTACCTTTAACCATCACGATGCCTAAAGATTCTTTTGATGGCGTGATGGCTGGCGGTATAACACTCAAAGAGAAAAAGAAAGAAACCACGACTTCTGCGGATCAATCAAAAGGGTTAGCTATTAATAATGAATACTCCTATGTTGTGGCTATTATTCTTCAGCAAAATGAGACAAAGGTTCAACCAGATTTAAAATTACTGGGGGTTAAACCAGGCCAAGTCAACGCGCGAAACGTCATCAATGTTTCTTTACAAAACCCACAAGCGGCCTACTTAAACCAATTACATTTAATCAATACTGTTTCAAAAGGAGGCGAAACGCTTTACCAATCCGATACTGAGGATATGCAGGTGGCGCCAAACTCTAACTTTAGTTACCCAATTTCTTTAAAAGGGGAACGATTAACGCCAGGGAAATATGTCTTGAAATCAACGGCCTATGGTGTAAAAGATGAAAAGGGCACCTATCAAGTCAAAGGCGCCAATGGTGAAGAACGGTACCTGTACAAATGGGAATTTACAAAAGAATTTACTATTTCTGGGGACGTTGCTAAAGAATTAAATGAAAAAGACGTAACCATTAAAGGAACCAATTGGTGGTTGTATCTACTGATTGCATTAATCATTCTAGCGCTGCTCTTATTGATTTTCTTCTTGTATCGTAAAAAGAAAAAAGAGGAAGAACAACAATCTGAGCAATAAAAAGGGCTATCTATTGACAAAAAGGGTTTTCCTTGTAAAAGTAAAGGTACTTTTACAAGGAATTGCTTCCCATAAAGTAGAGGTAGAGAGAGTGAGAAGCCATGAGAAAAAAGTATCTTTTTTTATTTAGTTCTTTGCTAATTTTTACGGCTGTCGAAATAGAACCAATTCAAACATTGGCGACACCTATTTATAATCCCTTAGAACCAACGGAAGAAATTCAACCAAAACCAGAATCAATCACCCCTCAGGAAAAGTCAGAACCGGAACAACCTGCGCCGACCCCTCCGGAAGATCAAAAAACTACGGTTCCTTCTGAAGAAAAAAAGCCTTCACCCAAGAAAAAAGACAAACCTGTGGAGAAACCGGCAATGTCAAAAGAAAAAAAGAAACAAACAAAAGAAACAACGGCTCATCCCTTACAAGTGAATAAAGATTTTGTCTTTCCTAACGGACTTGGTGCAGGCGGCGATGAAGAATCTGAAAGCTATTTAGCAGCGGTTGGGTACTTTCTTTCAGGAAATGGATTGTATGGGAAAAAAATGGATGTGAGAGAAGTCTATGATATTGATGATGTTTTTAAATAAAGTGGATAAAAGAAAAATCGCCTTATTTCAGTTACTGGAAAATGCACCGATGTTAACAGAGTCAAAAGAAACCGTAATGCAGGAGTTAGAATTATCTGAATTTATCGTGAACAAAACGGTCGCTGAATTAAATGCCGATTTTATTGAATTTGGTTTATCAGAGGATTTTCAAATTGTGAGCGATGGTATTTTCTTAACGCTTAATGAATCAGGAACGGAAACTTCCGCTACTTTGATTGATTGCTATATTAAAGAGTCGTTACGTTTTGCTATGTTTCAAGATTTCTTTTTTCAGCGTTTTGATTCTGTAAATGAGTTTGCTTTAGAACACTTTGTTAGTCACACATTGGCTTATAAGGAGTTCAAGGAATTAAAGAAAATGCTGGAAAATTATCAAATTACAATTAATAAAGAATTTCACTTAGTGGGAAATGAAACCAATTTACGCGAAGTAACAACACTGGTTTTTTTACAATTATACCAACGTGATTTTTCATTGTACGGTAAAAAAGTTTTAGAGCAGATTCGGAACTTTGAGCTATTTTTTTCTGAGAAGGTTCATCTTAATCAGCGTGCAGGCTATGCACAAGCTAAATGTTTTCATTTTTTGGCGGTTTCTTTAGTACGAACGCAGCAACAGTTTTATGTAGAGAAAAAAGTAGATTCGCAAGTGTTAAAACAATTAGCCGGTGACAATCAGCAGAATGTTTTCAATTGGTTAGAGAGTCTTCAAATCCCAGAACCACAACGAACAAACGAAGGCAATTATTTACTCTTATTTTTAATTGCTGAAGAGTGGCTTCAAGTAGCTTCAGCAGCACTTTGCCAAAGATTTGCAGAAATTCAACAATTGAATCGTGACTTGTTAAGCTATTTAAAAATACAATTTCAGCTTTCCGAGGAAGTCCTGCAAGGCTTTGAACAAAAAGTAACAATCGTTCATTTTAAATTGTTCCATTTTCCAATAGAAGCAAACTATAGTTATCGCAAAATGGATGTAACCTACTTTGCAGAAACATATACAGAGTATTTTTCTGCTAGTCGACAATTTATTCAAGAACAAAAAGCGAATCCCGCTGTTTGGGATGCCAGACAGTTTTTATTTTATCGGTATCTGTTGTTAATGGTGGATGCGTTACCATTGAAAAAAGTTTTGGCTCCGATTACATTGTGTGTCGACTTTTCCTTTGGTGAAGCCTATAATCGTATGATACAAAAAAATATTGAAAAAATTACGAAATGGAATATCATTTTCAAAGCACATGTAGATGAAAGTGTACAATTAATTTTATCGGATATTCATTTTGTCGATTGGCCTGAGATTACCCAAATTATTTGGCTAGCGCCACCACGTCCTGTTGATTGGTCGCATTTTATTAAAACGCTGAGTGCACTAAGACCGCATTCGGGAGAAGAGAAAAAGAAATCATCGTAGACTAGACGGTGATTTCTTTTTCTTTTAGAATATAAAAATTAAAAATAATAAAAAAGTTGAAACTTTTTATGCTTGTGATTCGTCTATATAAGTGTACAGGAAAGGAGGTTCCAGAAATCGATGGTTTTCGATGGTTGGAAAAGAAAAAAACAAATTCGCGCGTTAGAAACGCTTGTGGATACCAAATATGAAAAAATGTATCGCATTGCCTTTAACTATACACATTCGAAAGAAGATGCCTTGGATGTGATTCAAGAAAGCTTTGAAAAGGCACTGAAGGCCATCCAAAAAGGACCCGATATTAAGGATTTTGAAGCGTGGTTCTTTCGAATTCTGCTTTCTGTAGCGACAGATTATTGGCGTAAAAAGAAACGAGAAGCTGTTCATATTGAAAAAGATGAACATGTGTTAGCCCTTTTAAATAATCCCCAACGCAGTTTTTTAGAAATTGAAGAAATTATTAATCAATTAGATAGTCCCAATCGTGAAATTATTCTATTAAAATTTTTTGAAGGATTTACGCTAAAAGAAATCGCCTTGATCCTGGATATTAACGAAAACACGATTAAAACGAAGATGTACCGCAGTTTGAATGAACTCCGAAGTCTATTGAATTAGTAAAAGAAAGGAAGCGAAAAAATAATGGAAGATTTTGTAAAAAGTGTTGTTAAAAACTTTTCAAAAGAATACCGCCAACAACCGTTGCCAACGGATCTACAAGCGGAAGTCAAAGCGCGTTTTCATAAAGAGAAAAAGCGGTACACCTGGCTTCGTTTTAGAAACCGCTCACTGCAAAGTAGTGTAGTGGTGGCTTGTGGCTTTGTCTTATCAGTCAATTTGTTTCCAGGTTTTAGTGAAGCAGCCCGCAACATTCCTGTGTTAGATAAAATTGTTCAATTAGTCACCATCAAAACGTTGACAGCGAAAAAACAGGAAAGTGAAGTAAACATCGATGTCCCTAAAATCCAAACATCCCAAGAATCTTCAGTAGCCGACACGCTCAACAAAAAATACTTGAAAGAAGCCCAAACAGAATTTCAACAAGTCAAAGGGCAATTGTTTGATGGTTCTCGTGTTTCAGTCACTGGAGATTATGAAAAAGTCGTGGACGACCGTCGCTTCCTAGTGGTCAAACGAACCTTCACAGAAATTAAAGGCAGTTCTGCGACGACAACAAAATATGACACCATCGATAAACGAGCCAATGTTGTCGTTTCACTCCCCTTAATTTTTAAAAATGATTTTTACATTGATGTCATTAGTAGTGAAATTAAACAACAAATAGCAGACCAAATGAAGAACGATAGCAATAAAATATACTGGTCCGAAAAAGAGGATGCCCCCAGTGATGTTCAACCCTTCAAAAAAATTAAAAAGGACCAACCTTTCTATATCAATGAAAAACACCAATTAGTGATTGTGTTTCCTCAAGGAGAGATTGCGCCTTACTATATGGGCACCCCTGAATTTGTGATTCCTAATCAAGTCATTGAGAATGAATTGGCAGCGCCTAATTATTTAAAATAAACTCAGCAAAAAACACGCGACAGTTTTAAGAAATGTCGCGTGTTTTTTACTGACCTAACCAAGTCAGTTGCGGTTTTACTGAGAGAAGCGTACACTAGAATTAAGCATAACAAGAAAGGGCGAATGGCAATGGAAAAATCAGAAAAAATTAGTATTTTACAAGATGTGGTTAAAATTAAATCTGTAAATGGAAACGAAGAAGAAGTGGCAATCTATTTACAAAATCTTTTGAAGAAATATGAGATCCCTTCTGAACTTGTTTCTTATGCACCAAATCGTAGTAGTTTGGTTGCTTATTTAGGTGAAAACCGAGAAAAAGTCTTAGGGTTTAGTGGCCACATGGACGTGGTTTCTGAAGGGGACGAAAGTCAATGGACTTTCCCGCCATTTGCGGCCCATATTGAAGGAAATAAATTGTATGGCCGTGGCGCAACGGACATGAAAAGCGGCTTAGTCGCAATGGTTTTAGCAATGATTGAATTAAAAGAAAAGGAAGTTCCATTAAATGGAGCGGTTAAATTTTTAGGTACAGTTGGTGAAGAAGTCGGCGAGCTAGGCGCTGGCCAATTAACTGAAAAAGGCTATGCGGATGATTTAAGTGCCTTAGTCATTGGAGAACCAACCAATTATAACTTGATGTATGCGCACATGGGTTCAATTAACTATTCTGTTGTGTCACACGGAAAAGAAGCCCACAGTTCGATGCCAGAAGAAGGCATTAACGCGATTAATAATTTGAACGAATTTATTACAGAAGCAAACCAACAAATGGCGGAAGTCACAGCAAACTATGAAAATCCTGAATTAGGTCGAACGATTCACAATGTAACCGTCATTAAAGGTGGCACACAAGTGAACAGTATTCCAGGTCAAGCAGCCTTGCAAGGGAATATCCGTTCAATTCCAGAATTCAGCAACGACCAAGTCATTGCATTATTACAAAAAATTGTCGATGAATTGAACAAAAAAGAAAAACATCAGTTAGAATTAACGATTGATTACAATAAAATTCCTGTAAAAGCTGAGAAAGATTCTGCGTTAATTCAAGCCATTCAAGCCCAATTTGATCAACCATTACCATTAGTGACAAGCGCTGGGACCACAGACTTAGCTGAATTTACTAAATCAGACAATACATTTGATTGCGTTGTCTTTGGACCAGGTGTGACCACTACTGCACACCAAGTCGACGAATATGTCGAAATTGATAATTATTTAGATATGATTGATAAGTATCAAGCGATAGCAAAAAGTTATTTAAATTAAAAAAATGTCGCGCCTGAATCATAAAAATCAGGCGTGACATTTTTTTATAAGGTTTATTCCACCACAGTCCATTCATTTAAGGTTTTGCCGTTCTCATCAACTAGCTCTAACCAGCTGTTTGTTCCAGCAAAATAGAGAAACAAGCCGACTTCATTAACGCTTTTTAAGACGATATCTTCCATTGTGACAAAGTCTTTAAATTGGCCCTTGCGTTCATCACGAAGTTTTTCACCAAATCTAGCGGAGAAACCGACAGACCCGTCTTTATTTAAAGGGGCTTCTGGCATCATTGTTGCGCCAGCTTTAATAAGCATTTCATTGCGCTTTTGCCAAAAAACAGTTGCTTTGCTTTGTCGAGTATCAATATAAAAAGGAATTTGGCTGACTTCTTTTGTCCATTTGTGGCGTGCTTTGGCTGGTCTGGCTTTCTTCGGCGCCGGTTTTTTAAACAGAGAGTAGCCAAAACGTTCCAAGATAAAGGTGACTGTTTCTTTATAGTTAGTCACTGTCGCTACCGCACTTTTCGGAATTTTGACTGTCGTTGGGGTTGCTTCCAATGTTAAACCACTTTCTTTCGCATCATCTAGGAAAGCTTGCGCTAAATAGGCAAGTTCTGTGTCCCAAGTCGGTTTCAATAAAATCGAGTGATCAAAAGAAACTTCTTTATATGTAGCTTTTTCTTCAGCAAGTCCTAAAGCAACTAGTTGGTTATCTCTTAGCAAGAAAAGAATCGCTGCCTCTTTTTTCGGTAATTTAGTTGTTTGTTCAATGATTAAGTGGGCCTGATCGGCTAAATCAATGAGTGTCTTTGTTTTTTTTAGATCAACGGTTAAATGTAAGTCCATGAAGTCTGCTCCTTTATCGTTAGTTTCTTCATTGTATCATGAAACAGCGTCTTCGTCTTTTAACGAGTCAGCGACCTTACAATATTGTTTGAAACAAAAAGAAGCTTTCGTGGTATACTTACTCACATACATAATTTTTAATGAGGAAAGTAGAGGAACAAGAATGAAAACACTGGGCAATATTTTATGGTTCATCTTTGGCGGCTTTTTTGGTGGCTTATCTTGGCTATTCGCAGGCGTGATTTGGTGTATTACAATTATCGGTATTCCGATTGGTTTACAATGTTTTAAATTAGCGGGGTTGAGCTTTTGGCCGTTTAAAAAGCGAGTCGTGTATAGTGATAGCGGCGTATCTTTGGTGGTAAATATTATTTGGCTGATTATCAGTGGACTACCATTAGCAATTGGGCATTGTATTAGTGGCTTGTTGCTTTGTCTGACAATCATCGGTATTCCGTTTGGGCAACAATCCCTTAAATTGGCGAAATTAGCGTTAATGCCGTTTGGGGCCCGTGTTGTTTCAACAAATGATTTTTATTTTGAATAGTCAGAGGTTTCTCATTGACAAATAAAACGAAACAGCGTATTCTGTAAATGTAACAAATAACGTTACATTTAGTTTGGAGTGATTAGACATGGCCATGTCAACGAAATTAAGTGTTGCGATTCATATTTTAAGTTTGATTGAAACAGGTCCTCAAGAACAAGTGACTTCTGAATACATTGCTTCGAGCGTGAATACGAATCCAGTCGTTGTTCGACGACTAATGAGTCAGTTAAAAAAAGCCGGCTTGATTCATTCCATGCGTGGAGCCAATAAAAATACCTTATTAAAGAAACCAGAAGAGATCTCACTGTATGAAATTTATACAGCGGTTGAATTGGAACGAGAGATTTTCAATATCCATCAAAATCCTAATCCAAACTGTTCCGTTGGGGCAAATATCCAATCGGTACTAGAAACTGAATTTACTAAAGTGCAACAAAAAATGGAAGAAGAATTGAAAAGCATCACCTTAGCAGATGTGATTCATGAAATAGAAGTTAAGAGAGATAAGTAATCTCTCTACTTTTAAAGTATTAAATGTAACTATTTTAGTTCTATTTAAAAATGAAAGGATGATTTACATGAAAGTAGCAGTATTAGGAGCAACAGGAAAAGAAGGACAATTACTTTTAGCAGAAGCTAAACGTCGCGGGATGGACGTGACAGCCATCGTTCGTAATGCCTCAAAAATAACAGATGGCACACCGACCATTGAAAAAGATGTTTATCAATTAACAACAGAAGATATTCAAGCGTTTGATGTATTAATTAGTGCCTTAGGATTCCCTGATGTGCAAGATTTCCCCAAATCTACCAAACATTTGATTGAGATTTTAACCAATCAAAAAACGCGCTTGTTTGTCGTTGGGGGCGCTGGAACCTTGTATGTGGACCCAGAACACACAACTCAATTAAAAGATACACCATCATTCCCAGCAGAAATTCAGCCATTAGCTTCGGCGATGGGCGAAGCTTTAAACTTATTGAAAGAAGCTCAAAACATCTACTGGACCTATATTAGTCCTGCAGCCATGTTTGATGCTGAAGGTCCTGCGACAGGCCATTATGAAGTCGCTGGCGAAGAATTAACAACCAATAGTCAAGGTGACAGCTACATTAGTTACGCAGACTACGCCGTTGCCATGTTAGATGAAGTGGAAAGTAATGCACACCCAAATCAACGAATTAGTGTGTATCAATAAAAGAAACAAGAAAAATGGGGCCTCCGTTAAAACAACGGAGGCCCCATTTTCTTGTTTGATTAATTATTGCTAATGTATTTACTGTTTGGGTGCTCGGTATCCTGCTGCTTCTGCTTCTTCAACAGTAGAGAACCAAGCTACTGGATTCGTAGTTCTATTATAATATCTACTTCCAGGTACATGATAAATTCCATTACGTGACCCTTTAATTAAGGCGTTACCGCTTGGTGCTTCCGCAGCAGCAGTCTCGACTTCCGCCGGCGCCTGTGCGGCTTGTTGCGCCTCTGCTTCAGCTTGCGCTTTTGCTGCCGCTTCGGCTTGTTCTTTTTGCGCTTTTTCAGCGGCTAGTTTCTGAGCTTCTGCTTCTTTTCGTTGTTTTTCTTTGTGGGCATCTAATTGAGTTTTAACAACGGCTACCCGTTTTGTTAAAGCTTGATTTGGGGAGTTTAAAGCGTCAATTTGTTTGATCGCTTCATTATAGTAAGCTTCATTAGTTGGTTCTTGTTCAGCTTTTTCAACAGCGGCAGTTGCACTGGCGACTAATTGTTCATTTTTTTCTTTTTCAGCGATAGCGGTTTGAACAGTCGTTAATCGTTGTTGAAATCCTTCTTTGCCAACTGGGGCAGCAGCTACTAATTTTTCAGCTGCTTGATAATCGCTTTTACTTTTAGATTTTTCAGCAGTTGTAACTGCTTCATCAACAGGTACTGCTTCTTTTATTTTTTCAAGGCGATCATTGTATTCCTCGTATTCTTGACTTAATGAAGATACTAAGGTTGCGGCTTCATCATAGTTTTTCTGAGAAGGTTGTTTTTCAGCGTAAGCTAAGGCTTTTTCTGTTTTGGCCAATTCTTGCTCAGAATCTGTGATGCTCGCAATAAATTCTTTTGACGGTGTGACTTCGACTGATTTTTCAACTTTGGTATCTTTCTTCTCAGCAACAAAGGTGATTTTTTGCGTGTTTTCATCGGACAGTTTTACTTTGTAAGCAAACGTTTTGTCTTTCGTTTTTACTTCCTTGCCATTGGCCGTTAGTTTGCTGTTGCCGTCGTATTCGCCTTTGATGGTGGCTGAGCCATTGGCATCGGTTTCAACACTCTCTGCATCAAGTGAAAGCGTTGGGGAAGAATCTGTCGTGGCAACCCCACCAATAAATAGAGCGGCACTTGCTAATGCGGCATAGCCATATTGTTTTTTCGGTTGTTTCTTAATTAATGCTTTGATAGTCAGTCCCCCGCTGACAAGTAACCCTAATAGACCCAAAAGTCCTAATACTACACTCATTCATTTCTCTCCTTTCGATATAATGTTATTATACAATGTATTGTGAGAAAATGAACATTTTTTTCGTAATAATTAATAAATTTCCTGATAAAAAAATTATTTCCTGAAGCTCAAATTCTTTTGTAAAAATTTTGTTGTGCTAAAATGGAAAGTGAGTTTAACTACGTATGTTATTAGAGAAGGGGAAATCAATGAAAGCAGAAATCATTGCAGTCGGAACAGAGTTATTACTGGGACAAGTAGTGAATACCAACGCCACCTTTTTATCAGAAGAGTTAGCTGCGCTAGGCATCGATGTTTACTATCAGACCGTTGTTGGTGATAACGGCGGCCGCTTAGAAACGCTACTAACAGAAGCAGAACAAAGAAGTGATTTAATTGTCCTTTGTGGAGGGCTAGGACCTACAGAAGACGATTTAACCAAGCAAGTTGTCGCACAACATCTCCATAAATCATTAGTAGAAGATCAAGAAGGATTGAACCGCTTACACCAGTTTTTCCAACAGTCTAAGCGGCCAATGACGGAAAATAATCTACGACAAGTGTTAGCCATTGAAGGTGGACAAGTTCTTCAAAACCCGACAGGATTAGCGGTTGGTTCTTTCGTAACAGAAGGCACAACAAGCTATTTGCTCTTACCAGGGCCGCCCAATGAATTAATTCCGATGTTCCAACAAGCGGCACGACCTTTATTGATTAATGCGTTTCCACAAGAAGAACAATTGATTTCAAGAGTCTTGCGTTTTTATGGCATTGGTGAATCACAGCTGGTGACCGAGATTCAATCGTTGATTGCGCACCAAACGAATCCAACCATTGCGCCTTATGCTAAGCCTAATGAAGTGACACTTCGTTTAACAGTTAAAACAAAAGACTTAGTAGCTGGCGAAGAATTATTAACAGCGACGGAAGAAAAGGTTTTAGCTAAAGTGGGAGACTATTTTTATGGGTATGGGGATGACAATAGTTTAGCCAAGGTAACAGTGGATTTGTTATTACAAAACGGACAAACCGTCACGGCTGCTGAGAGCCTCACCGCTGGCCTATTCCAAAGTACACTGGGGGAAATTGCGGGTGCTTCGAAGATTTTTAAGGGAGGCTTCGTGACGTATTCGCAAGAAACAAAAGAGAACTTTTTAGGAATTTCTCATGAACTTTTAGAAGAACATGGCACGGTAAGTGAAGCGTGTGCCAAAGAAATGGCAGAGAAAGCGCGTCAGTTAGCTAAATCTAACTATGGTTTATCATTTACTGGGGTCGCTGGTGACCCAATCGAAGGTCAACCGACAGGCACTGTTTGGATTGGGCTGGCGGAAGAAGGCCAACCAACCATTGCAGAATGTTTCCATTTTAACCGTGACCGAAATTATATTAGACAGAGTGCGGTTATGCGAGGGTTAGATCTTTTGCGGCACCGAATCATTAATAAAAAATAAATATGCGAATGTTTGTTCGGTTTTTTCTTGCTTTTTTGGTACAAAAGAGATATGATAGACCTACTAACAGGAAATGAAAAATAAGTTTATATAAATTAAAGGAGGATTATCCATTGGCAGATGATCGTAAAGTGGCTTTAGATGCCGCACTGAAAAAAATTGAAAAGAACTTTGGGAAAGGCTCTATTATGAAATTAGGCGAAAAAGCTGATCAAAAAATTTCAACTATCCCTAGTGGTTCTTTAGCGTTAGATGTTGCACTGGGCGTAGGTGGGTATCCACGTGGCCGAATTATTGAAGTATATGGTCCTGAGAGTTCAGGTAAAACAACTGTTTCTTTACACGCAATTGCAGAAGTGCAACGAAATGGTGGAACAGCCGCTTTTATCGATGCTGAGCATGCATTGGATCCTCAATATGCGGAGAAACTAGGCGTTAACATCGATGAATTACTTTTATCTCAACCAGATACGGGCGAGCAAGGCTTAGAGATTGCCGATGCCTTAGTTTCAAGTGGTGCGATTGACATCGTTGTTATCGACTCGGTTGCTGCGTTAGTTCCTCGTGCAGAGATTGATGGTGAGATGGGAGCGAGCCATGTCGGCTTACAAGCTCGACTAATGTCTCAAGCACTACGTAAATTATCAGGCTCAATTAATAAGACAAAAACAATTGCTATTTTCATTAACCAAATTCGTGAAAAAGTTGGCGTGATGTTCGGAAATCCTGAAACAACTCCTGGTGGACGTGCATTGAAATTCTACGCAACGGTTCGTCTAGAAGTCCGTCGTGCAGAACAGTTAAAACAAGGAACAGACATCGTCGGTAACCGCACAAAAATTAAAGTCGTTAAAAACAAAGTGGCGCCACCATTTAAAGTGGCAGAAGTTGATATCATGTATGGCCAAGGGATTTCCCAAGAAGGCGAATTACTAGATATGGCTGTGGAAAAAGACCTTATCAGCAAAAGTGGTGCTTGGTATGGCTACAAAGAAGAACGAATTGGCCAAGGCCGTGAAAATGCCAAACAATACATGGCGGATCATCCTGAAATGATGGCAGAAGTGTCTAAATTGGTCCGTGATGCATACGGCATCGGTGACGGTTCAACCATTACAGAAGAAGCAGAAGGTCAAGAAGAATTACCCTTAGATGAATAAATAACGAGTGAATACGACTCGTTAAGAAGAAAGACAACACTTACTGAACAGGACAGGTGTTGTCTTTCTTTGTTTAGAACTAAATTGTTAAATAGACTGTTGTCCATGTCCGAACCCATCCACATCAAGCAGCTTAGTCAAACAGCAGACTATGCGGCGTTTGTTCTAAAATTTAAACAATTCGTGACGGCGGAAACCTAAAAATGTGACGTTGTCTAATATTTGCTGCCCTTTCCAAAAGAAAGGGCTTTTTTAAGTTGACACCTTTCGCGACAAACATTAGAATAAAATTGTGTGTATGCACAAATATGCAAGTAGGCATATTGATAATTGATTTTAGTTTATCAAAAAACTACAAGATATGAATTAACAAAAAGATAGTATGGAGGTGGAAATATGGTTTTAAATATTCTCCTCGCTATCGTCGGTTTGATTGTCGGTCTTGGTTTAGGATTTGTTATTGCAAAGTCACGTCATGATAAAGCAATAAATGGTGCAAAAATTTCAGCGTCGAGTATTCTCGAGAACGCTCGGAAAGAATCAGAAACACTGAAAAAAGAAGCATTGCTAGAAGCTAAGGAAGAGAACCAGAAGTATCGTTCAGAAATTGAAAGTGAGTTGAAAGAAAGCAGATTAGAACTTAAATCTCAAGAAAATCGTTTAATTCAACGGGAACAAACGTTGGATCGTAAAGATGACTCTCTTGAAAAACGTGAAGGCTCACTGGAAGAAAAAGAAGAGAAACTTGGTGCTAGACAGCAATTAATTGATGAGCGAGAAAAAGAAGTAGAAAACTTAATTAATCAGCAACATCAAGAATTAGAACGAATTGCTTCCCTTTCAAAAGAAGAAGCAAAATCGATTATTATGAAGTCAACAGAAGAAGAGTTGAATCATGAACTAACCTTGATGGTCAAGGAGTCAGAACAACGTGCCAAAGAAGAATCTGATCGCAAAGCGAAGAACTTGCTTTCCCTAGCAATTCAACGTTGCGCCGCCGATTCTGTTTCTGAAACAACTGTTTCCGTGGTCACTTTACCAAATGATGAGATGAAAGGTCGCATTATTGGTCGTGAAGGACGTAATATTCGTACATTGGAAACATTAACAGGGATTGACTTAATCATTGATGATACGCCAGAAGCGGTTGTGTTATCCGGATTTGATCCAATCAGACGAGAAATCGCTCGAATGACCTTGGAAAAATTAATCCAAGATGGTCGGATTCATCCCGCTCGTATCGAAGAAATGGTAGAAAAATCACGTAAAGAAATGGATGAACGGATTCGTGAATACGGAGAACAAGCAGCCTTTGAAGTAGGTGCTCATACGTTACATCCTGATTTAATTAAAATTTTAGGCCGTTTACGTTTCAGAACAAGTTATGGTCAAAATGTCTTGAACCACTCAATCGAAGTAGCAAAACTGGCTGGCGTTTTAGCCGCCGAATTAGGCGAAGATGTTCAATTAGCCAAACGTGCAGGTTTACTACATGATATTGGGAAAGCATTGGATCATGAAATTGAAGGTTCTCACGTTGAGATTGGCGCAGAATTAGCTGCGAAATATAAAGAAAATTCAGTAGTTATTAATGCCATTGCCTCGCATCATGGTGATGTGGAAGCAACCTCAGTTATTTCTGTTTTAGTGGCAGCCGCAGATGCGTTATCTGCAGCCCGTCCAGGTGCACGTAGTGAATCGTTAGAAAACTACATTCGCCGCTTAGAAAACTTAGAAAATATTTCTAATAGTTTTGAAGGCGTGGATTCAAGTTTTGCTGTTCAAGCAGGACGTGAAGTTCGTGTCATGGTGAAACCAGAAGAAATTTCTGATTTAGAATCTGTTCGTTTAGTTCGAGACATTCGGAAGAAAATTGAAGATGACTTGGATTATCCAGGACATATCAAAGTAACGGTTATCCGTGAAACACGTGCCGTTGACTATGCGAAATAAAATAAAAAGCGAATAAGTATCGCGTGTAGTGTCTCAACGAACAATTGCAAGGATTGTTCGTTGAGACACTTTTTTTAATCTTTTAAAACCAAAACTTTCTTTTCAAAGCGAAAACAACTATAATAAACAAGAGATGTTAAAAAGAGAAGAGGAACCTTTTTGCGTATATTATTTATAGGAGATGTTGTCGGTTCTTTAGGAAGAGAAGCCCTAGCAACGTATGTCCCTAAATTAAAGAAAAAATATCGTCCACAAGTGACCATTGCCAATGGTGAAAATGCGGCATCTGGTCGGGGGATTACTGGCAAGATTTATAAGAAATTTTTGCAAGATGGTGTCGATGTTGTTACGATGGGTAACCATACGTGGGACAACAAGGATATCTTTGAATTCATTGATGATGCGAAGAAAATGGTTCGTCCAGCGAACTTTCCAGAAGATGTGCCTGGTCAAGGAATGGTTTTTGTGAAAGTCAATCAATTGGAACTAGCGGTGATTAATTTACAGGCCCGCACATTTATGGTGCCATTGGAAGATCCTTTCAAGAAAGCCGCCGAGCTAGTGGCTATCGCTCGCAAACGGACACCGCTCATTTTTGTGGATTTTCATGGCGAAACGACAAGCGAAAAACAAGCCATGAGCTGGTTTTTAGATGGCCAAGTTTCAGCCGTTGTTGGAACACATACGCATGTTCAAACAAATGACGCTCGGATTTTACCGAAAGGGACAGCCTTCTTAAGTGATGTCGGTATGACCGGACCTTATGATGGGATTCTAGGAATGAAGCGTGAACCGATTATTGAGAAGTTTATGACAGCATTGCCGAAGCGCTTTGAGGTAGTCGAAACAGGGCGGACGATTTTATCTGCCTGTATTTTAGAGATTGATGACCAAACGGGCCAAGCGAAGATGATTGAGCCGATTCAGATTAGCGAAGATCGCCCGTTTCAAGAATAATAGAAGAAAAGTTAATCTCGGATCATTAAGAGGTTAACTTTTTCTGCTCTTATAGAAAAAGTGCCGGTGAAAGATGAAGGTGAAAAAAATGGAGCCGTTGAATTTAGATGCACAAAGTAATAAAGAATTAGAAAAATTGTTACATTTAATTGGACAAGATGAAGTCATTCAGCGCTACCAAGCGATTGAAGAAAAGGTAAAGAAAAACAAAAAGCTGACAGAATTAGTGGAAGAAATTAAAGCTGCGCAAAAAGATGCGGTTCAATTTGCTCACTATGGCAAACCAACTGCTGAAAAAGAAGCCATTCAACGAGCTGATGCGAAAACAAAAGAGTTTGATGAGCACCCACTCGTTGTAGCCTACCGCGAACAACTGATCGAAGCCAATGACTTAGTCCAACATGTCACGGCGCTCATTCAATACCGCGTGAACGAAGAGCTAGAGAAGGAAGGGAATTAAATGCCACAAAAGACAAAAAATACACCCATGATGGAACAATATTTATCCATTAAGGCCCAATACAAGGATGCGTTTTTATTTTATCGCTTAGGTGATTTTTATGAATTATTTTATGAAGATGCTATCAATGCAGCGCAAATCTTAGAATTGACGTTAACCAGTCGTAACCGCAATGCGGATGATCCGATTCCTATGTGTGGCGTTCCTTATCATGCCGCGCAAGGCTATATTGATACGTTGATTGAGCAAGGCTATAAAGTAGCGATTTGTGAGCAAGTGGAAGATCCAAAGACTACCAAGGGCATGGTCAAACGAGAAGTGGTCCAGTTGGTAACGCCAGGAACGGTGATGAATAGTAAAGGCTTGGAAGCCAAAGACAATAATTACTTAACCGCTGTGCTAACAGATGGTAATCAGTTCGGTTTTGCCTATGTAGATTTGAGTACAGGCGAATTAAAAACAGCAGTCTTGGCTGATGAAGAGGGCGTTTTGAACGAAGCTTCTGCGTTGCAAACAAAAGAAATGGTCCTAGGTTCAGGGATTCCTGAATCGTTAAAAGAGAACTTAAGTTTACGTTTAAATATCATCTTTTCGACACAAGAAACGGTGGAAGAAAATGCCGAGTTTAGTTTTTTAACCAATGAACTGATTAATCCATTAGAAATTGAAATTACAGGCAAGTTATTATCTTATTTATCCGTTACCCAAAAGCGGAGCTTGTCCCATATTCAGAAAGTTGTGGAATATCAGCCAGATCATTTCTTGAAAATGGATCATTATTCTAAATTCAATTTAGAATTGAGTCAGTCGATTCGAACAGGACAGAAAAAAGGGACTCTTTTGTGGCTATTAGATGAAACGAAAACAGCTATGGGCGGCCGTTTATTAAAACAATGGTTGGATCGTCCGCTGATTCAGGAACGTCAAATTAAGGCGCGTCAAGAAATGGTGCAATCCTTATTAAATGCCTATTTTGAACGCTTAGATTTGCAAGCAGCATTGACGAACGTTTATGATTTAGAGCGGTTAGCAGGACGCGTGGCATTCGGCAGTGTGAATGGGCGTGATTTAATTCAATTACGGACCTCTTTAGAACAAGTACCAACGATTCGACAGTTAATTGTCGGGATCAATCAAGGGGAATGGGATGATTTGTTAGTCGACTTAAACCCTGTTGAAGATTTAGTGGCATTGATTGCGACGGCGATTAATGAAGAAGCCCCTTTACAAATTACTGAAGGAAACGTTATTAAGGACGGCTATAACGACCAATTAGATGAATACCGTGATGCCATGCGCAATGGTAAGCAATGGTTAGCGGAGTTAGAAGCGAAAGAACGCCAAGAAACAGGGATTAAAAACTTGAAGATTGGTTACAATCGGGTCTTTGGTTATTTCATTGAAATCACTAAG
>NZ_CP118962.1:0-217500 GCF_029024925.1 Enterococcus faecalis | reverse complement strand
CGGGCCCCCGTCAATTCCTTTGAGTTTCAACCTTGCGGTCGTACTCCCCAGGCGGAGTGCTTAATGCGTTTGCTGCAGCACTGAAGGGCGGAAACCCTCCAACACTTAGCACTCATCGTTTACGGCGTGGACTACCAGGGTATCTAATCCTGTTTGCTCCCCACGCTTTCGAGCCTCAGCGTCAGTTACAGACCAGAGAGCCGCCTTCGCCACTGGTGTTCCTCCATATATCTACGCATTTCACCGCTACACATGGAATTCCACTCTCCTCTTCTGCACTCAAGTCTCCCAGTTTCCAATGACCCTCCCCGGTTGAGCCGGGGGCTTTCACATCAGACTTAAGAAACCGCCTGCGCTCGCTTTACGCCCAATAAATCCGGACAACGCTTGCCACCTACGTATTACCGCGGCTGCTGGCACGTAGTTAGCCGTGGCTTTCTGGTTAGATACCGTCAGGGGACGTTCAGTTACTAACGTCCTTGTTCTTCTCTAACAACAGAGTTTTACGATCCGAAAACCTTCTTCACTCACGCGGCGTTGCTCGGTCAGACTTTCGTCCATTGCCGAAGATTCCCTACTGCTGCCTCCCGTAGGAGTCTGGGCCGTGTCTCAGTCCCAGTGTGGCCGATCACCCTCTCAGGTCGGCTATGCATCGTGGCCTTGGTGAGCCGTTACCTCACCAACTAGCTAATGCACCGCGGGTCCATCCATCAGCGACACCCGAAAGCGCCTTTCACTCTTATGCCATGCGGCATAAACTGTTATGCGGTATTAGCACCTGTTTCCAAGTGTTATCCCCCTCTGATGGGTAGGTTACCCACGTGTTACTCACCCGTCCGCCACTCCTCTTTCCAATTGAGTGCAAGCACTCGGGAGGAAAGAAGCGTTCGACTTGCATGTATTAGGCACGCCGCCAGCGTTCGTCCTGAGCCAGGATCAAACTCTCATAATAAAAGTTAGAACAATCTTGCGATTGTTAAGCTCAATTGTTTGCTAGCATATTGCTTGCTTGTTAAAAATGTTTGTTGTCTTGAATTGAATCAAGACGCCCTACACATTTGGTTCGTCTATTCTTTGTTCAGTTTTCAAAGGTCTACGTTACCTCGCAGCAACTTTTATATCATAACAAACTTTCGCTTGAATGTCAAGAACTTTTTTAAAAAAGTTTTTTTAAGTTGTTTTGCTCGGTTGTTGTCGTCTGTTGTGACAACTTCTATATCTTATCATCTCGTTTGTTATTTGTCAACAACTTTTTTTGTTGTTTTTTCAAACTTTTTTCGAGAGATTTGAAATCAAGAATTGTTATTTAATTATTGATTTCTGAATCGCTCAGCTGTGTGACTCGCCTTGCGACATGTAATAATATACCAAGATTTCAAGCATTGGTCAATCATTATTTTCACTTTTTTTAAACTTTTTTTCAATACCGATTATTCTTTCTTATCCGATTAGATAAAGTTCGTTTTTTTATCAGATTACCCATTCTTTTTATTACCCATCTTCGATTTTTTTAGAAAAAAAGAATTGGTTTCAATTGTTTTTCTATTCTTTTTTTATTTAATTTTTTGCGAATACAAAAAAAAGATGCCCTTAAGGCATCTTTTTTTATCTCATTGTTGGGAATAGCAAGACATCACGAATTGATTGTGCATCAGTTAATAACATAACTAGTCGATCAATCCCAATACCTAATCCTCCGGTTGGTGGTAAGCCATATTCTAAGGCTTCGATGAAATCTTCATCTACTCCGTGTGCTTCATCATTTCCTTGTTCCCGTTCTTTTTCTTGTTCTTCAAAACGTTCACGTTGGTCAATTGGATCATTTAATTCTGTAAATGCATTAGCAAACTCTTTTCCGATAATAAATAGTTCAAAGCGGTCAGTGAAACGACCATCTTCTGGATTTTTCTTCGCTAATGGTGAAACAGCTACTGGGTGACCATAAATAAATGTTGGTTGTTGCAACGTATCTTCTACAAATGTTTCGAAAAATTCATTAATGATATGACCGACTGTCATGGCATCTGTAATTTCAACATTATGTTCTTTAGCCAACGCACGGGCTTCTTCTATCGTCATCTCTTGCCAAAAATCTACGCCCGTTTGTTCTTTGACCGCATCTGCCATGTGTAGACGTTTGAAAGGACTTCCTAAGTCAACCGCTTGACCATCGTACGTGATATCAGTAGTTCCTAAGACTTTTTCCGCAGCATTACGAATAATTCCCTCTGTTAAATCCATCACATCTTGATAATCAGTATAAGCGGTATAAGCTTCTAGCATTGTAAATTCTGGGTTATGAGTGGTATCGATTCCTTCATTACGGAAGACACGACCAATTTCATATACTTTTTCCATGCCACCGACAATTAAACGTTTTAAATGTAACTCTAGGGCAATGCGTAAGTATAAGTCCATATCTAATGCATTATGGTGTGTGATAAATGGACGAGCAGCAGCTCCTCCTGCTTCGTTATGCAAGACAGGCGTTTCTACTTCGACATAGCCATTGCCATCTAGATAACGACGGATTTCGCTAATAATTTGACTGCGTTTCATGAAACGATCAAAGCTTTCTTTGTTACTGATTAAATCCAAATAGCGTTGACGATAGCGTTGTTCCACATTCGTTAATCCATGGTATTTATCTGGCAATGGACGCAAAGCTTTAGTTAATAACGTAATTGTTTGAGCTTTAACAGTAACTTCCCCCGTATTGGTTTTCATTATTTGACCTGTCACACCAAAGAAGTCGCCTAAGTCAGCATGTTTAAATAGTTCATAGGCTTCGTCTCCAACTTGGTCCTTCCGAACATAAATTTGAATTTGGCCTTCACGGTCTTGCAAATGGGCGAAACCAGCTTTTCCTTTACCACGTTTTGTCATCATACGTCCAGCAACGCTGACTTCTGTATTCATTTCACTAAGTTCTTCTTTTGTATGATTATCATATTGTTCATGAAGTTCTGCTGAATTATGAGTGCGATCGAAACGTTTACCGAAAGGATCAATCCCTTCTTCACGTAAAGCTTCCATTTTTTCGCGGCGCACGAGCATTTGATCATTTAAATCCTCTAAATGCGCTTGTTGTTCTTCTGCCACTGTTGTTCCTCCATTCTTGATTTTAACCTATCCTAATAATGCCACAGTAATTCGAAAAAAAGCAAGCCGAATTTTACTTTCGGCTTGAATTTTTTATTCTTCTATAGTAGTTACAGCAACTTTGGAAATCTTTTCTACAAAGGCATCAAGTAAATCGACAACTGCTTGTTGTGTTTCGACTTGGTTAATCGCAACTTTCACTTTGGCTGCTCGCGAGATTCCTTTTAGATAGTAAGAAGCATGTTGGCGAAACTCACGGACCGCAATTTTTTCACCTTTTAAATCCACTAATCGTTGTAAATGAACTTTTGCAATATTAATTTTTTCAGCTGGTGAAGGCTCAGGCATCAATTCGCCCGTTTCCAAGTATTCTTTCGTCCGTTGAATCATCCAAGGATTGCCCAAAGCAGCTCGACCAATCATCACACCATCCGCTCCAACATATTCTAACATGCGTTTAGCATCTTCAGGCGTTTTGACATCGCCATTTCCCATAAAAGGAATGGTTAAATGCTTTTTCACTTCCTTTAAAACGTCCCAGTTGGCTGTCCCTTCATACATTTGGACACGTGTCCGACCATGCATAGCAATGGCCGAAGCCCCTGCTTGTTCGGCAGCCAAAGCGTTGTCTACAGCATATAGATGATCTTCATCCCAGCCTGTTCGCATTTTTACAGTGACAGGCAAAGAAACTGCCGAAGAGACTGCGTGAACCATCTCATGCACTTTATTCGGGTCCAGCAACCATTTCGCACCAGCTTCAGCTTTAATTATTTTATTGACAGGGCAACCCATGTTAATATCAATAATCGCCGCTTGCGTATTTTCTTCCACAAACTTAGCAGCTTCCACTAATGTTTCTTTATCTCCACCAAAAATTTGTACACTTAAAGGATATTCTCGCTCATCAATATATAGCATTTCTAAGGTTTTTTTGTTTCTTAATTTAATTCCTTTGTCACTAATCATTTCACAAACGACTAATCCTGCGCCAAATTCTTTTACAGTCACACGAAAAGCGGCGTTACTAATACCCGCCATCGGAGCTACGACAACACGGTTGGGGATTTCAACGTCTCCAATTTTCCACATAGTCTTTCCTCCTACTTTTGTTTCGTATTGCGAATCGCTTCATCGCGAAGTTCAATTAATTCTTCTTCACTATAGTGATATTTATTGTTACAGAATTGACAAACTGCTTCCGCTCCATGATCTTCATCAATCATCGCATTTAATTCATCGATCCCAACGGCAATCAAAGCGGTCGCAAATTTTTCTTTGGAACAGTCACATTTAAATTGTACAGGCATTTTTTCTAAAATTTCTACTTCGTCTTCTCCCAATAAGCGATACAAGACTTGTTCAGGTGTTTCTCCATTTTCTAGTAATTGTGAAATTGGTGGCACTTCCGCTAGACGCTGTTCAATAAAATCAATGGTACTTTCATCGGCACCTGGCATTACTTGAATCATAAAACCACCGGCTGCTTTCACAGATTCATCCGTGTCCACCAATACACCTAAACCGATAGCTGAAGGAACTTGTTCAGAGACCGCCATAAAATATGTAAAGTCTTCACCGATTTCACCAGAAACAATAGGTGTTTGTCCAGAAAAGGTTTCTTTTAATCCTAAATCTTTAATGACTGTGAAAATCCCTTCGTTACCGACAGCGCCACGTACATCAATTTTACCTGTTGCATTCAACTTTAAGCTGACATGTGGATTTTTAATGTAGCCTTTTGTTTCTCCACGGCCATTACTATCGACAATAATAGCACCAGCTGGGCCATTCCCTTGTACTTTTACAGTTAATTTATCGTCACCTTTTAAAGTCGCTCCTAGTAAAAGGGCTCCAATCAATGTGCGCCCTAACGCTGCGGTAGAAGAACTCCATGTATCATGTCTTCTTTGCGCTTCGCTAACAGTTTCAGTGGCACTGATGGCATATGCTCGAATTGAACCTTTATAACAAAGGGCTTTTACCAAATAATCTTCCATTCTTTTTCCTCTTCTCTTGGTGCTTTTTTGTCCATTAGTCAGATAATACTAGGAATCAGGTGTTTTTTCAACCAAATAATCTTCCTTCTATAGAATATCTTAATATTATAGAAGGTGCAGTATTCGTCAACTCGACAAATACTGCACCTTCTACTAATTGGTTATTTATAACGATCTTCGTAGTTATTGCGATCATATTCAGAATTGGAATCTGAATCTTTTTTCTCTTCAGATTGGACTTCTTTTTCTGTTTGTTCGCTTTCTACTTTGACTTCTTCTGCTTCATCATGTAATTCTTTTTTCGCTTCTTCAAAGTCTTGCTTTTCTTCAACTTGTTTTTGCGCTTCTTTTTCTTCTAAAGCACGTTTTGCTTCTTCGAATGTTTGCGCTTCTTTTTCACTAGGATAGTCGCTGTCAGTACCTTCAGGCATTTTACCTGTTTCAAATAATGATTTGATTGCTTTTGCATCTAATGTTTCATATTCTAATAGTTTTTCAGCGATTAGTTTATGTTGTTCACGGTGCGCTTCGATAATTTCATGCGCTTTCGTATGAGCATCCATTAAGATACGACGAACTTCCTGATCGATTTCAAACGCCACTTGTTCTGAGTAAGCTTTTGTTTGACCATAATCACGACCGACAAAGACTTGATGGTTTCCTTCATATTGAACAGGTCCTAATTTGTCGCTCATTCCATATTCAGTTACCATGCTACGGGCAATCCCTGTTGCTTGTTCAAAGTCATTTGAAGCCCCTGTTGATTGAACGCCAAAGATAATTTCTTCTGCTGTACGTCCACCAAGTAAGCCAACGATTTGTTCAAACATATCTTCTTTAGTCATTAAGAATTGATCTTCTTTTGGTAAAGCAATCATATAACCGCCTGCGCGACCACGAGGGATAATTGTTACTTTGTGGACAACACGGGCACGACTTAAGACTAAACCAACAATTGTGTGTCCCGCTTCATGGTAAGCCACCATTTCGCGTTCTTTTTTATTAATCACGCGATCTTTTTTAGCTGGACCAGCAATTACGCGGTCTTCGGCTTCATCCACATCAGAAGCATCAATTTTTTTCTTGTTACGACGAGCGGCAACTAAGGCTGCTTCGTTTAAGACATTTTCTAAATCAGCACCAGCAAAACCTGGTGTTTGTTGTGCAACAACTTTCAAATCAACGTCATCAGCTAACGGCTTGTTTTTCGCATGAACACGTAAAATCGCTTCACGACCTTTGACATCTGGACGTCCTACCAAGATTTGGCGGTCAAAACGACCTGGACGTAACAACGCTGGGTCTAACACGTCTGAACGGTTCGTTGCAGCAATTACGATAACTCCTTCATTGCCATCAAAACCATCCATCTCAACTAATAATTGGTTAAGGGTTTGTTCACGTTCGTCGTGTCCGCCACCCATACCAGCACCACGTTGACGACCAACTGCATCGATTTCATCGATAAAGATAATCGCAGGCGCGTTTTTCTTCGCTGTTTCAAATAAATCCCGGACACGGCTAGCACCGACCCCGACAAACATTTCAACGAAATCTGAACCTGAGATTGAGTAAAATGGCACACCTGCTTCACCTGCTACGGCTTTAGCAAGTAACGTTTTACCAGTCCCTGGAGGTCCCTCTAATAGTACGCCCGCAGGAATCCGTGCGCCTAATTCAGCGAAACGACGTGGATCTTTTAAGAATTCCACTACTTCAACTAATTCTTGTTTTTCTTCTTCCGCACCAGCTACATCTGAGAAGCGGACACGGTTAGCTTTTTTATCGGCTTCTTTGGCTTTTGATTTACCGAAGTTCATCACACGGCCACCGCCGCCACCGCCTTGTTGGCTCATCATCATGTAGAAGAAGAAGAAAATAATCACTAATGGTAGGAAACTAAACAACAGTGACAACCAAGCACCACTTGTTGATTGTTCTTTGACAACTAGCTTCACCTTGTTATTTTGTGCCGCATCTTGAATGCCAGCTAAGGTTGTATCACTAGGTAAAACGGTTGTTGTGAAGCCTTTTGACGACGCTTGCGTTGAGCCCCACAATGACAGACCACCTGTGTCTTTTACTTCTTGTTTTTCTTTATACTGACCTTCAATCCGGTAAACCCCATTGGTTGGTTGAATGGTCATGTCTTTGACTTTTCCGTCTTCCAATTGTTGTTGGAAGGTTGAGTAATCGATGTCTGGCGATTGTTGGTTGTTATTTCCAAAAATGAAATAGACAACCATGACCATGGCAAGTACTACTAAGACGTAGTATAAACCATTTTTCATGCCATTATTCTTTTTGTTCATGCCTGTCCTCCTTATGCTCATCATTACAATTCATGTTATTCTTTTATCAATCCTGACCTTTACATTGTAACACAATTAATTCCTTGATAGATATTAATTTGATTCGTAAACTTCAGGTTTTAAAACGCCAATATAAGGCAAGTTGCGGTACGTTTCTGCATAGTCTAATCCGTAACCGACCACAAACTCATTGGGCACATCAAACCCTACGTAGTCAGCTTTAATGTCTACTACACGGCCTTCTGGTTTATCTAATAAGGTAACAATTTTCACAGATGCAGCTTTACGGTATCTAAACAAATCTACTAAATACGCTAATGTACGACCACTATCGATGATATCTTCTACGATTAAAATATGTCTACCTTCGACATTTGTGTCTAAGTCTTTGACAATTTTTACTTCGCCTGAAGAAACTGTCGCGTTGCCGTAGCTAGATACATCCATAAAGTCCAATTCTAAATAAGTATTGATTTCACGAGTCAAATCAGCCATAAATGGTACTGCACCTTTTAAAATACCGACCACTAAAGGATTTTTCCCTTGATATTCTTCTGTCAGTTGCTTGCCAAGCTCTGCAGACTTCGCAAGAATTTCTTCTTTGGAGATTAGGACTTTCTCAATATCTTTTTCTATCATAGTGCGCTCCTTTCAGCATTACTCCTTTGTCTTAAAAAGGAGTCTGTAGTGTATTTTATCAGTTTCTAAAGGAATACTCAAATAGGAATTTGCAAATTTTGGTACCCAAATGATTTCCTCTTGCTCATCCGTAATGACCCAAGCACTCTCTCTCGCTTCATTTGGCACTTTTTGATCAATAAAAACTCTGCTTAATTTTTTCGTAAACCCTAGTTTTAATGTAATCCGATCACCACTTTGGCGATGACGAACGGTCAAAGGTGTGGCTGTGGTCAACGGGATTGCCAACAACTGGCCCGCCCATTGATTAATCTCTTCAGGAAGAGGAAACGGTTTGTCTGTCGCAATTAATCCTAGCCACTCGGTTTCCGATAAATAAATCCCCGCACCAGGTACTAATAAATGTGTAACTTCTTCTCGCAGTGCAACCTGTTTTTGTTCTAAGCACAGCCAATCGTAACTTTTAGCTAGTTGCCATTGCTGTTCTAACATAACCGAGCCTTGCGGTTGGCGTTCATCATTCAAAACTTTTAAAATTTGTGTCATCTGGCGTTGGTTTAACGAAACCCCTAATGGCACTAATGTTTTTTGGAAAAACGCGGTTAAAAAGAAGTGCTGGTACGCAGGCGTTTCTTTTAATAATCTCTTCAAAGGAATGCGCCATCCTTGTTTGGTCGGTTCTACGGCTTCAGATAATTGAGGCTCAATTTGTTCTTGAATAAATTCTTGGGCAAAACGTTGTTCATTACTAAAAGAAGCAATCTGATCTAAGAATTGCGGATTTTCCTGCTTTAATAGCGGCAAAACCTGATTACGGAGCCGATTTCTCAAATATTCATTGGTTTGGTTCGTTTCGTCCTCAAAATAAACGAATGCTTGGCGCTGTGCAAATTGATACAATTCTTCTTTTGGATAAATAAGTAACGGACGAATCAATTCCCCTGTCGCAAAAGGACGTCTCTCTTTAATGCCTGCGGAATGGGAAAAATTAGTTCCTCGAATCAGCTTCATTAAAATCGTTTCCGCTTGATCGTCTAGATGATGTGCCGTCATTAAGACCGCCGCACCTTCAATTTCCATGACTTCTTTAAAAAATTCATAACGAAATGTGCGCGCTTTTGCTTCTAAATTTCGTTGCTTTTCAGGGTCTTCCCAACGTGTTTCATAATACGTTAGCTCTCGTTGCTGACAATAGGTAGCGAGATATTGCGCTTCCTGTGCCGACGCTTCTCGCAATTGATGATTGACGTGTGCAATAACCAATTGTAATTGTTCTTTTTCTGCCACCTGTTCCATTAACGTCAAAAGGGCCATGGAGTCTACACCACCAGAAACGGCGACCACGATTGTTTGATGCGGTTGCCAAAATCCTTGTTCTTTTCCTCGTTTGTAAAACTGCCAAAACATTGTCCGCCCTTCTTTCTTCCTTAGAATAAAAGAGGAACCGAGAAATAACCCATTCGTTATCCCCAGTCCCCCTATTTGTTTGTGCTTAGCCGCGACGTCCGCCACGTCCGCCACGTTTGCCTTCAGTATTACGTTTTAATGAAGATAAACGGTCATCACTATCTTTCAAGAAAGAGCTCATCAATGAGTCAAAATCTTGTTTATTGTTATTGTTATTTGCTTGTGGTTTATTGAAAGGCTTTTTGCCCCCTGCGCGTGGATTACGGTCACGATTCTCATAATTGTTTTCACGACGTTGAAATTCACGTTTTGGTTGTTGCCCTTCTGCTGGCTCTTGTGCTTTACGGATCGATAAGCCAATTTTGCCGTCGTCACCAACTGAGGTTACTTTCACTGTTACTTCGTCACCTACTGTTAATACATCATGAATATCTTTAACGAATCCATTAGACACTTCACTGATGTGTACTAACCCAGTTTTTCCTTCTCCTAAATCAATAAATGCACCAAAGTTAGTAATCCCTGACACTTTTCCTGGCAATTTAGCTCCTACTTCGATTGACATAAAAAAATTGTTCCTCCTATTTTTTCCCTAATTATAATTGCAGTTTATTCAGCTGAAGACTTAGTTGTTTCAGTTGAAGACTGTGATTGACTATTTTTTTCTGAACTGCTCTTGCTTTCTTCCGCTCCAGAAGTCTGTGTTTTTTTCATTTGTTCTGGTGTGGGATAAATCTGTTCGCCTTCTTTTGAGAGAAGGAAACGGCTACGTGCTAATTTTGCCACATAATCATCATCTTTTAACAAAGCAACGTCTTTTTTTAGATCCTTGACCTTCTTATCAACTGCTACGGATTCAGCAATTGCATCTGCTCGTTCTTGTTTGAAAGCACCTAAGCGATGATAATCTTTCATCAATTGGATGCCAGAAAAGGCAAAAATAATGAAGGCCACGAGAAAAATCGCTGCCAAGCGTCTGCGTCTAAAAATCAATTGTTTCTGTTGTTTTTGGAATTCGACATACTGTTCTTTCGTGTAGTCATTTTCCAATGCCGCAACTTTCTTCGAGTTTTTTTCATTCTTTCCCATCGTCTCGCTCCACTCGCTTTGGATTGTCCGTTTTATTATACCAACATCTAAGAACCTTGTCTAATGTTAATTTCAGAGAAGTTAAAGAAAATCAAGCTTTTTTCTAAAATATTCTTTGCTTTTGAAATAACAGTGGTTGATTTATTAATTTTTTTCAAAAGCGGCGCGTCTGTTTCATTAAAACGCTGAAAGGATGAAGCGCTTGGAATATTCATCTTTTCAATGAACTTGCCAAGCGCTCCATCCTCACCTGCTTATTCTTCAGAGACACGTGTTTCTGATTTTATTTCATACATTTTTGTGGCATCTTCTTTTTTCGTAGAGTCATTTAGTTGCAGGACTTCTACTTCTAAAATTCTGTTCCCAAATTGAATTTTGACAAGGTCACCAATCTTCACAGTACTAGAAGATTTGGCTAAGACTCCGTTGATTTGAATCCGACCTTTATCAGCGACTTCTTTGGCAACTGTTCTTCTTTTAATAATGCGAGAAACTTTTAAAAATTTATCTAACCGCATCACATTCACCTCTTTTATTTTTTTTGTCTCATCCGTAAAATTTTTGCGCCATACGGTAAACTTAACCATTCACGTATCGTAAATAATTCTAACTTAATGATGGTGCTAATAAAAACTGTACCACCCACTGCAACACCTAAAACTGTAACGAAAAACGCTTGACTTCGGTGATGCACACCTTGGAACAAGATGGAGATAATTCCTTGATAGACCAGTAATGACAGCATCATGATTGCTAAACTAAGCAACAGTTTTTTCAAAAAGTTTCGTTCTCGAACAAAACAATTAATCGCTGCATCCGATTGTCGGACTAAAACGAATAGCGTCGCTAGTAACCCAAGAATAGTAGACCAACTAGCACCTAATGTTCCCCAACGAATGGTGAAAAAGCCCGTTGTCAGTAACTTCACTAATAAGCCCACACCAGCTGCCACTAAAGGACCTTTAAAACGATTGCGACTTTGTTCAATACTTTGGTAGGCCTGAATAATGGCCATAAAAGCGATGGATAAAACATACACCCCTAAAACATCATTGCCTTTATAATCTTTAAAAAGTGTAAAGTTCATGTACGGCAATAACATCATTAGACCAATCGAAGCCGCCGATGCCAAGGTTGTGGTAAGGCGCAAAAAGATTTTTGCAACTTGTAAAAATTGTTGACGGTCTTTTTTCATAAAATATTTTGTCAAACCTGGTAAAAAGGTCGAGCTTAAAGCTAAAGCAATTACCAATCCTAATTGAACTAGTGGTTGTCCTCTATCATAGACCCCTTTGTCCACTTTCGCAGCTAAATCAGAGAGCCCGAAAAGCATGAGGGCATTTTTTACTTTAAAGGAATCAATTAATTGAAATAGAATCAGAAAAGCACTATATAAAGAGACCAAACCACCCTCAATCATTAAACGTTTAAATAGTCCTGTGGTTTGAGGCATAATCTTCCATTGATGCAAGTATTCCGTACTTCCACTAAGAATTTTTCGATTGTAGTACCATAAGACAAGTACCGCTAAGACACCGCCAGCCAACGCACCACTCATAGCCACCGTCCCCGTTTGGTAAATGGAGCCACCAAAGTAATGATAGGACAACGCAGCTACTAGAATAACCCCGACACGCACAAACTGTTCCATCACCTGTGAAATACCACTAGGCACCATCAACAAATGACCTTGAAAATTTCCACGATAGAAGGAAAGAATTGGAACGAGTAAAAAGGTAAAGGAAACAACTTCCATTAATGGTTGGAGTGCAGCATCCCCCATACTAATAGCAATTTCTTGACTACCAAAGAAAAAGAAGGCCCAACAAGCAATCGCTAACCATAACACATAGGGATATAGTTGGCGCAACACTTGTTTTTGACTCCGAATATCTGGTTGTTCAGCAACAATTTTGGAAATAAATTGCGGTAAGCCTGACAATGCTAATGTCATCGCAATCCCATAGATTGGATAAACTTGCTGATACACGTAAAATCCTTCATCCCCTACAAAGTTCTGAAAAGGAACGCGATAAAACGCACTCAACACTTTTGCAATGAAGGAAGCAATGGTTAACACAACGGCACCTTGCATCATTCGTTGCATTTCTTTTTGCGCCATCTTCTAGGCCTCCTTTTAAAGGGAATCCGTTTCTTGCGAATGTTTGTATTTTTCTTGTCGCAATGCGGTTGTAAAAGCAGCAATTTCTTGAATCCAAACAGCTTCTTTACAATCTTTCGGCAACTTCAAGGAAATAGTCATTTGTTCTTTCTCAACTGCTAGATCCGCTTTTAAGCTGGTTGCCGATAACGCTTCAAACAACTGCTCCACAGAGTATGTTTTTGTGCCAATTTTACTTAACACAAACTTGACTTTTTGATCGCGTTTACGAATACTTTCTAACAAGGCACGGTCGCCATCCATTTTGATACGGCCAGTGGTTAATAAATGCGCCACTTCGTCAGGATACTCTCCAAAGCGGTCTAACAAGTCCGCTTCTAATTCTTCGTACATATCCATATTTTCTAATTGACGAATCCGTTTATAAATTTCAATTTTTTGTCGTTCGTCTGTAATATACGTTCCTGGAATATAAGCATCAATGCCTAAATCAATCTCAACAGACGTTTTTTGGTCTTGGATATTTTTTCCTTGTTTACGAGCAACTGCCTCAGATAACATCTGTGAGTACATATCAAACCCAACCGAATCAATGAAGCCATGTTGTTGGGCACCAAGAAGGTTTCCGGCCCCTCGAATGGAAAGGTCACGCATCGCAATTTTGAACCCAGAACCTAATTCCGTAAAGTCTTTAATTGCTTCTAAACGTTTCTCGCTAACTTCGTTTAGGATTTTTTGCTGTTCGTACATAAAATAAGCATAGGCCACTCGATTGCTACGCCCCACACGACCACGTAATTGATACAACGTAGATAAGCCCATGTAGTCCGCATTTTCTACAAACAAGGTATTAGCATTAGGAATATCTACTCCTGTTTCAATAATTGTTGTAGTGACTAATATATCATATTGTCCTTCAATAAAATCAAACAAAGTATTCTCCAGTTGTACTTCTGTCATTTGCCCATGTGCATACGCAATTCGTGCATCTGGAACTAGCGCTTGTAACTCTTCAACTTTTCGTTCGATCGTATCTACTCGATTGTATAAATAAAAGACTTGACCATCTCGGGCCATTTCTCGCTCAATCGCTTCCCGAATCGCCCCAGGATTATTTTCCATGACATACGTTTGGATCGGATAACGATTCTCTGGTGGGGTTTCGATGACGGATAAATCACGGACACCTAACATCGACATATGAAGGGTCCTTGGGATTGGCGTTGCTGTTAACGTCAAGACATCCACTTGTGAACGCAATTGTTTTAGTCGTTCTTTATGTTTCACTCCAAACCGTTGTTCCTCATCAATAATCAACAAGCCTAAATCACTAAAATTAATATCTTGCGACAATAAACGATGGGTACCAATCACAATATCTACTTGTCCATGTTTAATTTTTTCTATTGTTTCATTTTGCTGTTTTTTCGTGCGGAAACGACTTAATAAACCAATTTCTACAGGAAAGCCCTCAAACCGCTCTTGAATCGTTTCGTAATGTTGTTGCGCTAAAATAGTTGTTGGCACTAAAAAGGCGACCTGTTTATTGTTGCTAACAGCTTTGAAGGCCGCTCGTAAAGCCACTTCTGTTTTACCAAACCCTACATCGCCAACTAACAAACGATCCATTGGTCGAGATTTTTCCATGTCGTGTTTAATTTCGGCAGCACTACGTAATTGATCATCTGTTTCAGAATACGGAAAAGCCTCTTCAAATTCTTTTTGATACGCATCATCTGGCGGAAAAGCATAGCCTTTTTCCGACTCTCTTGTCGCATAAAGTAAGATTAAATCATCCGCGATATCTTCAATTTTCGAAGCAACTTTTCGTTTAGTTTTCGTCCATTCACTGCCGCCTAGCTTGTTAATTTTCGGCGTTTTAGACTCGGAAGCAACGAACTTTTGAATCAAGTTCAATTGTGTTACTGGAATAAATAACTTGTCATCATTTTGGTACAAGATAGTCATGTAATCTTGATGAACCCCATCAACTTCTAAGGTTTCCATACCAATATATTTACCAATCCCGTGATTCGCATGAACGACATAATCGCCCGTTTTTAAGTCGCTATAACTTTTCAAACGTTCCGCATTAGAGATTGTTTGACGACGTGCCCGTTTTTTGGTCGTTGTATGAAAAATTTCTTTTTCCGTAATCGCCACGAGCTTGTTTTTAGGTAATTCAAACCCTGTTTGTAATGCCCCTTGGACAATTTGGACATGCCCATCTAACAACTGATCCCAATTGCTTACTACGCTAGGTATGTCAAAGTCCTGAAATAGCTCTTCGACTTTTTGAATCCGTTCTTTCGTAGGAACAAAAACAACGACCGTTTGGTTTTGCTTTTGCCAACGGTCCACTTCCGCTTTTAGCAACGGCATTTGACCGAAGAATTGTTGCATTGAACGATATTGGAAATTATGGACTTCTTGGAAACGAAGATTCCCCATCCCTTTTTGAAAAAGTGAAAAGAAGGTCGTATTTCGTGCAGTTTTTCGCAATTGATCATGAAAGTCTACGCCAAAAGTTTGTTCAGAAAACACGCGCATTTCTTCAATTTTCAGGGTTTGCCATTCCGCTTCCTCTCTAGCGATTTCTCGCTCCGTTTCCATCATACGAGAATAATCATCCACAAAAAGCAAACTATTTTCTGGTAAATAATCTAACAGAGTAGTTTTTTGTTGGTACAGAAAATCTGTATAATAGTGAGCATTTTCTGTAGGAATCCCTTGTTCCCAAGAAGACAGCAACTGACCAAAATATTCTTCTAAAAAATCGGTCTCCGTTTGATCTTTAGCTGTCGCTAAACGTTTTTCTAGAGCATCTTGTAACCTCGTCATGCCATGATTCATATCTGCCTTTGAGAATACTAAATCAGTCATTGGTGAAATCGTTACTTCTTCAAGATTTTCTAATGAGCGTTGAGTATCCGCTTCAAAATAACGGATTGAGTCAATTTCAACATCAAACAGTTCCACCCGAACAGGGTATTCGGCATTTAGCGGATAGACATCAACAATGCTTCCGCGAATACTAAATTCGCCAGGCTTTCCGACCATCGATTGGCGTTCATAGCCCATTAACACTAAGCGTTGCGCGAGGATTTCAGGTTCTACTTCTGTCCCGATTTCCCAATGAAGTTGCGCATTTTGCCACGTTTCTTTCGTTGGCAAATATTTTCGTAGTCCAGCTACTGGTACGACCACGATTCCTGCATTCGCTGTCATCAGGAAATTTAACGCACTCACTCGATCTGCGCGCGCTTCTGGTGAAGAAAAGGCCATTTCGGCGGATAACACTTCATCTACTGGAAATAGATGAACTTGTTCTGAAGGTAAAATATTTAAAAAATCATCTACTAATTGATTGGCATAGTATAGGTTTGGGACCGCAATAACAATTTTTTGATGCGTCTTTTGTAAAGCGCCTGCCATCAGTAATGTTTTAGCAGAGCCTGATAACCCAGTAATTAGTTGACGCGTTCCTGTTGTCATTAGTTGACTGCGCCATGATTTAGCAATTTCTGTTTGGCTAATTCGTTCGATAATATTCAAACAAGAGCCCTCCTTTCTGCTATTTTCCATTAAATTGATTCATTGTTTCAACAAACGTATGTCCTTCGCATGCATATAAAGCGGCATCGGCTGCTTTCTTTACAGCAAGTAACATCTCTTCGTGTGTTTCTTTGGGAAAAGTGCTTAGTACATGGTGGATAACTGTATCATTTTTTGAGGGCCGACCAATGCCAATTTTAATTCTAGGAAAGACATTTGTTCCTAAATGGGCAATCAGACTTTTTATCCCATTGTGGCCGCCAGCACTACCTTTTTGCCGTAAACGAATTTTACCGACCTCTAAGTCTAAGTCATCATAAATAACAATCAAGTCTTCCTCATCTACCCCAAAGTAGGTCAACAACGGACCAACAGAGCGACCTGATTCATTCATAAATGTTAATGGTTTCACTAACAATACTTTCTCAGTCCCTATAAAAAACTCTGCAATATCTGCTTCAAAATTACTATTATTAAACGAAACATTTTGCCGATACGCAATTTCATCTAGCGTAATAAAGCCAATGTTGTGTTTTGTTTCTTTGTATTTACTACCGGGATTTCCCAGTCCTACGATTACTTTCATCTTTCATTCTCCTTGGATTATAAGCTTGCCAACACAAAATGGCTGGGAAGCGTATGCGCTACCCAGTTTTATTCATTATACCATAGAAATAAAAAAACTCGCAGTCTTTGAAGATTAAGAAAGATGTAAAAAAATTTTTTAGAAATTTAAACATGCGCAAGATAGTGAAATTACGCACATGTAAGAGCTACCATTTTGAAACAGGTCTGAAAACTGTATCATTTTTACAATCAAAGTTCGTGACATTTTTTACAAACCATGTTACTATCACTTTAGCAACAGGAAATAAAAACTCGTTGCTCACGAAAAAGAATGTAGAGGAAGGAATGGTACACATGACTGCAGCCGCAGGGAATAAAGATCACCAAAAAGTAATTTTAGTCGGGGACGGTGCCGTAGGTTCTAGCTATGCCTTTGCTTTAGTAACTCAGAATATTGCTCAAGAAGTTGGGATTATTGATATTAATGTACCAAAAACTGAAGGAGACGCGTTGGACTTATCTCACGCATTAGCATTTACTTCTCCTAAAAAAATCTATGCTGCTACTTATGACGATTGCCATGATGCAGACTTAGTTGTCTTAACAGCTGGTGCGCCTCAAAAACCAGGCGAAACTCGTTTAGACTTAGTTCATAAAAACTTGAAAATTAATAAAGAAATCGTTACAACAATTGTTGATTCTGGTTTCAACGGTATCTTCTTAGTTGCCGCAAACCCAGTTGATATTTTGACTTATTCAACTTGGAAATTCTCTGGCTTCCCGAAAGAACGAGTAATCGGTTCAGGAACTTCACTAGATTCTGCTCGTTTCCGTCAAGCAATTGCCGAATTAGTTGATGTTGATGCACGAAATGTCCATGCCTACATCTTAGGGGAACACGGAGATACAGAATTCCCAGTTTGGTCACATGCGAATGTCGCTGGCTTACAAATTTACGAATGGGTGAAAAATAATCCTGACGTCGATGAAGAAGCAATGGTTAATTTATTCTTCAACGTACGCGACGCTGCTTACACAATCATCGAGAAAAAAGGAGCTACTTTCTATGGAATCGCGGTTGCACTAGCGCGTATCACTAAAGCTATCCTAAACGATGAAAACTCTGTGTTACCACTATCTGTTTATTTAGAAGGTGAATATGGTCAAAACGATATTTATATCGGTGCACCAGCGATCATCAACCGCCAAGGCGTTAAACAAGTCATTGAAATTCCATTAACAGATGATGAACAAGAAAAAATGGAAGCTTCTGCTTCTGCATTAAAAGAAGTTATTGAAACAGCTTTTGCTAAATTTGAAGCAGAAGAAGCAAAATAACTCCTTCTACAATAGTCAAAAATTAAAAACAACCAAGAGTGAACACTATTGTTACTCCGCTTTAAAGCCTGGTACAAAAATCCAAAGTGATTTTTGTACCAGGCTTTACTTTTAATCTGTTTTACTTTACTCATCACTCAACTTTTTAAAAAAATTATTGTTTTGTTTAGCTCGAAAAATAACAATAACCAAAAATAAGTTTATTATCTAAAATTCACTACACTACTTAATACAGTCCATCTGCTTCTTCTTTTGTCACAATGTAAATATTTTTCATTTGCGTATAAGCATCTAGCATTGATTTATGCGTTTCTCGACCAATTCCTGATTTTTTATAACCGCCAAATGGCGCGCCCGCAGGCAATTGATTGTATGTGTTGACCCACATCCGACCTGTCCGTACACCACGAGCAACCCGTAATGCCACATTGATATCTTGAGAAAAGACGGCACCACCTAGACCATATTCAGAATCATTAGCTAAACGAATGACTTCTTCTTCCGTTTCAAATTTAATCACTGTTGCAACAGGACCAAAGATTTCTTCTTGGGCCACACACATTGTATTCGTACCATTCGCTAATAACGTAGGTGCTAAAAACGCCCCCTTGTCTAGCCCATTTTCTGTTAAACGTTGCCCCCCAGTAATCAGCGTAGCTCCTTCCTTCACACCAATTTCGACATATTTTAAAATTTCTTCCAATTGATGCTCATTGATCTGAGCGCCCATTTCAACATCTTTTTCCCACGGGAAACCAACGTTCACTTGTTCAAACTTTTCCTTTAAAGCTTCTACAAATTGATCATAAATACCTGACTGAACGAACACACGAGACCCAGCACAACAAACTTGCCCTTGATTGAATAAAATCCCTAACTGCACGCCTTCTAATGCACGTTCCCAATTGGCATCTTCAAAAATAATGTTGGCTGATTTTCCGCCAAGTTCTAAAGTGGCTGGAATTAGGCGGTCGGCCGCAGCTTTAGCGACAGTGTACCCCACCTCTGTTGAACCTGTAAAAGCTAGCTTATCAAACCCTGGATGTGCCAACATATAATTTCCTGAATCAGAACCACGACCGGTGATTAAATTCACTACTCCTTTCGGCAAGACTTGATCAAAAATTTTAAACAATTCCAACAGACTTAATGATGTGCTCGAGGACGGATGAATCACAACCGTATTACCTGCTGCCAACGCTGGTGCTAATTTCCAAGCACCCATTAATAAGGGGAAATTCCACGGAATAATTTGACCCACAACACCAATGGGTTCTTTCACAACAATGGATAACGTATCCTTATCAAATTCTTTGACAGACCCTTCTTCTCCACGAATCACACTAGCAAAATACCGAAAATGGTCTGCACTGGCAGGGACATCAATCGATTGCGTTTCCCGAAGCGGTTTTCCATTATCTAAAGTCTCCACCATAGCCAAATGTTCTTGATTTTCTTCAATCAAATCAGCAATTTTCAACAAAAGATTGCTTCTTGTTACAACGTCAACATCTTTCCATATCTGAAACGCTTCTTGGGCTGCTTCTACAGCTCGATCCACATCTGCATTTGTGGCATCAACAAATTCTGCTAATTTTTCGCCATTACTAGGATTGTAACTAGCAATCATTTTGTTACCACTACCTGTTGTCCACTCTCCATTAATATACAATTGATAGCTACTGGCAACTACTTGATTTATTTCTTTTTTACTCATTTACCCACCTCTTTTTTTATTTTTGTATCCGCTTACAATTATAAGACATCTTCCACCTAAAAGTAAATGATTCTACCTAAAAAAATATAGCTATCAGCGACTGTTGCTAACTCATCCCGACCTGAAACCGCCTGGCAATAACTGAATGTATTAAACTTTATTGGAGAGAACTTTTGCCACAAAAAAAGCTAGCACTGAAGAATTAAAATTGCTTCTTCAGTGCTAGCTTTGATTTTTCCAACTCATCCGTTCTTATTGACAAAGAGCTGATTTTTTTATTTATCTTTTGGAACGATATAGTTCATTAAATGTGTTTCATCAGCTGAGATTGTACGTGTCGAAACAACGTTTAATCCCTTCACGTTCATTTCAGAAATTAAGATGCTACCATCTTTAAAGACTTTTTCCACAAATGCGACATGACCATAAGTATTGTCTGCGCCTAAAACGCCAGCTGGGAAGGAAACCGCTGCGCCTGCTTTTGGTGTACGACTTACTTTGTACCCGCGTGCACGACCTGTTTCGCCCCAATCTTGACCATTTCCCATTGTTAAGTCCACACGTTTACCTAATTGCGTAATACGGTTGTAGACATATTGTGTACAGTTGCCCCAAGCATAACTATTAAAGGTGTCATAGTTTTTGCCATTATAGGCTGGGAAATTTGATTCCATTGGTTCAACGGTTGCTTTTTCTTTATCATAATAAGTTAAATCGTATGTTTTAATTAACGCATTTAATTTCTTATGGTAATCTTTGTCCGTTGCGTATTTTCCTGTTAGGAAACGTGTCGCTTCTTTGTATGATTTGGCTTCCGTTTTCCAGACACCATGATAGAAATCTTTATTGGAATCTAAACCATTTTTCAATAATTTCGCATAATCTTCCATTGATTCTTTATACGTTGGATATTGACGGAATTTTGCTTCTACTGTGTATAGGTTACCGAAACCATTGTCTTCATAGGTAATAAAAGAAACAGATTGACCTTTGTAATCGCCTTTAATACCAAACAAATTGTAGTTTGGTTTCTGGCTTAATTTACTATTGCCGCTGCCACTTTCTAAAATTGCTTGAGCAATCATCACACTAGCATATAAGTTTTTGTCCTTGGCCACTTTCCGAGCAGATTCACCGATTTCTTGAATAAACTCTTCTGTCTTCTTCGTTTTGCTGACCGTAAACGTCTCATCGTCTTCCACTAACCCAACCGTTTCATTTGTAACTGGTGGGACTATTTCGGGCTGCGGTGTTGACGCTACTGGTTGTTCTACTGGCTTTTCAGCTGGCGCTGTTGGTGTCACTGGTTTCGCCGGCTGTTTTGATTCAGAAGTACTCGTGCCAGGTTTTGGCTGTTCTTTAGAAGAACTTGGTGTGGTCGTCGGCGTGGTACTTGATTCAGTTGTACTTGTTGACGTAGAATCTGTGGTTGACTCTGTTGTACTCGTTGAGGTGGAGTCAGTAGTCGATTCTGTCGTACTTGTGGATGTTGAATCCGTTGTGGAATCTGTCGTTTCGGTTCCTGACGTTTCCGTGGACTCCGTGGTTGTAGATTCACTTGATTCGGTTGAACTTTCTGTTTCAGTTGTTGATTCTTCTGTCGCTTCTGTTGTTTCACTAGTCGCTGTCGTTTCAGTGTCTTCAGCAGTTGTTGCTTCTGCGGTTGTTTCTGCAACAGAACTATTTTCAGCTACCAAGTTATTACCTTCTGCAAATGCGCCTACTGGCATTGATGAACCTAAAAGTAATAAGGTAGAGAACATGGCAAATTGTTTTTTCATACTCATTCTCCTTTTTTATTTTTCTCCATTTATTTTTATGTACCAACATAATAATTGACATAGTTATTGTTTAAATGGCTCCTTTTTTAATAGTATACTGTTTCATAAAAAATTTCTAGCAAAAAGTTAAAAAAATAGAAGAAAATTCACAAATTCTTCTATCTTTTTTTGGTAATTTTCTAAGAAAAAAAAGAAAGGGCTTGAACAAACATCAACGTCCTCTCTTTTTCTCGTTATCCTTCAAACAAAATACTTTTTTTTCGAAGTGCCTCTTTGATTTCTTGGAAAGTTTCTTCGTCTGCACAGCGAATAGTATGCAGATGGACGCCTCCTGTTAAAACTGATAGTAATGTAGCATGCTCTTTTTGATACTTGTCCATAAATTTATCAATATCTTTCTCTGATTGAATGCGCAAACTGCCGATTAATTCCCCATAAAGCGGATGTGCAATACTCACATCTACCACTTCTCCACCTTTGGCAACAATGACTGACAATTCTTCTCTCGTTTGTTCAGGTGTATGTTGACAAGCAATTTTCCGTTCAATTCCTTCTAAAGGTTGTTCCAACATATACCCTCGAGCTGTTGCGACAATTTCGACCCCTGTCGCCCGTAATAGAGCGACATCTCCTACAATAATTTGTCTGCTGACATCAAAAGCTTTTGCAAAACGAGTGGCACTAATTGGCTTTTCGGTCTCTCTTAATCTTTTAACAATCTCTCTTCTTCTGATTTCTCCATCCACGACCTTCGCCTCACTCTCCTAAATGTTTTTCTTGGAAACGTTTAGAGGCGTCCATAATTCCCTGGAAAGTCTCAGATAATGTTTCTTCATACTCGGCATTTTCAACATGATTCAGAATAGTTTCTAATACTTGTTGTTCTCTTTCAGAATCAAAAACCGCATGACCTGCTTTCTTTTTCACTGCAGCAATCTCTGCGACGACGTCCATCCGCTGTTCTAATAAACGGACCAGTTCCTTATCGATTTGGTTAATCTTTGCTCGTTGTTGTTCTAAAGAAGTTGTTGGGGTGTCATCTTCAGTCAATTCTTTAATTATCCGTGCTGGATTACCTGCGATCACACAGTTTTCTGGGAACGATTTGGTCACAACAGCGCCTGCTGCTACCACTACATTATCGCCTAATGTTACGCCAGGAAGGACAATCGTTCCACCGCCAATCCAAACATTGTTGCCAATGATAATTCGTTTCCCTGATTCCATTCCGCTATTACGCTTGGCTGCTTGTAATGGATGCTCGGCTGTATAAAGTTGCACATTGGGGCCAAACATACAGTTATCGCCAATTTCGATTGGACAAACATCTAAAAAAACGTTATTAAAATTGGCATAGAAATTTTTTCCCACAGAAATGTTGTAGCCATAATCAAATTGAATCATCGGTTCGATGTACGTCCCGACACCCACTTTTCCAAACGTTTCTTCTATTAATTGACGACGAATATAAGTGTCTGGTTGTTGGTTAATTAACGCCATTTGTTCACGGGCTTTTTTGCGATCAGCCACTAATTCAGGATCTGAGGCAAAATATAGTGCACCTGCGATCATTTTTTCTTTTTCTGATTTAAATTCTTCCATTCCGTTACTCCTTTATCGTTAATTCTGCAAATATCGTTTCGGCTTTCGCTTCTAAAAAATAATAAGGTTGTTGTAAAAATAGCGGCGTTTGATTAATGGCTAAAATAGTTGCCGTTGGTTGTTTATAATGAATCAAATCGCAAAATGGATGCACTTGAAAACTCGTGCCGACAATCACGATTAAGTCGGCAGAAGCAACGGCCTGAATGGCTTTTTCAATTGCCTCTTCGGATAGTCCTTCTTCATACAAAGTAATAGCTGGACGGATTTGTCCATGACAATCAGCGTGCCGATCACTAAGCAAATAGTCTTGCCAAGGAACCGTTGCACCACAAGTTTGGCAATAACATTCATATAAATTACCATGAAAGTCCACCACTTCTTGGCTACCTGCTTTTCGATGAAGCCCATCAATATTTTGTGAAACAATTTTTCCCCGTTTCATTTGCTCTAATTGGGCCATTTTCTGGTGAATGATATTAGGTTGTGCGTCTGGATGATAGAGCGTTTTAACGAATTGATAAAACTTTTCTGGCTCTGTTTTTAAGCAAGTCCGGCTCAATAAGTATTCCGGTTGCTGGATTCCTTGATAGACACCTTTTAAGGAACGATAATCTGGCACACCTGAGGCTGTCGAGATACCCGCACCTGTTAAAAATGTGATTTTTTGTTGGGTTGCCAACCAATGAATTGCCTCGGCTTGCGTGATATCTTGCATATCGATTCAGCTCCTAATCTTCTATATTATAACGTATTTTAACATTAGCACCAAAAGTTTTTCCACTTTTTGAAAACTTCTTACCTATATATTGATTTATCTTGAAAGAGTTTGTGACAAATTTCTCAACTCGTGGTAAAATATGCATGAGTAAAAGTGAGGTGAAACAACAATGGTCGCATTTATTATTTATTGGGCTGCAATTATTGCCTGCATCGCTTGGGGCGTTTTAAGCATTTGGTTCTCTGTTTTTTATCTTTCTCGTAAAGAAAACGGAAATCTTTGGGCTTTTGCGTTCTTCAACGTTATCGCTATTATCGCCTTAGCAATTGTTTTATTAGTTTACAAAACTTGGGATTTCGGTATCTTAACTTACTCAAGTCTAATTTATACAATTTTAGCTTCTTTAGGTGTATTGACTGTTCTTCAAGCTATTTTAGGTCGTGAACCAAAAGCTGTCAAAGCTTAAGTAAAAAGCAACTGTTCTTTTAGGAATGGTTGCTTTTTTCGTATTAGTTTCTATTTCGTAGGGAAAATGTTACGCTAATTTCATGGTGTTTGTGTCCTCTTGATAAATTCCTTTGCTGGAACATATTGACTTTCTTCTGGATTTATCCTAAAATTAATAACTGAATTTAATAACTGAATAGTGCCTCAAAAAAGAGGTAGAGGTCGCGGTTTTTATTACGCTTGTGGAGTGAGAGGACACTGGGAAGCAAGTTTAGGATCAATCGCCGAAATGCATAACGGAGCCTCTTCTGTTGTGTGTTGGGACGTAAGTTAAGAGCTTGCGGACTGTCTTAGTAGTGATGCTAAGTTGTGCTATGTTTCGTTGAGGAATTTTTTTCGACATTACCTAGCAACCTTACATCTGTTTGGTTGTTTTTTTGTATTCAAAAATAGGTTGTGACAGAAGTATTCTCCTTTAAAAAGACAGAATCGCTTTTGCTCAGCTGATTATCAAAGCTTGTTGATTGAAAAAAGACAAAACGATCAATCAGACAAGAAATTTAAAGGAGAGAAAAAGATGAACAAAAAAGTTTTTTCATTCAGTCTACTACTTGTCACGCTATTTTCGTTACTTGGCATGACAACCAACGCTTCGGCGGAGGAAAATGGTGAATTTCGTGTCGGCATGGAAGCTGGCTACGCCCCTTTTAACTGGTCACAGAAAAATGACGCACATGGCGCAGTGCCTATTCAAGGCAACTCTTATGCAGGCGGCTATGATGTTCAAATTTCTAAAAAAATTGCCGATGGTTTAGGTCGTAAATTAGTAATCGTCCAAACCAAATGGGATGGCTTGGCGCCCGCCTTACAATCTGGAAAAATTGATGCCATTATCGCCGGAATGAGCCCAACCGCTGAACGAAAAAAAGAAATTGCTTTTACAAACCCTTATTATGAATCACAATTTGTCGTAATTGTAAAAAAAGATGGCAAATACGCTAATGCAAAAAACTTGAAAGATTTAGCTGATGCTAAAATCACAGCTCAACTAAATACATTCCACTACGGATTAATTGATCAAATTCCAAATGTCAATAAACAGCAAGCAATGGATAACTTTTCAGCTATGCGAACAGCACTTGCTTCTGGCATGATTGATGGGTATGTTAGTGAACGCCCCGAAGGCATAACAGCAACTAGTGTCAATAAAGAATTAAAAATGTTAGAATTTCCAAAAGAAAATGGCTTTGATGCTAGCGCTGAAGACTCACAAGTAGCAGTCGGCATGCGTAAAGGCGATCCAGACATTGAAAAAGTAAACAAAATTTTAGCAGGTATTTCTCAAGATGAACGGACAAAAATTATGGACCAAGCAATCAAGGATCAACCTGCAGCAACAGATAGTGATGAACAAAAAACAGGACTTATTAACGATTTCAAAAATATTTGGAATCAATATGGCGACATGTTTTTACGTGGTGCTGGTTTAACGCTATTTATCGCGTTAATTGGGACGGTCGTCGGAACAACCCTTGGTTTACTAATTGGTGTCTTCCGTACAATTCCAGATTCTGAAAACCCAGTCGCTCGTTTCTTCCAAAAATTAGGAAATTTAATTCTTTCTATTTATATTGAAGTTTTCCGTGGTACACCAATGATGGTTCAAGCAATGGTTATTTTCTATGGTTTAGCTCTAGCTTTTGGCATCTCTTTAGACCGAACAGTGGCCGCACTATTTATCGTTTCTGTAAATACTGGTGCCTATATGTCTGAAATTGTTCGCGGAGGTATTTTCGCAGTAGATAAAGGACAATTCGAGGCAGCACAAGCGATTGGGATGACCCATGGACAAACAATGCGTAAAGTCGTTATTCCCCAAGTATTACGTAATATTTTACCTGCAACAGGGAATGAATTTGTCATTAATATCAAAGATACGGCCGTGTTAAGTGTTATCGGTGTTGCAGATTTATTCTTCCAAGGGAATGCTGCTTCTGGCGCAAACTTCCAGTTCTTCCAAACCTTTACAATTGTCGGCATCATGTACTTGGTAATGACTTTTGTGATCACACGAATCTTACGTGTTGTGGAACGTAAAATGGATGGCCCTTCTGCTTACGTTAAAGTAGAAGAATTAACTGAAGAAGGAAAAGAAAGCTAGGAGGCAAACAGATGAGTGCAATTATTGAAATTGAACATTTACGAAAAAGCTTTGGCGAAAACGAAGTATTAAAAGATATCAATATGAACGTCAATAAAGGAGAAGTTGTCACCATTATCGGTTCTTCTGGTTCTGGTAAATCAACGTTATTACGTTGTATTAATTTGTTAGAAAAACCAACAGATGGTAAAATCATCTATAATGGTAAAAATGTTTTAGAACGTGGTTATAGTTTGCCCAAATATCGGACCCATTTAGGCATGGTTTTCCAATCATTCAATTTATTTAATAACATGAATGTCTTAGAAAACTGTACTTCTGGTCAGATGACTGTCCTAAAAAGAAACAAAGAAGAAGCCAAAAAAATTGCCTTAGAAAATTTAGAAAAAGTTGGCATGGCTCGTTTTATTGATGCCAAACCTGCTCAATTATCTGGTGGACAAAAGCAACGGGTAGCCATTGCTCGAGCATTATCAATGGATCCAGATGTTTTACTTTTCGATGAACCAACTTCTGCATTGGATCCTGAAATGGTTGGCGAAGTGCTAAAAACAATGAAAAATCTTGCCCATACAGGGCTAACAATGGTGATTGTAACACATGAAATGGAATTTGCGCGGGACGTATCCGATCGTGTTATTTTCATGGATAAAGGTGTCATTGCCGAAGAAGGGACCGCTGAAGATATCTTTGTCCATCCAAAAGAAGCTCGGACAAAAGAGTTCTTACATCGGATTTTAACGAAAAACTAGTAAAAAAGAGGCAGTCATTCTGGTTAGAGTGACTGCCTCTTTTTTACTAGTTTTTGTATTGACGAATCATTGGCGGTTCATAGGAATCAATAAATGCACCAATTTCTTCTAAGGAATCTGAAATGAAAATTTTAGCTCGATCCGCTTCTGTTAAGAAACTAGTTTCTACCATTTTATCAAAAAAAGCAGCTAATAAATCATAGTAACCATTCACGTTGTATAAAATACAAGGATTCATATGTTCACCGACTCGGCCCCAAGAGATCACCTCGCTAATTTCTTCTAGCGTGCCGGGACCACCGGGTAAAGCTAAATACACATCTGCCAATTCAATCATCTTTTTCTTACGCGCATGCATATCACTGACTGTATGCATCTTTGTAATGCCATTATGTGCAATCTCTCGTTCCATTAAAAAAGTGGGCATGACACCAATTACCTCTCCACCTTCTGCCAAAAGCGTATCAGCCACTGTACCCATTAGACCAACATTGCCACCGCCATAAACTAGATCATAGTGATTTTCTTTCATCCAAGCGGCTAACGCTACTGCAGCTTGCTGATAGATTGGCTCATTCCCCAGACTGGCGCCACAATATACTGCCATTTTTTTCACAAACATACCCTCCATTTAGATAGATTCTTTTTTACCATCTATCCTCTGGTAGCTATGGTAGCATATTTTGATTTTATCGAAAAGGTGCAGCCATTTTTCTTTTCGTTTTAAAAGTATTTGAATTTTCAGACAATAAATGCTATAGTCTTTTTATATTTTAAAATTTCAGAAAAAGGAGCCCTATTATCTTGTCTACCTCACTCACTATTCGCTTAGTTGCCGAAGCAGATTGGCCCGCATTACATACCTTGGACCAAATCATTTGGACAAAAAAGAATACCCCTGCCGAGATACAACCACTCTCGCTTGCGGCATATCAGGAAAAAATGAAGGATGAAACGATTTTCGTTGCCATCAGCGGACAACAACTCGCTGGATTTATTGAAGTCCATCCGCCCACTTCGTTAGCAGCTCATCAAAAGCAATGGTTACTAAGTATTGGCGTTTCGCCAGATTTCCAAGGTCAAGGGATTGGCGGTTCTTTGCTGTCGTATGTCAAAGATATGGCCCAGATAAGCGGGATTCATAAGCTGAGTTTGCGAGTAATGGCTACCAATCAAGAAGCCATTCGATTCTATGAAAAACATGGTTTTGTGCAGGAAGCACATTTTAAAGAAGAATTTTATATAAATGGACACTATTGTGATGATTATCAGTATGCTTATTTCATAGAAAAATAAGAAAACCAATGTTTTCTATAAAAACTGGTTGCTCTCTGTTTCTTCTTCTGTTATTTTAAATAATAAGACAATATTAAGGAGTGTGAATCTATGCAAAAAAAGTTAGTTTGGCGTGATTATCTATACGTTGGTTCAATGTTATTCGGTTTGTTTTTCGGTGCTGGAAATTTAATTTTCCCTGTACATATGGGACAAGAAGCGGGGGCTTCCGTCTTTTTAGCAAACTTGGGCTTCTTAGCCACTGGAATTGGCTTACCTTTTCTTGGTGTCATTGCTATGGGTGTTTCTAAAAGTTCAGGTGTTTTTGACTTAGCTTCTCGGATTAATCGTCGTTATGCTCTTATTTTTACCTTACTATTATATTTAACGATTGGTCCTTTCTTTGCTTTACCAAGGTTAGCAACTACTTCTTTTGAGATTGGTCTTGCACCATTTGTTCCGAAAGACTTGCAATGGCTGGTTCTTGCTGGTTTTTCCGCATTATTTTTCTTAGCTGTTTGGCTCTTCTCTAGAAAGCCAAGTAAAATCTTAGATTATGTGGGTAAATTTTTAAATCCGTTATTTTTAGCATTGCTAGGAATTTTGATTGTTTTAGCCTTTGTAAAACCATTAGGTCATGTGGCCAGTGCCGCTGTTGGTGAAAATTATATTTCAAGTCCTTTTTTTAAAGGATTTACAGAAGGTTATAATACGTTGGATGCTTTAGCTTCATTAGCTTTTGGGATTGTTGTCGTTTCCACTTTACGAAATATGGGCGTCGAAAAACCAGGAGATATCGCTAAAGGAATGATTAAATCAGGTGCTTTCAGTGTTGTATTGATGGGGATTATCTATACCTTACTTGCTTATATGGGAACAATGAGTATCGGGGCTTTTCCAATCAGTGAAAACGGCGGGATTGCCTTAGCCCAAATTGCCAATTACTATTTAGGCCTACCAGGGAGTATTTTACTGGCTTTTATCGTAGTTCTTGCTTGTTTAAAAACCGGTATCGGCTTAAGCACAGCCTTTTCTGAGACTTTTGAAGAAATGTTTCCGAAAGTTTCCTATCAAAAATTCTTGGCAATTGTTGTTATTTTACCAGCTATTTTTGCAAATGTCGGCTTAACCAACATCATTCAATTTGCCGTTCCAGTCTTGATGTTCCTTTATCCATTGGCGATTACTTTAATGCTTTTGGTAATCATCAGTCCTATTTTCAAACATCGACGGGAAGTCTATCAAGCAACGACCTATATCACATTGATTGCTGCTGTTTTAGATGCATTAAATAGCGCGCCTGCCTTTATCAAAGATACGGCGTTTGTAACAACGCTTTTAGAAAAAGCCGGCCAATACTTACCATTGTTCACTATTGGCATGGGCTGGGTCGTTCCAGCAACGGTTGCTTTTCTAATTAGTTGGGTTTGGGTCATGATTTCTAAAAAAGATCCTATTCTTGATTAATTCTTACCAAAACGACACTAGAAAAAATGCGGAAGCGCATCTTTTCTAGTGTCGTTTTTATGTATATTCGTTGTACCAAACTCTTGACTATGGTAAATTGAAGTTACCAACAAGTACTGGAGGAAATTGCCCATGTTAGTTACAACAACCGAGAGAATTAGCGGTCAAGAATATGAAATTATTGGAGAAGTTTTCGGGTTAACCACACGTTCTAAAAATATGTTTAAAGATTTAGGCGCTGGACTAAAAAGCGTAGTTGGCGGTGAAATCAAAGGTTACACTGATATGCAACGAGAAGCACGCGACCAAGCAATCGAACGTTTAAAAGCAGAAGCCTCTAAATTAGGTGCAGATGCCGTTGTGATGATGCGTTTTGATTCTGGCACAATTGGCACAGACATGCAATCTGTCGTGGCTTACGGAACAGCTGTTAAATACATCTAAATTTTGCAACTAAAAAGACGCAGACCTTTTCTTGTAAGGTCTACGTCTTTTTAGTTTTCATATTTCACTTCTGCTAAATACAATCCTTCTGGATGAGCAGTCGGACCCGCTAAATTTCGATCTTTGGCTGCGATAATTGCTGGAATCGCGGTTGGTTCCAGCCGCCCATTGCCGATTTTCAATAGCGTACCAACTAAAATCCGAATCATTTTGTACAAGAAACCATCGCCCCGAAAAGTGAATGTTAATTCATCCCCCGTTTCATTGACATGAACACTGGCTTCATGAATAGTTCGGATTTTATCTTCTACCGAACTTCCTGAGGCACAGAAAGAGGTAAAATCATGGGTGCCTAATAAATCAGGTAAAGCTTGTTGGATTTTTTCGAGATCAATGGGATACGGAAAATAACTGGCATAAAAACGTCGAAATGGACTTCGCGGTTTGCCAATATCCACTTTAAATTGATAGGTTTTTTCGATCACGTGATAACGTGCATGAAAGTCTTCTGAAACACGTTCCACGCTGCGCACAGCAATGTCTTCTGGTGTTTGTGTATCTAACGCAAAGCGCATTTTTTCCAACGGACGTTCCTGCGGATAATCAAAGTGAATCACTTGGCCCATTGCATGAACACCTGCATCTGTTCGTCCTGAACCAAAAACCGTCACGGAGTGTCCGTTATTCATGCGTGCTAACGTTTTTTCTATTTCTTCTTGAACGGTACGCTCATTAGGCTGCTTTTGAAAGCCATGAAAATGAGTGCCATCATAGGCAATGATTGCTTTATAGCGGGGCATAATTTTTCTTCACCTTTTCTAAGTTCTTAATACAAATAAGCCAATGGTTAACAAGACAAAGCCAAACATTACTATTGTATCTCGTAGGTGCCAATGAAGAATGCGGTATTTTGTCCGTCCTTCGCCACCTTGATAACCTCTTGCTTCCATGGCAGTCGCTAAGTCTTCCGCACGATTAAAACTACTTACGAAAAGCGGAATCAAAAGTGGAACAATAGCTTTCATTTTTTGAAGTAAGTTTCCTTCACCAAAATCAACACCACGGGCACGTTGGGCATTCATAATCTTTTCCGTTTCATCCATTAATGTTGGGACAAAACGTAAGGCAATTGATAACATCAATGAAACTTCATGAACTGGAAATTTCACCACACGAAGTGGGCGTAACAAATATTCAATCGCATCTGATAACTCTAATGGTGCCGTCGTTAAAGTTAATAACGTTGACATGAAAATAATTAAAACAAAACGACAGAAAATAAATAGCCCATTCGTCACACCAAACTGGGTAATGGAAATAATTCCCCACTGAAAGTACACCTCTCCCCCTTGTGTAAACAAGGTTTGAAGAGCCACAGTAAACAGAATTAGCCATAATAATGGCCGAACACCGCGGATAAAGAAGCGGGCGCTGATTTTTGATAATGAAATAGCAAAAGCAGTAAAGGCTGCTATTAAAACATAACTCTGCCAATTATTTGCTAAAAAGATAATCCCAATAAAATAAAAACTAGCTAATAATTTTGCGCGCGGATCTAAACGATGGATAAAAGAATCACCTGGAATATAGCGCCCAAAAATCAATTTATTCATCATTTTGCCTCACCTGCTTCCTGCATTTTTTTCAGAAGCTGATCGGCTAATTGATCGGCCGTTAATGGTAATTGCTCAAAAGAAAAGCCTTTTGCCACTAATTTTTCAGCAAATTCGGCTGCAGTTGGCACGCCTAATTGTTTTTCTTTCAACCATTGTGTCTCTTGAAACACTTCTTGTGGTGCTCCCGCTCGGACGATTTGTCCTTTTTCTAAAACAATCACATGATCTGCGTAATTAGCCACATCATCCATCAAATGTGTCACTAAAACGATGGTCATATTATGTTCCTTATGCAGACGACTAAACATCTCCATCATTTCTTTACGACCCTTAGGATCCAAACCAGCAGTCGGTTCGTCTAATACTAAAACTTCTGGTTCCATCGCTAGCACACCAGCAATTGCGACACGGCGCATTTGACCACCTGATAACTCAAACGGAGAATGTTGTAAGTATTTTTCATCTAAGCCGACTAAATCAAGCATTTTCTTAGCTAATTTTTTCGCTTCTTCGTCTGAAACACCAAAGTTTTTCGGTCCGAAAGCGATGTCTCGCTCCACTGTTTCTTCAAACAATTGTGCTTCTGGAAATTGAAAAACGATCCCAACTTTTTTACGAATTGGTTTTAAATTCTTATTATCAGTTTCTGGCGTAATTACACGCTCTCCAATTGTCACTTGGCCTTTAGTTGGTTTCACCAAAGCATTCAAATGTTGTAATAACGTTGATTTTCCACTGCCAGTATGACCGACAATCGCTGTATAAGAGCCGTCTTGAATCGTTAAATTAATATCGAATAATGCCCGTTGCTCAAAAGGAGTATTGGGTTGGTAAGTAAAATCTACTTGTTTAAAACGGATGTCCATAACCAATCCACCATCCCTTCTTCTGTTAAATAATTCGTTGGCACAACAACGCCACGCTCTTTCAAAGCTACTTTTAATTTTTCAGGAAACGGTAAATCCAAGCCCATTTCAACAAGCGCTTCTCCTGCAGAAAAAATCTTTTCTGGTGTTCCTTCGTTTGTCAATTGTCCTTGGCGCATCACTAAAATACGATTCGCATTAGCCGCTTCATCAATATCGTGGGTAATAGAAATAACTGTTAAATTGCTTTCTTCTTTAATCTTTTGAATGGTAGCAATTACTTCTGCACGACCTTCTGGATCTAACATACTTGTCGCTTCGTCTAAAATAATAATATCTGGTCGCAAAGCAACCACACCAGCGATAGCTACTCGTTGTTTTTGGCCGCCAGATAGCCGAGCAGGTTCTCGCTTGGCAAAATCTAACATACGAACCCGTTCTAATGCATCGTGAACACGTTCGACCATTTCATCACGCGGAATACCTTGATTTTCTAAACCAAAAGCCACATCGTCTTCGACTGTTGAACCGACAAATTGGTTATCTGGATTCTGAAAGACCATTCCTACCATACGCCGGATATCCCAGACGTTTGCTTCATTTAATTCTTTGCCGCCAACTTTGATAGTCCCAGCAGCTGGCAGTAACAGCCCATTGATCGTTTTGGCTAACGTTGATTTACCAGAACCATTATGGCCAATAATAGCGACCCATTCGCCTTGTTGAATGGAAAAAGACACATCTTTTAAAGCGGGAGAAGCATCTTCTGGTTGATAATTAAATTGGATATTATTTAGTTCAATGATTGGTTGCATCGCGTACTCCCTCAATCTATTTATTCTTTCTAACACTACCAAAAAAGTAGCGTTTTTTCAATCATCTGTTCTGATTCTTCACACTATTTTTTATTATACCAAAAGAACGGTCATTATGGGAGCTCTTATCTGTCTTGACAGGTCTATTTTTCATAAAAATAACTTCTTGTTCTCATAAAACAAGAAGTTACTGATTTTCTTTTAAAAATGTGTCTTCAAATATTCAAACGCATATTGGGCATATAACTCAGCACCCATTGCCATCGCATCTTCATCAATATTAAAACGACCATGGTGATGTGCCCATTCCGTATCTTTCTCCGGATTACCACTTCCCACTAAGGCAAAACAACCAGAAGCATGTTCAGTATAATAACTGAAGTCTTCACCACCGGTTGTCGGCTCTTCTTGTCTTAAGGCCGCTTCACCAAAATTTTCCTTAATTAGTGTTTGGGCAAACAAGGCATCCTGCTCATCATTAATCACTGGCAACGTCCCATATTGATAATCTAACGAAGCCGTCCCACCGTAAATAGCGGCTGTTTGTTCCGCATAGCGTTGTAGCGCCTGTTCTACTCGATTACGCGTTGCTACACTAAAGCAACGAACCGTTCCTTCTAAACGTGCATTCTCAGCAATCACATTAAAACGGGTCCCCACATCCATCCGTCCAATCGTGACAACTACTGGATCTAAAGGATCTGTCTCCCGAGAAACAATCGTTTGCAGATTCATCACGAAAGAAGAAGCTATGACTGCCGCATCAATACAAGCGTTTGGCATGGCACCATGGCCACCACGGCCTTTAAAATCAACAGAAAAAATATCTGCGGATGCGAAACTTGAGCCCACTCGACACGAAGCGGTTCCTACAGGCATTTGTGACCAGATATGTAAGCCAAATACATCATCAACACCGGTCATTGCGCCTTGCGCAACCATTGCTTTAGCACCTTGCGCATTTTCTTCAGATGGTTGAAAAATTAACCTTACTGTTCCCTGAAGTTCTTCCTGGATTTCTTTTAATACTTTAGCCGCTGTTACTAACATCGCGGTATGGGAATCATGCCCACATGCATGCATCTTGCCAGCTTCTAAAGATTTATAAGCTAAATCTTCATTTAATTCCTGTACAGGTAAGGCATCCATATCAGCTCGCAGCGCAACCACTCGGCCTGGTTTGCCGCCCACAATTTCAGCAATTAAACCCGTCGGTTCTGTTTTGCGATAAGTAATTCCTAATTGATCAAGAACTGCCGCGACTTTTTCTGTCGTTCGAAATTCTTCAAATTGTAATTCTGGATGTTGGTGTAAATCCCGTCGAAAAGCAATCATTTCTTGTGCATGCTGCTTGACTAGTGCTTTGATTTTTTTCATACTTACGCCCCGTTTCTACAAACTTAATAAAATACTTGAAAAAATACCCGCTAAAATAACCGAAACAATGGTGACTGTTACGAAACCTGCCACTAACATCGGTGGCATTAAATGGCTCGTTAAAGCCGCCTGTTCTTGTTCATCTTCTGTCAATGATTGAATCACTTCATTAGTAATAACATAATCGGCTGGAAAGCCATATAAAGCTGTCAACGAAACAGCGAATGCCATCTCTTTACTCACACCTAATACACGACCAACAATTGCTGAAAAGATGTACATCCCGATAACACCAATCACAATAATCCCAATCATTGGTAAAAATAAATCCATCAACATTTCAGGTGTGGCTTGTTTTAAGCCATCAAAGACAAAAAGCATTAACCCTAAAATCGCAAAACCAAAGCTATTTGCTTTCTGCAATGGTTGCTTTTCTAAAAAGCCTAAAGACGTTGCAATCACGCCAAAACATAAACACAGCACAAAAGGACTAATCGTCACAAACGGTGCCGTCCACACAGAAACATAATAAGCAAGTGTGGCAACTAAGGCTAAACGTAAAATTCGTGAATAATCTGTATGATATCGTTTGGGTACTTTTTCAAATAGTTTAGGCACATCTGGTTCTGCTCCTGTTTCTTGCCCCTCTTGTTCATGAACCGGCTGCCATGTCCCTGCTCGATATTCTTGAAGCTTCCGCTTTCCTTCTTTTTTTAGAACAATTGAAGTTAAGGGATAACCTGCAAACCCTTGAATGACATAAATTAAAATTGCCAAAACTGAAAGTGAGGCTAAACCAGCTGATTGAGCCGCTTCTGACATTACTAATGAAGAAACTAAACCTCCTACTAACGGCGGGATTGCAACTAAAACTGTTTTTAAGTCAAAAACAAAAGTCCCCACAGCTAACAACAAGGCAATAATGCCCAGAATACCTGACAAAGCAATCACAATCGTTTTCCATTGATTAACCAATACTTTAACAGAGAGCAGAGTGCCCATATTAGTAATCAACAGATACATTAATAAAGTGGCAACCACTGTAGGAATCCCTGCCACTTCCACAATATTTTGTGGAAAAATAGTCCAATAACCAAGAATAAATAAAACACCACAAACAAAAACAGATGGAATCCAAGCTTTTGTTTTGATAGAAACTACATCACCAATGTATAAAATAACCATCAGCAACGAAAAAGCAAACATTTGCGACATATAATTCCCCCTTCTACTAACTCAGATGTTTAATTATCTGAAAATTCCAATTAATAACCAGTATAACAAACCGGAAAAGCTTCTGCAATGCTTTTAAGAAACAAAAAAGCTTTGAGAAAACAGCGTTTTCCCAAAGCAAAAAAAAATCACCTTTATATGATGAGTGCTCCCCTGCTAAAGCCATCTTTAGCAGGGAAAGCAGAGCTAGACTCGGAGTCGCCTCCAACATCATAACACTCTAAAAGAAACATCTATAAAGTGATCGGTTTATTAATTATTTAACAAATTCGATAACTACCATTGGTGCTGCATCGCCGCGTCTTGGTTCTGTCTTCAAGATACGAGTGTAACCACCTTGGCGTTCCGCGAAACGAGGTCCTAAATCGTTAAATAGCTTTTGTAAAGCTGATTCAACAACGATAGACTCATCTTCTTCACGAACACTAGCAACTTCATTACGAACGAAAGTAGCTGCTTGACGACGTGCATGAAGATCTCCACGTTTACCTAAAGTAATCATTTTTTCTACAGTTGAACGTACTTCTTTCGCACGAGCTTCAGTAGTTACGATGCGTTCGTTGATGATTAAATCAGTTGTAATATCACGTAGCATAGCTTTACGTTGGCTTGATGTGCGTCCTAATTTACGGTAACTCACGTTGGGTTCCCTCCTTCGTTTCTGTTCTCACGAGCCACTGCTGTTAAGCAGGACTGGAAACTTCGTAAAAGTCTTAATCGTCCTTACGTAATCCTAATCCTAGATCATGCAATTTAAGTTTTACTTCTTCAAGAGATTTACGACCTAAATTACGTACTTTGATCATTTCTGGTTCAGATTTGTTTGTAAGTTCTTGTACAGTATTAATGCCTGCACGTTTTAAACAGTTATATGAACGAACTGATAAATCAAGTTCTTCAATCGTCATTTCTAGCATTTTCTCTTTTTGAGTTTCTTCTTTTTCCACCATGATTTCAGCGTTTTTCGCTTCGTCAGTAAGGTTTACAAAGATATCTAAATGCTCAGTCATGATTTTCGCAGCTAAACTTAGTGCTTCTTGAGGAATGATTGAACCATCTGTCCATATTTCCATTGTTAATTTGTCGAAATCATCACGACGACCAACACGTGTATTTTCTACTTGGTAGTTAACACGACGAACGGGTGTGTAGATGGAATCAACTGGAAGTACACCGATTGGCATATCTTCTTTTTTGTTTTCGTCTGCTTGAACATAGCCACGACCAGGTTTCACTGTTAAGCGAGCATGGAAAGTAGCTCCTTCAGCAACACTACAGATAACTAAATCTTTATTTAGGATCTCAACATCACTGTCCACGATAATATCGCCGGCAGTCACGGTAGCGGGTCCTGTAATATCGATCTCAAGGGTTTTCTCTTCTTCAGCATATAATTTCAATGCTAAGCCTTTAATATTCAAAATAATTTGTGTTACGTCTTCTCGTACACCTGGAATGGTTGAGAATTCGTGTAAAACACCATCGATTTGAATATTCGTAATTGCAGCTCCTGGTAAAGAAGACAATAAAATACGACGTAGAGAGTTACCTAAAGTAGTTCCGTAACCGCGTTCTAATGGTTCAACGACGAACTTACCATAATCTCTATTTTCATCAATTTTTTCGATTCTTGGTTTTTCAAATTCAATCATTCTTATCTATACCCCTTTCAAAACGAAAAGTGTCTTGTTCAATGACGTTCCTAATTCAAACTCAGAATGAGTGGCGCTCATTAAACACGACGGCGTTTTGGAGGGCGGCATCCATTATGAGGAACTGGAGTCACGTCACGAATTGCAGTCACTTCTAAACCTGTTGCTTGTAATGAACGAATTGCTGCTTCACGTCCAGAACCAGGTCCTTTAACTGTTACGTCTACAGTTTTAAGTCCATGTTCCATTGCCACTTTAGTTGCGGCTTCTGCAGCCATTTGAGCGGCAAAAGGAGTTGATTTTTTGCTTCCTTTAAAGCCTAATGATCCTGCTGATGACCATGCTAATGCATTACCATGTGTATCAGTAATCATTACGATTGTATTGTTGAATGTAGAATGGATATGTGCTACACCTGATTCTATATTCTTTTTGACACGGCGTTTACGACTAACTTTTTTTGCTGCCATGAAGTTCTAACCTCCTTCACTTAGGAATTATTTTTTCTTGCCTGCTACTGTTTTAGTAGGGCCTTTACGAGTACGTGCATTATTTTTCGTGTTTTGTCCACGAGTTGGTAATCCACGACGGTGACGGATTCCACGGTATGAACCGATTTCCATCAAGCGTTTGATGTTTAAGTTCACTTCACGACGAAGATCCCCTTCAACTTTTAACTTATCAATTTCCGCACGAATCGCATCTGTTTGTTCGTTTGTTAAATCACGTACACGAACATCTTCAGATACGCCAACGTTTGCTAAAACTTTTTTAGCTGTAGTGTTACCAATACCATAAATGTAAGTAAGAGAAACTACTACACGTTTGTCACGAGGGATGTCTACTCCTGCAATACGAGCCATTATTCGTTACACCTCCTAATTATCCTTGACGTTGTTTATGTTTTGGATTTGCTGGGCAAATAACCATAACACGTCCTTTACGGCGAATTACTTTACAATGTTCACACATTGGTTTTACTGATGGTCTTACTTTCATGATAATACCTCCTGTGGTTTTACGGAGTACAATTATTTAAAGCGATAAGTAATACGGCCACGCGTTAAATCATACGGTGATAATTCAACTGTTACTTTGTCACCAGGTAAGATACGGATGTAGTGCATACGGATTTTACCTGAAACAGTAGCAAGAACTTGGTGTCCATTTTCTAGTTCGACTTTAAACATTGCATTCGGCAAAGTTTCGACGACTGTACCTTCGACTTCAATCATATCTTCTTTTGCCACGCACAGTACCTCCTTGTACTTGTTTCGCGTTTTCACACGATAAAACGGCGGAAACTCCAGCTCCCACCTAGAAATTCTCAACTAACTTCGTTATTCATTTTGATGTCACAAAACTGTAGAAGTCGGACTGATATATTCTACCATATTTAGTTATGTTTTGGCAAGAGAAACTGAATACAACAACAGGGTTAAACTGCGGGCAATTGGAAATTAGTTTTCGTCAATGATTTTTTTCACATCAGAAAAAACAGTATCGATTTCGCGATTGCCATCGATTGTATGCATCAAGCCTTGTTCTTTATAGAAAGCTAAGATTGGTGCGCTACTTTCAATGTTGACTGCCAAACGATTTTTAACCGTTTCGGGCTTATCATCTTCTCTTTGGTAGAATTCATGTCCGCCACAGCGATCACAAGTGCCTTCAACTTTTGGCGGGTTGAATAATTTATGATACGTTGCGCCACATGTGCGACAGATGAATCGTCCAGCTAAACGCTCGATTAATACATCTTCTTCTACATGGATGTCAATGACAGCATCAATTTTTTTGTTTAATTCTTTAAGCATTGTATCTAATGCTTTTGCTTGATCCAGTGTACGTGGGAAACCATCTAATAGGAATCCTTTGTCTGTGTCTGGTTCAGCAAGGCGTTCTTTAACAATTCCGTTTGTTACTTCGTCAGGAACCAGTTCACCTTTATCGATATAAGATTTCGCTTCTAGGCCCAAGGCAGTTTCATTTTTCATTGCTGCACGGAACATATCTCCAGTAGAAATATGTGGAATGCCATACGTATCAATGATTTTTTCTGCTTGGGTGCCTTTACCTGCTCCAGGTAATCCCATTAAAATGAGGTTCATATATTCTCCTCCTAATTTTAAAGACCGGCTTATGAAGCTAGCCATATGTGAGAATGGTGCTGAGGTAAAACCTCAACACTCGATTCTTACTTATTGATAAAGCCGACATATTGACGTTTCATCATTAATCCTTCTAATTGTTTCGTTGTTTCTAATGCAACCCCGATAACGATTAGTAAACTTGTTCCACCTAAACCGATTGATTGAGGTAAGTTCCAAACCATTTGCGCAATGATTGGAAGTAAAGCAACAAGTCCTAGGAAAATTGAGCCGACAACACTTAATCTCATTAACACGCCAGATACATATTCTTCTGTACCTTTACCTGGTCGCACGCTTGGAATGTAGCTTCCTTGTTTTTGTAAGTTTTCCGCTAATTTCTCAGGGTTTACTTGAACAAATGCATAGAAGAACGTAAACGCAACGATTAGGACAGTATAGATGATTGCCCCTGGAACTGTGTTATAACTGAAGATTTTTGTCATAATGTCATACCAATTTTCACCAGCGAATTTTGATGAGAAAGCTTGTAAAATGGCATTTGGTGTTGCAATTAACGAGCTGGCAAAGATAACTGGAATAACCCCAGCAGCATTTACTTTTAACGGTAAATAACTACTTGTTGGTGCACCAGAAACACGTTTTGTATATTGGATTGGAATCTTACGCTCTGCTTGTTGGAAGAACGTTACGACTGTAACAATCACCAAAATAGCAATAACTAAGATTGCAATGAAAATAACAGATTGCCAAATACGAGAAGACTCGATATTGACGAAGTAATCTTCATAGATTTCTTTGACTGCTCCTGGCAAACGAGAAATAATCCCGGCAAAGATAATCATTGAAACACCATTTCCGATTCCTTTTTCTGTAATTTGTTCACCCATCCAAGTCACAAACATCGTCCCAGCAGTTAAAATAACTGCAATCATCACAAAGGTACCTAAGGTTGGATTGTTTACAATCCCAGTTTGACTTAAGCTATTAAAACCAGCAGTGATCCCCATTGACTGAGCCACACCCAAGACAATCGTTAGATATCTTGTAGCTTGATTTAATTTCTTACGCCCAACTTCCCCTTGTTTTGACCATTCTACAAATCTAGGTACAATATCCATTTGCAATAGTTGAATAATAATAGAGGCTGTAATGTATGGCGAAACCCCCATCGAGAAGATAGAGAAGTTTTGCATGGCACTACCACTCACCATATTCAACATATTCAAAAAGGGTAAGCTACTTAAATCAGACAATCCCTTTGCATTCACCCCGGGCACAGTAATGTGCGCACCTAGGCGAAATACAAACAAGATTAAAACTGTAAATAAGATTTTTGATCTAATGTCTTTGACTTTAAAGGCGTTCTTTAATAGCTTGAACAATTAGATCACCTCGATTGAACCACCAGCAGCTTCGATAGCTTCTTGTGCTGATTTCGAGAATTTAGCTGCTTTCACAGTTAATTTTTTCGTTAACTCACCATCTGCAAGAACTTTGATTCCCGCTTTTTCGTTTTTAACGATTCCTGCTTCTTTTAGGACAACAGGAGTTACTTCTGTTCCATCTTCAAAACGGTTTAAAGTATCTAAGTTCACAACAGCGTAATCTTTACGATTAATGTTTGTAAACCCACGTTTTGGTAAACGACGGAATAATGGAGTTTGACCCCCTTCAAATCCTAAACGAACACCACCGCCTGAACGGGCTTTTTGCCCTTTTTGTCCACGGCCAGCTGTTTTACCATTACCAGATGAAGTACCACGTCCAACACGGTTACGTACTTGGCGTGAGCCCTCAGCAGGTTTTAATTCATGAAGTTTCATAGGTTTGGCACCTCCTTAAGCAATCTTCTATTACAAATCTATAAATCTTAAACTTCTTCTACGTCCACTAAATGTGAGATAGTGTTAACCATACCTTTGATTGCTTCATTGGCAGGTTTTGTAACAGTACTATTCACTTTACCTAAACCTAACGCTTTAACTGTAGCACGTTGGTTTTGAGGACGTCCGATAACACTGCGTTTTAAAGTAATTTTTAATTCAGCCATTATTTTTGTCCTCCTTAACCGATAATTTCTTCTACAGATTTACCGCGAAGTGCTGCCACTTCTTCGGCACGTTTTAATTGTTTTAGACCTTCAACAGTTGCGCGAACAACGTTAATAGGTGTGTTTGAACCTAGTGATTTAGATGTAATATCTGCTACACCAGCTAATTCCAATACGGCACGAACTGGTCCACCAGCAGCTACCCCAGAACCTTCTACTGCAGGTTTCATAAGGATACGGCCGCCACCGAATACGCCAATTACTTCGTGCGGGATAGTAGAACCAACCATAGGCACTTCAACTAAGTTTTTCTTCGCGTCTTCTATTGCTTTACGGATAGCTTCAGGTACTTCTTGTGCTTTACCAGTACCGAAACCAACGTGTCCGTTTTTGTCACCGACAACAACTAAAGCTGCGAAACGTAAACGACGTCCACCTTTAACAACTTTTGTTACACGGTTGATCGCTACAACGCGGTCTTCTAATTCCAAATGTTTTGGATCAATATAAACCATGAATGGTGTTCCTCCTTCTCCTAAAATTCTAGTCCATTTTCACGAGCAGCTTCAGCTAAAGCTTGCACGCGGCCATGGTAAAGGTATCCACCACGGTCGAAGACTACTTTTTTAATGCCTTTTTCAGCGGCACGTTCAGCAACTAGTTTACCAACAGCTGCAGCTGTTTCTGTTTTTGTTCCACCTGAAATTTCTTTATCCAAGGCAGAGGCACTTGCTAGCGTCACACCCGCTACGTCATCAATGACTTGCGCGTAGATGTTTTTGTTAGAACGGAAAATGTTCAAGCGTGGGCACTCAGCAGTACCAGAGATTTTGTTACGTACACGACGATGTCTCTTTTGACGTGTTTTGTTTTTATCTGGTTTTGTAATCACAATTTTCACCTCTTTGATTTAATGTTTACTACTAATATTTCAAGCAGTCAGCAGATTACGGAAAAGAGAAGCTGGCAGACAAGACAAAAGCATTTTATTGGAAAAATCCCATAAAATGACAGTTGCTTGTTGTTGACTTCTGTTTTCTACACAGCTGTTATTATTTACCAGTTTTACCTTCTTTACGGCGTACAAATTCACCAACATAGCGAATCCCTTTGCCTTTATAAGGTTCTGGAGGACGAACGCCACGGATGTTAGCAGCTAATTCACCAACAACTTCTTTGTTGATGCCTTTAACGATAACTTGTGTGTTCGCAGGTACTTCAAATGTTACGCCTTCTGGTGCTGTCATTTCGACAGGATGAGAATAACCAACGTTTAAAGTTAATTTGTTGCCTTGTACTTGGGCACGGTATCCGACCCCGATAAGTTCAAGTGCTTTTTGGAAACCTTCAGAAACACCAACAACCATGTTGTTGAAGTTTGCACGAGTTGTTCCGTGGATTGTTTTCATTTCTTTTGAATCGTTTGGACGAGTGAATGTCACTTCGTTTCCTTCGATGTTCATTTTGATATCAGAAGAAAATTCGCGTGTTAATTCACCTTTAGGTCCTTTAACTGTAATGTTGTTTCCGTCTTGCTTGATTTCAACACCAGCAGGAAGAACAACAACTTTATTACCAATACGGCTCACTTAGAGACACCTCCTTGTGTATTTTTTAGAATTACCATACGTAGGCGATTACTTCGCCGCCGATATTTTTCGCTCTAGCTTCTTTGTCAGTAATTACACCCTCTGATGTAGAGATGATTGCAATTCCTAGACCGTTTAATACTTTTGGTACTTCGTCAGCTTTTACGTATGCACGTAAACCTGGTTTAGAAATACGTTTTAAGTTTGTGATAACACGTTCTTCGTTTTTACCATATTTTAGGAAAACACGGATTACGCCTTGTTTGTCATCTTCGATGTATTCTACGTCGCGGATAAATCCTTCACGTTTCAGGATTTCTGCGATATCACGTTTGATTTTTGAAGCAGGTACTTCTAAAGTTTCATGTTTAACCATGTTCGCATTACGAATGCGAGTTAGAAAATCTGCAATTGGATCTGTCATGACCATTGAACTATTTACCTCCTTTATGCGAGTTTACTTGTTTACCAGCTAGCTTTCTTCACGCCGGGAATTTGACCTTTATAGGCAAGTTCGCGGAAGCAAATACGGCAAAGATGAAATTTACGATAAACTGAATGTGGACGTCCACAACGTTCACAACGAGTATAAGCTTGTGTTGAATGTTTAGCAGGACGTTTGTTTTTAGCAATCATTGATTTTTTAGCCACGTAGTTCGCCTCCTTATATTATTTTTGGAATGGCATACCTAATTGTGCCAACAATTCGCGAGACTCTTCGTCAGTGTTCGCTGTTGTAACAATTACGATGTCCATACCGCGTACTTTATCTACTAAATCATAATCAACTTCTGGGAAGATTAATTGTTCTTTAATACCTAAAGTATAGTTACCACGACCATCGAAAGCTTTTTTGCTGACACCGTGGAAGTCACGTACACGAGGTAAAGAAACTGTTACTAATTTATCTAAAAATTCGTACATTCTTTCGCCGCGTAGCGTTACTTTCGCACCGATTGGCATTCCTTCACGTAAACGGAATCCAGCGATAGATTTTTTAGCTTTTGTGATAAGTGGTTTTTGACCAGTGATTAATGCTAATTCTTCAACAGCTTTGTCTAAGTTTTTAGCATTTGATACTGCATCACCCACACCCATGTTGATAACGATTTTATCAACTTTAGGTGTTTGCATAACTGAGCTGTAATTAAATTTTTCCACCAATGATGGTGTTACTTCTTTAATATATTTTTCTTTCAGGCGGTTCATTCAGTAAGCCCTCCTTCCGCAATTTTTATTTATCTAAAACTTCACCTGTTTTTTTAGAAACGCGGACTTTTTTGCCGTCGACTTCTTTAAACGCAACTTTAGTAGCTTCTCCGTTTGAAGGATCAATCACCATTACATTAGAAACATGAATTGGCGCTTCCACTTCAAGGATTCCACCTTGTGGGGCTGCTTGGTTTGGTTTTTGGTGTTTTTTAACGACGTTGACACCTTCAACGATAACTTTATCTTGTTTAGGAAACGCTGCTAAGACAACGCCTTCTTTGTTTTTATCTTTACCAGTGATAACTTTTACTTTATCGCCTTTTTTAACAAACATTACTGTTTCGCACCTCCTTTAACGTGGGCTCGAGATTATAATACTTCTGGTGCTAGAGAAACGATCTTCATGAAGTTGTTTTCACGTAATTCACGTGCAACTGGTCCGAAGATACGTGTTCCGCGTGGGCTTTTATCGTCACGGATAATTACCGCAGCATTTTCATCAAATTTGATGTAAGAACCGTCAGCACGACGAGCGCCAGATTTTGTACGAACGATAACGGCTTTAACTACTTCACCTTTTTTAACAACCCCACCTGGCGTTGCTTGTTTGACAGTAGCAACAATAACGTCACCGATGTTAGCAGTTTTACGACCAGATCCGCCTAGGACTTTGATCGTTAAAATTTCACGTGCGCCAGAATTGTCAGCGACTCTTAAACGACTTTCTTGTTGGATCACGATGTGTATCCCCCTTTCAGATTTTGTGCTTCAATCTATTAGGAAATTCTCGTTTTATTAGATAATAACTGCTTCTTCGACTACCTCTAGTAAACGGAAACGTTTTGTAGCTGATAATGGACGAGTTTCCATGATTTTTACGATGTCTCCAACTTTCGCTGTGTTGTTTTCATCATGCGCTTTATATTTTTTAGAATATTTCATACGTTTGCCATAGATAGGGTGGTTTTTCTTTGTTTCAACGACAACTGTGATTGTTTTATCCATTTTGTCTGATACCACGCGACCTTGGTAAACTTTACGTTGATTTCTTTCTTCAGTCATACGCGTTTGGCCTCCTTCCACTATTAGTTAGCTTGTTCACGCAATACTGTTTTGATGCGTGCAATCGATTGACGTACTTCTTTAATACGTGCAGTGTTTTCTAATTGACCTGTTGCTAATTGGAATCTTAAGTTGAACAATTCTTCTTTTAATTGTTTTTCTTTATCTAGCATTTCGGCAGTGGTTAATTCTCTGATTTCTTTAACCTTCATTCGATTCACCACCCATTTCCTCACGTTTTACGATCTTAGTTTTTACCGGCAATTTGTGAGATGCAAGACGAAGAGCTTCACGAGCTACTTCTTCAGGAACGCCTGCGATTTCAAACATGATTTTACCACGTTTAACTGGTGATACCCAGCCTTCTGGTGCCCCTTTACCTTTACCCATACGTACGCCGATAGCTTTACTTGTGTAAGACTTGTGAGGGAAAATTTTAATCCATACTTTCCCGCCACGTTTCATGTAACGAGTCATTGCAATACGGGCTGCTTCGATTTGACGGTTAGTAATCCAGTGAGATTCAGTTGCTTGTAAACCCCATTCACCAAATGCTACTTCTTTTCCGCCTTTAGCTTCACCGCGCATTTTTCCGCGGAATTCACGACGGTGTTTTACACGTTTAGGTACTAACATGATTATTTCCCTCCTTTCTCAGTGTTTTTTTTCGTTGGAAGAATTTCTCCACGATAGATCCACACTTTAACTCCTAGTTTTCCGTAAGTAGTGTCCGCTTCTTCCCATGCGTAATCAATGTCCGCACGTAATGTGTGAAGTGGTACAGTTCCTTCAGAGTATCCTTCTGAACGAGCGATATCCGCACCGTTTAGACGACCTGATACTTGAGTTTTGATTCCTTTAGCACCAGCACGCATTGCGCGTTGGATAGCTTGTTTTTGAGCACGACGGAAAGCAACACGGTTTTCTAATTGACGTGCAATTCCTTCGCCTACTAATTTTGCATCTAAATCTGGTTTTTTGATTTCAACGATGTTGATGTGAACTCGTTTGCCAGTTAATTTGTTTAATTCTTTTCTTAGGTTTTCGACTTCAGATCCGCCTTTACCGATAACCATACCTGGTTTAGCTGTGTGAATTGAAATGTTAACACGGTTTGCAGCGCGTTCGATTTCAATTGTAGATACAGCAGCATCAGCAAGTTTTGTTGCGATAAATTTACGGATTCTTAAATCTTCGTGTAAGAATTCAGCATACTCTTTTTCAGCATACCATTTCGCATCCCAGTCGCGGATGATGCCTACACGCATTCCAATTGGATGTACTTTTTGACCCACTGATTGTCCCTCCTCTTAAATGTTTAAGCTCTGTTTTCATAAAGAAAACAGCCTATTTCATGAGACTTATTTCTCTGTTACAACTACTGTGATGTGACTAGTACGTTTGTTGATTGGTGAAGCTGAACCTTTTGCACGAGGACGGAAACGTTTCATTGTTGGTCCTTCGTTAACAAATGCTTCAGATACGACTAAGCTTTCAACGTCTAAGTCAAAGTTGTTTTCTGCGTTAGCAACTGCTGACATTAAAACTTTTTCAATGATTCCAGCAGACTTGTTCGGTGTGAATTTCAAGATTGAAATTGCATCCGCAACGCTTTTCCCTCTGATAAGATCGATTACTAAACGTGCTTTACGAGGTGAAGTGCGAACTGTTTTTGCAGTTGCTTTAGCTGATGTAATTTGTTCTGACATTTGCATATCCTCCCCTCAAAATTAGCGTTTAGTTTTTTTATCGTCAGCAACGTGGCCACGATAAGTTCTAGTTGGTGCAAATTCACCTAATTTATGTCCTACCATGTCTTCTTGAATGTAAACAGGGACATGTTTCCGTCCATCATATACAGCGATTGTGAAACCTACGAATGATGGAAAAATTGTAGAGCGGCGAGACCAAGTTTTAATTACTTTTTTCTTTTCGGCACCTTGTTGTGCTTCGACCTTTTTCATCAAATGATCATCGACGAAAGGTCCTTTTTTTAAACTACGACCCATGGTGAACCTCCTCTCAAAATGTACGACACATGGTCAAAAAAATTATTTAGTACGACGACGAACGATAAGTTTGTCTGATTTAGCTTTTTTATTACGTGTTTTGTATCCAATTGCTGGTTGACCCCATGGAGATACTGGCGCTTTACGTCCAATTGGTGTTTTACCTTCACCACCACCGTGTGGGTGATCGTTAGGGTTCATTACGCTACCACGAACAGTTGGGCGTTTACGCATCCAACGAGAGCGGCCAGCTTTACCAATGTTGATTAATTCGTGTTGTTCGTTACCAACTGAACCGATTGTTGCACGGCAAGTTGCTAAGATCATACGAACTTCGCCAGAGTTTAAGCGGATTAATACGTATTTGCCTTCTTTACCAAGTACTTGCGCGCTTGTTCCAGCTGAACGAATTAATTGTCCACCTTTACCAGGTTTCATTTCAATGTTGTGGATAACTGTACCAACTGGAATGTTTTCCAATGGTAATGCGTTACCTACTTTAATATCTGCTTCTGGACCAGATACTAGGCGCATGCCTACTTCTAATCCTTTTGGTGCTAAGATGTATGCCTTAACCCCGTCTTCGTAATGAACTAACGCGATGTTAGCAGAACGGTTTGGATCGTACTCGATCGTTTTAACAACCGCTGCGACGTTATCTTTATTACGTTTGAAGTCAATCACACGGTATTGACGTTTGTGACCGCCACCTTGGTGACGAACCGTAATGCGACCGTTGTTGTTACGACCGGCATTGTTTTTTAATGGCTGTAACAATGATTTTTCTGGTGTTGAAGTTGTGATTTCAGCGAAATCAGAACTTGTCATGTTACGACGGCCATTTGTGGTAGGTTTGTACTTTTTAATCGCCACGTCTTATTTCCCTCCTACGTTGATATTGTTCAGGACTGCTTATTCAGCAGCTTCGAATAATTGAATTTCTTTTGAATCTTCAGTTAATGTAACGATCGCTTTGCGACGTTTTTTTGTATAACCTACATATTTACCCATGCGTTTGAATTTTGGACGCACGTTTAAGATGTTTACGTTTGCTACTTTAACATCGAATGCTGATTCAACAGCTTGTTTTACTAAAGTTTTGTTTGCGCGAGTGTCCACTTCGAAAGTATATTTCTTTTCGTCCATAGCTAACATGGATTTTTCAGTGATCACTGGGCGTTTGATTACGTCTAGTAATTCCATTATGCAAGCACCTCCTCAATTTGAGTAAGAGCTGTTTGTGTTGCCAAGACTTTGTTAGCTGACACAACATCTAACACACTAACGTTATCAGAAGTTACTACAGAAACGTTTGGTAAGTTACGAGCTGATAAAGCTGCAAAGTCGTTACCATTTTCTAAAACAACTAATACTTTAGTATCGATAGACAAGTTAGCAAGAACTTGTTTGAATTCTTTTGTTTTTGGTGCATCGAAGCTTAAACCTTCTACTGCTACCAAGTTATTTTCAGCAACTTTATCTGATAATACAGATTTCATTGCTAAGCGACGAACTTTTTTAGGAAGTTTGTAGCTGTATGAACGCGGTGTTGGTCCAAAGACTACGCCACCTCCACGCCATTGTGGTGAACGGATTGAACCTTGACGAGCACGACCAGTTCCTTTTTGACGCCATGGTTTGCGGCCACCGCCACGAACAGCGCTACGATTTTTAACTGCGTGTGTTCCTTGTCTTAATGAAGCACGTTGCATGATGATTGCATCATAGACAACACTTTCATTAGGTTCGATTCCGAAGATTTCTTCATTTAAAGTGATTTCACCGTTTTGAGTTCCATCTTGTTTGAATAATGCTACATTCGGCATTCCTTAGTTCCTCCTTTCCCTACACTTATTTAGCTTTCACAGCTGATTTGATTGTGATTAAAGATTTTTTCGCTCCAGGAATGTTTCCTTTGATTAAGATAACATTTCTTTCTACGTCCACTTTAACAACTTCAAGGTTTTGAATTGTTACGCGGTCGCCACCCATACGGCCGGCTAGTCGTTTATTTTTAAATACACGGTTAGGCGCTACTGGACCCATTGACCCAGGACGACGGTGATAACGAGAACCATGAGACATAGGTCCGCGGCTTTGGCCGTGACGTTTGATTGCCCCTTGGAATCCTTTACCTTTCGTAGTACCTGTAACATCAACAACGTCTCCTGCTTGGAAAACATCTACTTTGATTTCTTTACCTACTTCATATTCTCCTAGCTCAACATTCTTGAATTCTTTAATGAAGCGCTTAGGAGCCGTGTTTGCTTTTGCAACATGACCTTTCGCAGGTTTGTTTGATAAAACTTCACGTTTGTCTTGGTAACCAACTTGGATAGCTTCGTATCCGTCAGTTTCAACAGTTTTTACTTGTAAAACTACGTTTGGCGTAGCTTCAACTACTGTTACTGGAATTAATTCACCAGACTCAGTAAAGATTTGTGTCATTCCCACTTTTTTCCCTAAGATTCCTTTGGTCATGAGTACACCTCCATCTTAATTTTATAGTTTGATTTCAATATTAACACCAGACGGTAAGTCAAGCTTCATTAGAGCGTCAACTGTTTTTGGTGTTGGGTTCACAATGTCAATTAGACGTTTGTGAGTACGCATTTCGAATTGTTCGCGAGAATCTTTGTATTTATGAGTCGCACGAATAACTGTGTAAAGTGAGCGTTCTGTTGGTAATGGAATCGGACCTGATACGTCAGCTCCAGTTCTTTTTGCTGTTTCCACAATTTTATCCGCTGATTGATCTAAAATACGGTGTTCATACGCTTTTAAACGGATACGAATTTTTTGTTTTGCCATCTTGTTCCCTCCTTCGCCTATTTTAAAAGTAGACATAGCTCCACGAAAATTTATCCGGCATGCTCGTTCATGGCAAAGCGTCCGAGCGTGTCGCAACCTCTCGCTTCACAGCCGGCAAATCAAATCGTTGATCTACCAATGCTTTTTACACTCCTGTAAACAGCACCTTTTTGATTATACTATGAAAGGATAGTGTTAGCAAGGATTTTCTGCGTTTTTTTAAAAGAATTTTTTCTTGTTTTGAAAAGCATTTGTTTTGTTTTTCAATTCTTTTCATTCTATTTTTATAAAAAAAGAATTTGAGATTCTTTTTTTACCAGAATCTCAAATTCTTTCTTTTTTATTCTATTAACCAATCCGGCGCATTGGAATATCATTGTTATCTGGATGAACCAATAAATATTGAATAACATCAATATTGCTTGCTTGGAATGAGGCTGCACATGCTTGCAAATATAAGTCCCACATTCGATAGAAGCGCTCGCCTTTTTCGTCAACAATTTCTGTTTCTATATTATGGAAGTTTTTTGTCCAATGTTCCAACGTCAATTGATAATCTCTGCGCAAACTTTCCAAGTCAATCACTTGCAAGTCGTTTTCTGTCATATGGCCGACTAGCTCAGTGACACCAGGAATATAGCCACCTGGGAAAATATAACGATTAATCCAAGCATTTTTAGCCCCACCTTGTTGGCGACTGATCCCATGAATCAACGCCGTACCTTTAGGCGCTAAATTTCGCTGAACGACATCAAAATATTCATGTAGATTTTCCGCACCGACATGTTCAAACATCCCAACACTCGTAATATGGTCAAAAGACTCTCCTTTTAAATCACGATAATCCATCAATTTGACAGTCATTCGATCTTGTAGACCTTCTTTTTCTATAATATGGCGAATATGATGAAATTGCTCTTCACTTAATGTAATCCCAGTTGCTTTGGCTCCATATTCTTTCACCGCAGTTAAAATTAACGTGCCCCAGCCGCAGCCAATATCCAGTAAAGTGTCGCCCTCTTTGATAAACAATTTATCTAAAATATGATGAACTTTATTCACTTGCGCTTGTTCTAATGTATCTTCAGGCGTTTTAAAATAAGCACATGAATACGTCATTGTTTGGTCAAGCCATTTTTTGTAAAAATCATTTCCTAGATCGTAATGGCTGTGAATATCCTCTTGCGAACGTTTTTTTGAATGACTTTCTTTAGGAAGCCATTTAATAAATTTAGCATTGTGTAAAAAGCTATCCTTTTGGTTATACACATCATAAATCAGCGCTTGGATATCGCCTTCGATTTCAATTTTGCGATCCATGTAGGCTTCCCCTAAAGTTAACGAAGCGTTATTCAGTAAATCCTTCACAGGAATTTTTTCATTGAATACAATTTTAAAAACCGGATCCCCCGACCCTTGCCCATACTCTTTGACGGTACCATCCCAGTATGTGACTTGTGTCTTTTTTGAAAAAGACCATTTAAACAGTTGACTGTACGTTTCTTTTTCTAACATTGCATTCCCTCCATTAAATACCATTTGAAGCCAAAACAAAAAGAAGTCGCTTTCCGGTAGTTCGTCAAAACAAACACCACAGTCCGTTCTAAACTGAAGCACAGAAAAGTTATCACCCCTTCTATGTTCCGCTTCTTTTTTGCAATTACAGTTCTATTCTACTCCTCTTTTAAAAATTTGAACATTCTTTTAACGTAATACCTACTATTGTTATTCTTTATCACAAAAAAACTAGAGCCAGTCCTTGACAGACTCCTCTAGTTCTAAATATTATGCTTTCTTACGCATCCGTTGTTCCGCATGAGTGTAAGCGCCATGCCACACGTGCCCCACATAAGGATTAACTTGAATACCGTGTTTAATCGCCGCTGCTACAAATTTTTTCGCTAAAGTTACTGCTTCTAACACCGAATAACCTTTCGCCAAGCCAGCTGTGATTGCCGCTGAAAAAGTACAACCTGCACCATGATTATAATCAGTTGGATATAATTCATTTTCCAAAAGATGCGCGGTGTGACCATCGTAAAATAAGTCCAGTGCTTTTTCACCAGCTAAGCGATGTCCCCCTTTAACCACGACATGCTTGGCTCCCATTTGTACAATTCGTTTTGCCGCTTCTTCCATCTCCGCCACGGAAGAAATTTCGCCTAAACCAGATAAGATGCCCGCTTCAATTAAATTAGGCGTGGCAACTAATGCTAATGGCAGTAAATCGTTTTTAGGCCTTCCACACTTTTGGGTTGCAGAATTTGTGCCGTTCCCTTACAAGCAATGACTGGGTCAATCACGACTTTTTGAATTTTTTCTTGTTTAATGTACTTACTAGCCATTTTAATATTTTGTTCATTACCCATCATCCCTGTTTTCAAAGCCGCTACTGGACCGCCTGCAAAAACCGAAATCAATTGTTTTTCTAAGAGCGTTTCTGGCAATTCAGTTACTTCATGTGACCAACCTGTCGTAGGATCCATCGTCACAATCGAGGTTAAACTTGAAAATCCAAAAACTCCATACTCTTCAAATGTTTTTAAATCTGCTTGAATCCCTGCCCCTCCAGTTGAATCGGAGCCTGCAATCGTCAATACTTTTTCCATTAAATCACCTAACCTTTTTCTCCAAGTATACGGAAGAAACAAGTCTGCTAAAACAGCCAATTGGCTTATTTTTTAGCCAGCCAATTTCTAAACAAAAAAAAGACCAGAGAATAAATTCTCTGGTCTTACGTCCGAATACCCCAGTTTTTCACGCTGGTTAAAGCTATAGTTAAAAAGTTAATTATTTAACGATTTCAGTAACAACGCCTGAACCTACAGTACGTCCGCCTTCACGAATAGAGAAACGAGTTCCGTCTTCGATAGCGATTGGGTGAATTAATTCAACGTCCATAGCAACGTTATCACCAGGCATTACCATTTCAGTACCTTCTGGCAATTCTACAACACCAGTAACGTCTGTTGTACGGAAGTAGAATTGAGGACGATAGTTAGTGAAGAATGGAGTGTGACGTCCGCCTTCTTCTTTTGATAATACGTATACTTCAGCTTTGAATTTTGTGTGTGGAGTGATTGTAGCTGGTTTAGCTAATACTTGTCCACGTTCGATATCTTCACGTGCAACACCACGTAATAAAGCACCGATGTTGTCGCCTGCTTCAGCGTAGTCTAATAATTTACGGAACATTTCAACACCTGTAACAGTTGTTTTAGATGTTTCGTCTTTAATACCAACGATTTCAACTTCGTCACCAACGCGAACTTCACCACGTTCAACACGGCCTGTAGCAACAGTACCACGTCCAGTGATTGAGAATACGTCTTCGACTGGCATCATGAATGGTTTGTCAGTATCACGTTCTGGAGTTGGGATATATTCGTCAACTGCAGCCATTAATTCTAAGATTTTTTCTTCATAAGACTCGTCGCCTTCTAAAGCTTTCAAAGCAGAACCTGCGATAACTGGAACATCATCGCCTGGGAAATCGTATTCTGATAATAAGTCACGAACTTCCATTTCTACTAATTCTAATAATTCTTCGTCATCAACCATATCCATTTTGTTTAAGAATACAACGATGTATGGTACACCAACGTTACGTGATAATAAGATATGTTCACGTGTTTGAGGCATAGGACCATCAGCAGCAGAAACTACTAAGATAGCTCCGTCCATTTGAGCAGCACCAGTGATCATGTTTTTAACGTAGTCCGCGTGTCCTGGGCAGTCAACGTGTGCATAGTGACGAGTTTCAGTTTCATATTCGATATGAGAAGTGTTGATTGTGATTCCACGTTCTTTTTCTTCTGGAGCGTTATCGATAGAATCGTAGCTTTGTGCTTCCCCGCCACCGTGTTTTGATAATACAGTAGCAATTGCAGCTGTTAATGTAGTTTTACCATGGTCAACGTGTCCGATAGTACCAATGTTAACATGGGATTTAGAACGGTCAAATTTTTCTTTTGCCATTTTGAATGTTCCTCCTAAAAATATAAATTTTATTGTTTGTTTTATATGTGATAGACGTTACTAAAAATCGTCTGATCATCATAAGCTATTTTACACGAAATCTTGAAAAAAGGATAGTTCTAAAAACAAACCTTTTATTCTCAAGGAAAATTATGCGTTGCCGCCGTTTTTCTTGATGATTTCTTCTTGAACAGACTTAGGTACGTCTTCATAGTGGTCAAATACCATCATAAATGTACCGCGTCCTTGTGTTGCTGAACGTAATGTTGTAGCATAACCAAACATTTCAGCTAAAGGTACCATCGCATTAACGATTTGAGAGTTACCGTGTGCTTCCATACCTTCAACACGTCCACGACGACTTGTTACGTGTCCCATGATATCACCTAAGTAATCTTCAGGAACAGTAATTGTAACTTTCATCATTGGTTCTAAAATAACTGGGTTTGCATTTTTAGCCGCAGCTTTCAATGCCATAGAAGCAGCTACACGGAAGGCCGTTTCATTTGAATCGACATCGTGGTATGAACCATCGTAAAGTTTTGCTTTGATATCAACTAATGGATAACCAGCAAGAACACCGTTGTTCATAGAGTCTTCTAACCCTTTTTCAACTGCTGGGATGTATTCACGAGGAACCACACCACCGACAATTGCGTTTTCAAACTCGAAGCCTTTACCTTCTTCATTTGGTGTAAATTCAACCCATACGTGACCGTATTGTCCTTTACCACCAGACTGACGAACGAATTTACCTTCTGCTTTAGTCGCAGCACGGAATGTTTCGCGGTAAGATACTTGAGGAGCACCTACGTTAGCTTCAACTTTGAATTCACGTTTCATACGGTCTACTAAAACGTCTAAGTGCAATTCACCCATACCAGAGATAACTGTTTCACCAGTTTCAACGTTTGTTTCAACGCGGAATGATGGATCTTCTTCAGCAAGTTTTTGTAGAGCCACGCCCATTTTATCTTGGTCAGCTTTTGATTTAGGTTCAACAGCGACTTGGATAACTGGGTCAGGGAATTCAATAGATTCAAGAATAACTGGTGCATCTAATGCACATAATGTATCACCAGTTGTTGTGTCTTTTAGACCAACAGCAGCAGCGATATCACCAGAGTACACTTTGTCAATTTCTTGACGAGTGTTGGCGTGCATTTGTAGGATACGACCGATACGTTCTTTTTTGCCTTTTGAAGCGTTCAATACGTATGAACCACTTTCAAGGACACCAGAATAAACACGGAAGAAAGTTAAACGACCTACGAATGGGTCAGTCATAACTTTAAATGCTAATGAAGCGAAAGGTGCTTCGTCATCAGCTGGACGAGTTGTTTCTTCGTCTGTTTTAGTATCGATCCCTTTGATAGCATCGATATCTAATGGAGATGGTAAGTAATCAAGAACAGCGTCCAACATTAATTGAACCCCTTTATTCTTGAATGCTGAACCAGCTAATACAGGGAAGAACTCAACGTTGATTGTTGCTTGACGGATACCAGCGACTAATTCTTCTTCAGTGATTTCTTCACCTTCAAGATATTTCATCATTAAGTCTTCGTCAGTTTCAGCAACAGCTTCAACTAATTTTTCGCGCCATTCTTGCGCTTTTTCTAAATAATCTTCAGGAATATCAGTTTCTTGAATATCTGTTCCCAAATCATTTGTGTAGATTTCAGCTTTCATTTTAATCAAGTCAATGATTCCAGTGAAGTCTTCTTCAGCTCCGATTGGAATTTGAATTGGATGAGCGTTTGCTTGTAAACGATCATGTAATGATTCTACTGAATAGAAGAAGTCCGCACCGATTTTATCCATTTTGTTACAGAATACAATACGAGGAACTTTATATTCAGTCGCTTGACGCCAAACAGTTTCTGTTTGAGGTTCTACACCTGATTGAGAGTCAAGAACTGTTACCGCACCATCTAATACGCGTAGAGAACGTTGTACTTCAATTGTGAAGTCCACGTGTCCTGGAGTATCGATGATATTTACACGGTAGCCTTTCCACTGTGCAGTTGTCGCAGCGGATGTAATCGTGATACCACGTTCTTGTTCTTGTTCCATCCAGTCCATTTGTGAAGCACCTTCATGGGTTTCACCGATTTTATGGATTTTACCAGTGTAGTACAAGATACGCTCAGTTGTTGTTGTTTTACCAGCATCAACGTGGGCCATGATACCAATGTTACGAGTTTTTTCAAGTGAAAATTCTCTTGCCATTTTGTATGTTTACTCCTCTCTTTATTTAAATCGATTGTAAATTGACTTTCTGCTGCCACTTTACGCGACAGACAGAGAGGATCTTACCAACGATAATGAGCAAATGCGCGGTTTGCGTCTGCCATTTTGTGTGTGTCTTCGCGTTTTTTAACAGAAGCGCCAGTGTTGTTAGCAGCATCCATGATTTCTTTCGCTAGACGTTCTTCCATTGTGTGTTCACCACGTAGACGTGCGTAGTTAACTACCCAACGTAAACCTAAAGTTGTACGACGTTCTGGACGAACTTCAACTGGTACTTGGTAGTTAGAACCCCCAACACGACGTGCTTTAACTTCAAGAACAGGCATAACGTTTTTCATTGCTTGTTCAAAAACTTCCAATGGATCGTTACCTGTAGATTCTTTGATGATATCAAATGAATTATAGATAATGTTAGCAGCAATCCCGCGTTTACCGTCAACCATTACACGGTTGATTAAGCGAGTTACTAATTTTGAGTTATAAATTGGATCTGGTAAAACATCACGTTTTGCAACAGGACCTTTACGAGGCATCCGTAACTCCTCCTTCCGAAATATGATTTTTCAAGTTGTTATTGTCTTATTATAATTAAGCTTTAGGACGTTTTGTACCGTATTTAGAGCGGCTTTGTTTACGGTCGTTAACACCGGCAGTATCAAGCGCACCACGAACGATATGGTAACGTACCCCTGGTAAGTCTTTTACACGTCCACCACGTAATAATACCACGCTGTGTTCTTGTAAGTTGTGACCGATACCTGGGATATAAGCTGTAACTTCGATTAAGTTTGACAAACGAACACGGGCATATTTACGTAAAGCTGAGTTCGGTTTTTTAGGTGTCATCGTACCCACACGTGTACAAACTCCACGTTTTTGCGGAGAGTTAACGTTTGTTTGAGTTTTCTTAAAACTGTTATATCCTTTGTTTAAGGCTGGTGAATCAGATTTTTCTACTTTAGATTTACGAGGTTTACGTACTAATTGGTTAATTGTAGGCATTCCTTGTTCTCCTCCTTCCTTACTTCGCTTCTAGTTCCACACATCCAGGTGGTTCTTTTTTCGCGATAAAAAATAATGCAATCTCTGCACTCTTTATCAAATATGCTTTGATAGACAGTCAGCACGTCCCTATAAGGAACCTGTAGATAAAGCACCTTTGTTAGGATACCACGATAAGTATCAGCTGTCAACCCTCTTCTTTCGCCTTTCGAAAAAAAGCTTTTCCTTCTATTTAAACGTACTTTTCCTTTAAAAATTTTTATGACTTTTTCAAAAACTTTCTATCTTTTTTAGTTAAATAACGGTACAATATCTTTGACTATTGAAGGGGGCGGAAAACAGCGATGAATCTGAAACAAATGGTAGGAATCGAAGCTGCAAAATATGTAGAAGACGGCATGATTGTCGGTTTGGGTACTGGCTCAACAGCAAAATTTATGGTAGACGAAATTGGTCGTCGCGTAAAAGAAGAAGGATTGTCAATCGTAGGGGTTACTACTTCAAAAGAAACAGAGAAACAAGCCTTGGCCTTGGGCATTCCTTTAAAAAGTATTGATGAGGTTCCGTATGTGGATCTTACGATTGATGGCGCCGATGAAATCAGCGCTGATTTTCAAGGAATCAAAGGCGGTGGCGCTGCCTTACTTTTTGAAAAAATTGTGGCCACTTATTCAAAGAAATGTATTTGGATTGTGGATAAATCAAAAATGGTGGACGATTTAGGGGCTTTCCCACTTCCTGTTGAGGTTGTCCCTTATGGCAGCTGCCAACTAGTGCATTTATTTAAAGAAAAAGGCTATCACCCAGCACTTCGTCTAAACGCTGCTGGCGAAACATTAATAACAGATGGAGGCCACCATATCATCGATTTGCATTTAGAAAAAATTACAGATCCAGAAGCTTTAGGTTCTTATTTAGACAACTTGGTTGGCGTCGTTGAACACGGCTTATTTTTAAATATGGTTTCTATGGTAATCGTCGGTTATGAAGATGGACCGAAAACCTTACATGTTCCCGCACGTTAAGAATGTGTGAAAAAAGATTATTTATATAGGAAGGATAATATATGAAACGAATTGGTTATGCACGCACAACTATTATTGAAGACGATTTAAAAAATCAACTAACCACTCTCCAATCGTTTGGTTGTGATGATATTTTCCAAGAGACATTTGATCCTCAAGCGGAGATCAGTGTCTTAGACGAAGTCGAAAAACTTCTTTCTGCTGGGGATACACTTATTGTTTGTAAATTGCACCATTTAGGTAAAACAACCCGCCAATTAACAGACTTTATGAAAATGTTAAAGGAAAAACAAGTTGATTTTGTCAGCATTTCAGAAGGAATTGATACTCACCTTCCAACAGGTGAAGCCTATTTCCAATTAATGGAGAGCTTATCTGCGATGGAATGTGCACTAATTAAAGAACGAACACTCGTCGGGCTCCACAAAGCTCGTGAAAACGGAAAAGTAGGTGGACGTCCAAAAATCGATGGACGCACCGTCCGCAAAATCCGTGCATTATATTATGAAAACAAAGAAACAATCCAATTTATTTCTAATAAATGCGGCGTTTCGGTGGGCACTTGTTATAAGTACATCAATTTACCTGAGACAGATGTCGAGCGGCTGTATTCCTAAGAATAAAAAAGAAGTCCTTCAGATGTAGCGACCCCAAAAAGTTAGACTTTTTATAGAGTGGATTTTTCCACTCTATTTTTTATGCAGTTTTTTGATTGAATTGTCGAAATTCTACTGGGCTTTTCCAGTTAAGTTTTTCTTTGATTCGGTGATGATTGTAATAATAAATGTAGTTCTCAATTGCTTCTATCAATTCATTTTGACTTTGATAGATTTTTCCATAGTACACTTCTTGTTTTAGGATACTGAAGAAATTCTCCATAGGAGAATTATCTAAACAGGTTCCTTTTCGAGACATACTTTGAAAGATATTGTTGTCCTTTAATGTTTGTATATAGACATTCATTTGATAAGCCCAGCCTTGATCAGAGTGAAAGGTGCGCCGATAGGGACAATCATTTGTTTGAGAAATTGCTTCTTTCAGACCTTTCATAACTGTTTTACCATTTGGTTGAGTAGAAAGGCTATAGCTTAGAATTTCACTATTATACATATCCATAAATGGATCTAAGTATAGTTTTTTCTGACGAAAGATGCCTGCGTTATCTGCTTCAAAGTACTTAAATTCAGTTGTATCAGTTGTAATTTTTTGATGAGGAACAGAGGTTTTAAATCGGCGACGAATCAAATTTTTAGCGATTTTACCAACGATTCCTTTATAGGAATTATATTTTCTGGATTTCTTAGTAAAAGCTTTGACTTGTAACTTTAACTTTTGTATTAATCGCTGGACTTTCTTTTTATTCACTTGAAATCCACGTCGTTTCAATTCTTGGGTTATCCTTCTATAGCCATAATGTTGATGTTTTTTACGAATCGCTTGAATTTCTTCTTCAATGATTTGTGTTGAAGCTGTTCTGTCGAGGCGTTTTTGCCAGTACATGTAAGTAGATTTTGGAAACCTTAGGGTTTCCAAAATATCTTTTAATCGAAAGCGTCTTCGGAGACTGTGAATGATTCGTGCGATTCGTTCATTTTTTGTTCGTCCTCTAAACGCAGTCTCCTCAATTCTTTTAAATAGGCATTCTCAATTTTTAACATTCTATTTTCTTTTTCTAGTTTCTCTACTTGAGATCGTTCACTTGGTAGTGGTTGGGGTTCATTTCGTTTCTTTTTAGACATGGTAGGTGGACGTCCTTTCTGTTTAGAGAGTCCCTCTATACCAAACTTCTGATACGTTCTAAGCCAATTCGCAATCAATGATGGATTGTTCATTTTTAGAAGATTAGCTACTTCTTGATAGGACAACTCTGTTGTTAAATATAACTCTATCGCATCTAGCTTAAATTGAACAGAGTAATTCTTATTTTTTCGACTGCGAAGTAGGCCTTCTTCACCAAGTTCTTTATAGGCATTTATCCATTTGCTTATTTGAGAACTATCTTTAAACCCATACTTCTTTGCGAGAAACCTTAGACCTCCTTGACCAGATAAGTAGTCATGAACAAGTTTAAGTTTAAATTCAAAACTGTATTTTGCCATACAAAAAAACCTCCAAAAGTTAGATTTCTAGGTCTAACTTTTGGGGGTCGGCTCACAGATGGGGCTTCTTTTTTGATTCGATTTCACTCTAATTTTTCAGCAACTTTCACGTTTTTTTACTATTTTCCATTGGAAATCTTGCGCAAAACGGTGTACAATAAACGTGGAAATCTTATTTTCAGAAAACTAAACTCAAAGGAGAGCTTATACATGCCAAAATTAGTTTTTTCTCGTCATGGACTTAGCGAATGGAATGCCTTAAACCAATTTACTGGATGGGCTGACGTAGATTTAGCACCTGAAGGTGTTGAAGAAGCAAAAGAAGGCGGCCGTAAAATTAAAGAAGCAGGCATCGAATTCGACGTTGCTTATACTTCTGTTTTAACTCGTGCCATCAAAACTTGTAACTATTTACTAGAATACTCAGATCAATTATGGGTACCTCAAATCAAATCTTGGCGCTTAAACGAACGTCACTATGGTAAATTACAAGGACTAAACAAAAAAGAAACTGCTGAAAAATACGGAGACGAACAAGTCCACATCTGGCGTCGTTCTTACGATACTCTTCCTCCATTAATGGAAGCAACAGATGAAGGTTCTGCAGCAAACGACCGTCGTTATGCAATGTTAGACCAACGCGATATTCCTGGTGGCGAAAACTTGAAAGTTACTTTGGAACGTGCATTACCATTCTGGCAAGATGAAATTGCGCCAGCTTTAAAAGACAACAAAACTGTCTTAGTAGCGGCTCATGGTAATTCATTACGTGCTTTAGCTAAACACATCGAAGGCATTTCTGATGAAGATATTATGGATCTTGAAATCCCAACAGGTAAACCATTAGTTTATGAATTAAACGATGATTTAACTGTGAAAGAAAAATACTACTTATAAGAACTTGTTTCTTATTAACAAAAGCGGTTTGCCAAGGCAAACCGCTTTTTTATGGATTAAATAAATTGACTTTCGGTTAAACAATCTTTATAAATCGCTACTATGTCCGCTACATCCAATGGTACATAAGCCTTTTCGGCAATTGCACTATGGGCCACAGCTTGTTGTGCCATTTCTTCAAATTTATCTGCTTCGATACCAACTTCTGGTAATGTCATTGGAATGCCACAAGCCACAAAGTAATCATATAATGCTTGAATACCTTTTTTCGCTGCTACTTCCTCTTCTTGTTCGACTATTCCCCAAACATTTCGAGCAAACTGTGCAAACTTGCCTACGGTTTGTTCAGACAAAACGTAATTCATCCAACGAGGCGTTAAAATTGCTAAGCCAATCCCATGCGTAATGTCATAAAACGCACTTAATTCATGTTCCATTGGGTGACAAGACCAAACACCTTGTTTGCCGCGCCCTGTTAAACCATTTAAGGCTAAACTACTTGCCCACATTAAATTAGCACGTGCATCATAATCTTCTGGATTTTCTAAAGCAATAGGACAATTTTTGATAACCGTTCGCATTAAGCCTTCTGACACAAAATCTTGGACGTCCGTGCCTGTCGAAATACTAAAATAGTTTTCAATCAAATGACTGAAAATATCCGCTGAGCCAGCTGCTGTTTGATTTTGAGGAACCGTAAAAGTATTCGTTGGATCCAAGAACGAAACTTTTGGAATCATATTCGGACCACCAAAGCCTAATTTTTGATTGGTTTCTAAGTTAGAAATGACAGCACCTGCGTTCATTTCACTACCTGTTGCTGCTAAAGTCAAGATGGTCACTATTGGTAAAGCAGGACCAGTATACCCTTTTCTGGCTGCAATAACTGTCCAGATATCTTCTTCCGAATAAAAGCCCGCAGCAATTGCTTTGGAACAATCAATGGTCGAACCACCGCCAACTGCTAAAATAACATCGACTTGGTTTTCTTTACACAACTCAATTCCTTTTCTAACGGTTTCAATGCGCGGGTTTGGTTCGACACCGCTCAACTCAATCAATGTATGCCCGTTTTTTTGGGCCAAATCAGTAATTTGTTGGTACAAGCCATTACGTTTGATACTACCGCCACCATAAACAAGTAAGACATTTTTGCCAAATTGATCTAACACAGCAGGTAATTCGTCTAAACGATCTTTCCCAAAACGGATGTCTGTTGGTACATAAAAATTAAAGTTTTCCATTCTTTCATCCTCCATTCAATCCTCTTACGCATTTATCATACTATTTTTTCAAAAATCCGCCAATAAAAAAGCCGAGCAAATGACAGTTGCTTTCACAACGACCGATTGACCCAGCTTTTGATTCTTTTTTATAACGAATCGCTTGTTTTGATTAACAAATAAAGAAAATAAGGCGCACCGATGATCGCAACAATAATCCCTGCAGGCATTTCTCCATTGCCAGGCAATAGCCGACCAATCGTATCACTAACCAATAAAAGTAAACTCCCAAACAACGCCGCCAATGGCAATACCTGTTTTTGTTGCGTAAAACCACATTTGCGAGCAATATGTGGCGCAAGTAAACCTAAAAAATTAATTCCCCCTGTAACGGAAATCGCTGATGCCGCCAACATCACCGCTAACAGCAACGAAACGATTCGTTCTTTTTTCACAGCAATACCTACAGAAATAGCTGTTTCGTCCCCCAATTGTAAAATATCCAACAGACGATGACGCTTCATCGCAAAAAAGAACCCAATGACTAGCCAAGGCAACAAAGCGCCCACAAAGAACCAATTACTGCCCCAGATACTGCCTGCTTGCCACACTGTAACAAAACGGTACTTTTCAGTGTCAATTTTTGATGTAATTAATAAGGTGAGTGCTGAAATACCCGTACTCAAAATGACACCCGCTAAGACCATTCGAACTGGCGTCAATCCTAAACGATGATGATACGCGATTACCAAAATCCCAACAGCCGCTAGCAAGCCGCCAACTAAGGCCACGAGCGGAAGTGCAAACGTTGTGATACTTGTCGTCTCAACAAAACTAATAAACAAAATCACTGCCAAACCCGCACCCGCATTAATGCCTAAAATCCCAGTATCTGCTAACGGATTCCGAGTAATCCCTTGAAGAATAGCGCCGCTTAAGCCTAAAGCTGCGCCCGCTAGGACCGCAAGCACAATCCGTGGTAACCGAAAATCCCAAACTAACAGTTGTTTGGCCTGACTTCCCTGTCCCAAAAGAAGGGCTTTTAAATCCATGACGGAAACAGATAATTCCCCTTGCGTTAAACTGATACAAGCAGTTAGGATAATCCCAACTATTAAGATAGCCACCCAACGAGACACTTTTTTCTGTGTCATCCTAGTTGCCCTCCTTTACGAAATAAATAAAGAAAGAATGGGATGCCAATTAAGGCCGTGATAATCCCAAATGGTGTTTCAAAAGGCGGATTCACCATTCGAGCGATTAAATCTGCCACCAAAACGAGGAGCGTACCGCCTAACGCTGAGAACGGAATCAAGCGACGGTAATTTTCTCCAGAAACTGTTCGCATCACATGAGGCACCACCAAACCAACAAAACTGACCGAGCCAACCAGCGCCACAGACAATCCTGATAAAAGCAAAATCGTTATACTGGCAAACAACCGAATACGCTGCGGATTTCGCCCCAAACCAATTGTTGCATCATCGCCAAACCGTAAAATAGTCACCGACGGACTAATCAGAATTGCTAATGCAAATGCGCCCAGAAAGATAGGAACGACTATTTTTAATTGTGCCCAAGAAATAACGCTGACACCGCCAAGAAACCAAAACGTTAACTCTTGACTCAAATTGAACTGAATGGCTAAGAATTGACTAAATGATAAAAAAAGGGCACTAATACCAGCCCCCACCAAGGTCAGACGCATGGGGCTTGCTCCTCGAATTGAATGATTAGAAAGATAATAAATCAGTGCCACACTCACGCCGGCACCAAGAAAAGAAACAACTAAAAGCCACCAATAACTTGCCTGAGGGAGGAAAGCAAAAACAAGCGCTAAGCCCAAGCCAGCTCCAGCATTGATACCCAGCAAGCCAGAATCTGCCAATGGGTTTTGTGTAATCCCTTGCGCTAACGCCCCACTCACCGCTAAACTTGCTCCCACAAAAGCGGCCCCTAAAATCCGCGGCAACCGAACCGTTTGGATGACTTGATGCGCTTGATTGGTCGCATCGAAGTGCCTAAATGATTCAATAATCGTTTGAATCGAAACCGACGTCGCACCAAACATCAATGACAGAAGCATTGTCCCAATTAGCAAAAAAAGACAGACAAGTAACACTTGCCATTGGTGTCTATAAAATCCGCTTATGCCTTTCATCCATCCAGCTCCATTTCCATCAACTCATAAGAAAGTACTAGTGGCCGCTGTGTCTGACTATGATAACTAATTTCTGCTTGAATAGCGAAAACATCTGCTAAGCCAGTAACAGTAATCACTTCTTGCGGTGTTCCCTCATTGATAATCTTTCCCTCTTTCATCGCAATCACGCGATCAGAAAAACGAGAAGCTAAATTAATATCATGAATCGTCATCACGATGGTTTTCTGATGTTCTTGATTAATTCGTTTTAACACATTTAAAATTTCTAGCTGATGCGCTGGATCCAAATAGGTGGTCGGTTCATCTAAAATTAAAATATCTGTATCCTGCACTAGCGCCATAGCAATCCAAACCCGTTGCCGTTGTCCACCTGATAAAATTGCCACAGACTCTCTAGCTAACTCAGTTAAGCCTGTTAATTCTAATGCCCATTGTATGTACTCTTGATCTTCTGCGGTGACGCTTTTCCAGCCCGATTGATAAGGATATCGCCCGAAAGAGACGAGGTCAAAAACAGATAAATCGATTGTATTTTCTGGCGTTTGTGATAAGATCGCTAGTTCTTGCGCCACTTCTTTTGAAGAAAAATGTTGAAGTTCTTGGTTCTTAATGAACACCTTGCCTTTCTCAGCTAGCAAAATACGCGCAAGTGTTTTTAACAAGGTCGATTTGCCACAACCATTTGGTCCAATAATACTTGTAATAGTTCCCGCTTCAAATGAACAGTTCAGCGCTTCACTAATCACTTGACGACCATATCCTGTAGTTAAGTCCTCTGCCTCTAAATAATTCATAACCATTCCTCTTTAATTTTTCTGTCGTTATTTTACATTTATTGAGAATCGTTCTCACTCATTGTTCCTTGATTATAAAAGACCCTTCCTTAAAAAGCAATGTTTCTTCCAATCAAAAAAACGAATTATCTAAAAAATGCAACTTATTTGCTCAAAAAAGCAAGCGATGATTGACAAACGGTCGTTTTTAACTGATAATGAGAATCGTTATCAACTAAAAATAAAGGAGTTACACAATGAAACTTTTAAAAAAGACGGTCCTAATTGGTACAACCCTTCTTCTTGGTTCATTCTTACTCGCAGCTTGTGGTAATACGAATAAAGAAGCCAACAACGCTGACAAAACACATGAAGTAACAGATACCTTAGGCAATAAAGTAACCGTCCCCGCGAAACCCAAACGGATTATTGCGAGTTATTTAGAAGATTATCTAGTTGCATTAGGAGAAAAACCAGTGGCACAATGGACAGTTGGACAAGGTAGCATTCAAGATTATTTAGCGAAAGAATTGAAAGATGTCCCCACTATTTCCTATGACTTGCCATATGAAGCGGTTCTAAAATTTGAACCTGACTTATTATTAATCAGTTCATCTGCTCTAGTTGAAGGCGGTAAATACAAAGAATACAGTAAAATTGCGCCAACTTATGTAGTCAAAAACGGCGAAAATGTCACTTGGCGTGATCAATTGGAAGATATTGCCACTGTTTTAGATAAAAAAGAACAAGCGAAAAAAGTGTTAGAAGATTATGATACCTTAACCAAAGGCGTCCAAGAAGACCTTGGCAAAAAAGATGCTGGCAAATCTGCGGCAGTCTTATGGGTAACCAACAACCAAGTCTTTATGGTTAGCGATAATCGCTCAAGCGGAACCGTGCTCTATCAGGACTTAGGCCTCCAAGTTCCAAAATTAGTGGAAGAAATTTCTAAAAACGCTACTGCGGATTGGAATCAAGTTTCTTTAGAAAAATTAGCTGAGCTTGACGCAGACCACATTTTCCTTGTAAACAGCGATGAATCAGCACCTCTTTTCCAAGAAGCAATTTGGAAGAACTTACCTGCTGTGAAAAATAACCAAGTTCATACCTATGATAAAAAAAGTAGTTGGTTATACAACGGACCTATTGCGAATACTCAAATTGTTGAAGATGTAAAAAAAGCGCTCTTAAATTAAAAAAAATGCTTGGATGAAAATAATCATCCAAGCATTTTTTTAATTAGCAATTGCCGTTTCTAAACCAACTTCAATCATTTCATTAAACGTCGTTTGGCGTTCTTCTGCCGTTGTTTCTTCGCCTGTCACCAAGCTATCACTCACCGTCATAATCGCCAATGCTTCTACATCAAATTTTGCTGCTAAATAATATAACATTGCCGCTTCCATTTCAATCGCTAATACCCCGTATCGACCTAAACGAAAGACATCATCTAAGCTATCTTTGTAAAAAACATCATCTGACAATACGTTACCAACATGGGTAGTAAAGCCTTTTGCTTTAGCAATTTCGTAAGATTTGAGTAAAAGGTCGAAGCTCGCAATTTGTGGAAAATCATATTTAGGAAAATCATTGCGAATCGCGGAAGAAGGCGTCGCTGCTGCTTGTGCGATAACTAATTCACGAACGTTGACTTTTTCTGAAATAGAACCACACGTACCAACACGAATCAACTTCTTCACATCATAAGAGTTAATTAACTCATGGGCATAAATACCTGCTGAAGGCATCCCCATCCCTGTTCCTTGGACCGAAACACGCTGTCCCTTATATGTTCCTGTGTAACCTAACATCCCACGAACTTGATTATAGCAGACAGGATTCTCCAAAAAAGTTTCCGCAATATATTTTGCTCGGAGGGGATCCCCTGGTAGTAAAATTTTATCGGCAATTTCACCTGGTTTTGCTTCGATATGCACACTCATTCTGGTTTACTCCTTTTTTATAAAGCTGCTAGTGTTGCTTTCACTAACTCTTTGAATTGTCCTTTAACGCGTTCAGTTGTTTCAACTACTTCTGCATGATTTAAACTACTTTGCATACCAGCTGCTAAATTCGTAATACAAGAGATGCCTAGTACTTTCATGCCACTATGCACAGCTACAATGACCTCCGAAACAGTTGACATGCCAACTGCATCCGCACCCATCGTCCGTGACATCCGAATTTCTGCAGGCGTTTCATATGTCGGGCCAGAAAAGCCCATATACACGCCTTCTTTTAAATCAATATTTTGTTCCGCAGCCACTTTTTTTGCCACTTCCCGATATTCTTGCGTGTAAGCATGACTCATATCTGGAAAACGCGGCCCGATTTCTTCATCATTTTCACCAATTAACGGATTATCGCCTGTAAAATTAATGTGGTCATTGATTAACATCAAATTCCCCGGTGTATATGTTTCATTTACGCCACCAGCTGCGTTGGTTACAATCATTGAATGAATGCCTAAAGCAGCCATCACACGAACGGGATAAGTGACCGTTTGCATCGAATGTCCTTCATAATAATGAAAACGTCCTTGCATCGCCAAAACTTTTTTTCCAGAAAGCGTTCCGTAAACTAATTGTCCAGCATGTCCAACGACTGTTGAAACAGAAAAATGGGGAATTTCAGAGAAAGGAATAGCAATCGCATCGGTTATTTCATTAGCTAATTCACCTAACCCAGAACCTAAGATTAGACCGAAGTCTGCTTGTTGCACCCCTTTTTCTTTCAAAAACTCAGTTGTTTCGTTTAAATGGTTCGTTAACGTTGTCATGTGTTGCCTCCTCGAATTATTGTAATTGATTTAAAAAGCTTTGACCGTTTTCCGTTGCAGGAACTTCAAAGTTTTCAGCAATCGTTGCTGAAATATCTGAATAAAATCCTTGTGGCAAGCTGCCTTGTTTTGTCATTTTTTTACTATAAGCCAATAAAGGCACATATTCACGTGTATGGTCTGTTCCTGGGAAAGTTGGGTCATTCCCGTGATCTGCTGTAATTAAAAGCAAATCATCTTCGGCCATAGCTGCCATAATCTCTGGCAAACGACCATCAAAATCTTCGATGGCTTTTGCATAGCCCTTCACATCACGACGGTGGCCATACAGCGCATCGAAATCCACTAAGTTAGTAAAACTTAAACCTGTGAAATCTTTGTTCATGACCGTTAATAATTGATCCACCCCATCCATATTGCTCTTCGTGCGGATAGCTTCAGTAATTCCTTGTCCATTAAAGATGTCGTTAATTTTCCCAACAGCGATCACATCATTGCCGTTTTCTTTCAACGAATCTAAAACAGTATGGCCAAAAGGATCTAGAGCATAGTCATGACGGTTACTGGTTCGAGTGAAATTACCTGGTTCACCAACATACGGGCGAGCGATAATCCGACCAATCATATAAGGTTCGTCTTTCGTAATGTCACGAACATATTGACAAATTTTATACAATTCTTCTAATGGAATAATGTCTTCATGCGCCGCAATTTGTAAAACAGGGTCTGCTGAAGTATAAACGATTAGATCCCCAGTTTTCATTTGATGTTCGCCATAATCATCAATGACTGCTGTCCCGCTATATGGTTTGTTACAAACAACTTTTCGCCCAGAAAAATCTTCAATTTGTTTCAGCAATTCTTCAGGAAATCCGTTTGGGAATACCCGAAAAGGTTTTTTGATGTTCAAGCCCATAATTTCCCAGTGACCGGTCATAGTATCTTTTCCAACAGAAATTTCTTCTAATTTGGTGGCATAGCCATCGTGGTCTGCCACTGCTTTGACACCTGTTAAAGGAGCAATAGTTCCCAATCCAAGTTTTTCTAAATGAGGAATGGTTAGTCCCGCTTCTTTGGCAATATGACCCAGTGTATCACTGCCGACATCTCCAAATTTTTCAGCATCTGGTGCTTCACCAATACCGACTGAATCTAGTACGATTAAATGAACACGTTTAAACACACTTGCTTCCTCCTCTAAGGTCGTAAATACGTCAAGAATGACAATTATTTTACGCTAGCCTTTTAAATAGTCTCGAGAATCAAACAGAATAATCTATTTATTCTCAGCTCTTCAATTATACCATGAATCCGCTATTATTGCCTGAAAGAGCATTAAAATTTTCACTGATTCCTTCGATTTTAGCAGGGCTTAAAAACTGAAAGAAAAAAAGTCTCCCACCGTAATTAGGAAACTTTTTTATTGTTTTTTTCGAATAGCCTGCTCCTTAAAAAGAACACGACTCTTTATCCAATCGAAACTTTTAACACTCCAAGCGGTCTCCCTCTTTTGGCACATTTAAATACCAGATAACCGCTTCTGATAAAATCACACCAATGCCAATGGGCGGATAAAAATAAATGCCGATATATCCGATTGCGAAAAGACAAAGATGAATGATTTTTGTTGCCTTACTATAAGATTTCGATTTTCTTAACTTAGCTGCACCTTGTGGATCTTTCACTGCATTGTCTTCATAAATGATCCTTGTTAGCAAGAAGTAAGCAAAATCCCAAACCGTATACACAACAAGATAAAAATAAACGGGTGCCCGCATCCACCAAAATTCACTCACCCAAGCAGTTGCTACCGGAATGAAGGCCATGGAGAATAACCAAAAATTATTTGCCCAAAACGCTTTTTTAGAAAACCAATGAGTTACGGACATTATGTAATGATGATTGTACCAAGCGATACAGATAAAAATAAAACTGACAATAAACGATAAAAAATAGGGGATATTTTCTATCAAACCTGCCAAAACACCCACTTGAGGAGTCTTAATTTCTAAAATCATGATGGTCATGATGATGGCAATGACTGCATCACTAAATGCTTCTACACGTGTTTTATTCATTGAACGTCCTCCACTTTTCCTATTCTTACTACAAACAAAAGTATAGCAGAAAAACCAACGATTTTTGAAAAAAAAGCTGCTAGACCTGTTGGTTTTTTTCAAAATTTCGACACTTCCTTCGAATTGTAAAAAACAGCCAAAGGAAAAAAGTTAAGTCTCCTTTATCAACTCGCTTTTTTGCAGTGAAGCAGTGCCTAATGCCGCTTGTGTTCAACTGATTATCCTAAGAAAAGAAATGGCCCCCGTCGCTTTGACGGAGGGCCCATTTCTTTTCTTATTTCGTTTTGACGTAATTTTTCCCGTTCGCTTTTGGTCCCGATGATTTTCCGAAGAACACAACTAGGACTAAAATGGTCAATACGTATGGTGCTGCTTGTAGATAAACTTTTGGAATTTCTGAAATAATTGGTAGGTTTTCCCCAGCAATACTTAAGTTTTGTGCAAAGCCAAAGAATAAGGCTGCGCCCATTGCCCCAAGTGGATTCCATTTACCAAAGATCATTGCGGCCATTGAAATAAACCCTTGTCCTGCAATTGTGGTAATCCCAAAACGACCCGCAATACTTTGAGCAAAGACAGCTCCGCCCATACCGCCTAAGAAGCCGGATAGCAAGACGCCAGAATAACGCATTAAGTAGACATTAATTCCCAATGTATCTGCCGCTTGTGGATGTTCCCCCACAGAACGTAACCGTAAGCCAAAACGTGTTTTATAAATGACAAACCAAGCTAAAATCGCAATCAAAATTGCTACGAAAGCTGGCAAAGAGGTTTTTGCAAAGAATAGTTCACCAATCACTGGAATTTTTGACAATCCTGGGAAAGAAAAATAACCAAATGATTGTGTAATCATATCTGTTTGTCCTTTTTGATAAATAACTTTTACTAGGAAAACCCCTAGCGCCGGTGCCATCAAGTTAATGACAGTACCACTGATAATATGATCTGCTCGTAAGTTAATAGTTGCAACGGCATGTAAGAGAGAAAAGACAATCCCGACAACGCCTCCTACTAAACAAGCAATCCATGGTGTCGCCGCGCCAAATGTATCAGCAAACGTCAAGTTAAAAACGACCGAACTGAAAGCGCCCATTACCATAATACCTTCCAAACCAACGTTAACCACACCACTTCGTTCTGAGAACGTTCCGCCTAATGCTGTCAAGATGAGCGGAGTTGCATACACTAATGTTTGCGTGATGATTGAGGAAATTGTTGCTAAATCCATTAGATGTCTCCCCCCTCTTGATTGTTTTTGTCTGGCGCCGCTTCAATTGTTTCTACAATCGCTACTTCTTTTTTACTACCAGACGCTTTTGCTAACAAGAAACGAATTAAATAACTAATTCCCACAAAGAAAATAATTGCTGCAATAACAACATCAACTAATTCGGTTGGTACACCAGCTATCAACGGCATTCCTTGTCCACCAAGTTTTAACATTCCGAACAGTAATGCGGAAAGTAAAATCCCGATTGAGCTACCTGCTCCTAATAGAGACACGGCCATACCATCGAACCCAATGCTCAACGATGTGTTTTGAATAAAGAAGTTTTGGAAAGTTCCCAATCCTTGGACCGCACCACCTAAGCCAGCTAGCGTTCCTGAAATCATCATGGATAAAATAATCGTTCGCTTGCTGCTCATTCCAGCATATTCAGAAGCAAATGGGTTTAACCCCACCGACCGAATTTCAAAACCAAGCGTTGTTTTTTTCATCAAGAACCACACAAGAATAAGGAAAATGAAGGCCAAGAAAATGCCAATGTTCAAACGAGAGCCATCACTGATACTTGTTAAAAACGGTGAGCGTAATGATGCATTCGCACCAATCATTTTGGTGATCCCTTTATTCGCCATAATACTTGGTTTCATGACATTATTAGCAATATGATTTCCTGTGTATAATAAAATATAATTCAACATAATCGTAACAATAACTTCACTCGTCCCAAAATAGGCACGCAAGAAACCTGGAATGGCTGCTGCTAAAGCTCCTGCAACTGCGCCAACAATAATCGCCACCGGCAACGCAATCATCCGGGGTGCATCAGGCATGGATAAAGCGACCCAAATACTAGCCACCCAACCACATAAGGCTTGTCCAGAAAGCCCGATATTAAAGAATCCAGCCGAATTTGCCACCGAGAATCCTAAAGCGGTAAAAATCAACGGTGCTGCGGTGACAAAAATCTCACCAATACTTTTCTTTCCTTGGAAAGCTGTTTCAAACATCGCTTGATACCCAGCCACTGGGTCATAGCCAAAGATAACCATAATAATTGCCCCTAAGAGGAAACCCATAATAACAGATAACACAGGGACTAAAATATTTCTTATTTTTTCAGAACGATTATTCAACAGTTTCACCTGCCTCTACTTTTGATAACTCAGCACGGGCTTCTTCCAATGAGTAGCCAGCCATTAACAAGCCCAATTCATTTTCTGTCGTTTCTTTCGGATCAACAATTCCGACGATTTCCCCCGCATGAATAACAGCGATACGATCAGAAACGTTTAAAATTTCGTCTAATTCAAAACTTACTAATAAAACAGCTTTATTTTTATCTCTTTGTTCAATTAGTCGACGATGAATGTATTCAATAGCTCCGACATCTAAACCGCGTGTTGGTTGAGAAACAATCAACAAATCTGGATCGCGGTCAACTTCTCGGGCAATAATCGCTTTTTGCTGATTCCCACCTGAAAGCGCCCGAGCTGGTACTAATTCATTAGGAGTCCGTACATCATATTCTTCAATTAATTCACGGGCATGTTTGTTAATCATTCGATAGTTTAAAATACCTGTTGAACTGTATGGTTTTTGGTAATACGTTTGTAGGCCAATATTTTCAGCCAATGTCATCTCTAATACCAAGCCATATTTATGTCGGTCTTCAGGAACGTGGGCGACACCCATTTCCGTAATTTCCCGAGGTTTGCGATTAGTAATCTCTTTTTCATTCAAATGAATGGACCCGTTTTCGACTTTGGTTAATCCTGCTAAGGCTTGGATTAATTCTGTTTGTCCATTGCCATCAATCCCCGCAATCCCAACAACTTCCCCTGCTCGGACATCTAAGCTAAGATTTTTCACTGCATCTAAGCCGCGGCTTTCTTTCACTACTAAATCTTTAATTGATAAAATTGTTTCTTTCGGTTGCGCTGGTTTTTTCTCTGTTTTGAAAGAAACAGAACGGCCCACCATCATATCGGCTAACTGTTGCGAAGAAACGTCTTTCACATTGACGGTGCCAATACTTTGCCCCCGGCGAATGACCGTACAACGGTCCGCCACTTTTTTAATTTCATCTAACTTATGTGTAATTAAAATGATCGATTTGCCTTCATCGGTTAGTTCTTTCAAAATAATCATTAATTCATCAATTTCTTGTGGCGTTAATACTGCGGTTGGTTCGTCAAAAATTAAAACGTTCGCACCACGATATAAGGTCTTTAAAATTTCAACCCGTTGTTGCATACCCACAGAAATATCGCGAATATAGGCATTGGGATTTACATCCAACCCGTATTGCTTAGACACTTCTTCAATCTCTTTTTTCGCTTTTTTCCGGTCTAAAATACCGCCATGGGTAGGTTCACTACCTAAGATAATATTTTCAGTCACAGTAAAGGCTTCAACTAACATAAAATGCTGATGGACCATTCCGATTCCTAAACGATTGGCTGCAGTAGGACTTGTAATGTTGACTTTTTCGCCATTCATATAAATCTCACCTGAGGTCGGTTCCAATAGCCCTGATAAGATATTCATCAAGGTCGACTTGCCTGCACCATTTTCACCTAGCAGTGCGTGGATTTCACCAGGTTTTACTTGTAAATCAATTTGGTCGTTGGCTTTGAACGTCCCAAATTCTTTGGTGATTTTACGCATCTCAATTACGTTTTCTTCTTGAGACAAGGTCTATTCACTTCCTAACAAAATTATATTGGCAATACTTTAGAGGGTAATTTTGACCCTTAACTAAGTAGTTGAAGAACCTCAACTATTTAGTTAAAAATCCAAACATCATAAAGGGTTTCCTTGGCAGCCGTCGCTGCCAAGGACCACTTTATTTTTAGAAGGAACAATAATGAGCCCTTCTTTTTTCATTTAGGAGCTTAAATTATTCTGGTTTTTCTGGGACTTTTACGTCACCTGAGATCACTTTATCTTTTGCTGTTTTAACAGCTTCTTTTGTTTTGTCGTTTAAATAGCCGTCTGTTAAGTCAACGCCACCATCTTTTAATCCATAAACTAAATGTTCGCCACCAGGGAATTTGTCTTCTAACGCACGGTTGGCAATATCTTGAACCGCTGTGCCGACACCTTTAAGTGTTGAAGTTAACGTGAAGTTGTCTTCTTTGCCGTCTTTTGTTTTGTACTTGCCATCAGCATCTTGATCACGGTCAACACCGATTACCCAAACTTTGTCGCCAGAACCTGATTCATTCAAGTCTTTTGCTTCTTGGAAGACCCCTTGTCCAGTCGCACCAGAAGCATGGAAGATGATATCAACGCCGTTTTGGTACATTGCAGCAGCTAAAGCTTTCCCTTTGGCAGGATCAGCAAATGAAGCCGCATATTTTGTATCAACAGTAATTTCTTTACCTAATTCTTTCGCAGCATCAGCCACACCTTTTTCAAAACCAGCTTGGAAACGGTCAATTACGACCCCTTCTTCACCACCAACAAAACCGACTTTGTTCGTTTTTGTTTCGTTTGCAGCAGCAACACCGGCTAAGTAAGCTGCTTCATTATCTCTAAATGTTGCAGAAACGACATTCTTTTTGCCATCGATTTGATCATCGATTAAAACAAAGTTTGTATCAGGGTTGGCATCTGCTGCAGAAGAAATTGCATCTTTTAGCAAGTAGCCAATACCAAAGATTGTGTTGAATTTACTTGATACCGCTTGGTCAATATTTGTTGTATAGTCAGCTGCATCATTCGATTGAATATATGCATACCCTTTTGAACCTTCTGGTAAATCATGTTCTTTACCCCAAGCTTGCAATCCTTCCCAAGAAGATTGGTTGAACGACTTGTCATCCACGCCGCCTGTATCTGTAATGATTACAGCACTATGCGCTGCATCCCCTTTGCCACCGCCGCTTTCAGCGGTTTTTCCTTTGCCACCACCACATGCTGCAAGTGAAACTGATAAACCTAATGCAATCAAACTAAAACCGAATAATTTTGCTTTTTTCATTTCTGTAAAGCCTCCTAAAAATAGTTTAATGTATTTAAACAACTAAGTTGTTTCTAAGGTTGGTCTGGGACTTTTACGTCACCAGAGATGATTTGTTCTTTGGCTTCTTTAACTGCCGTTTTGGCTTGATCGCTTAGGGCTTCTGTTGTTAAATCAACACCGCCATCTTTCAATCCATAAGTTAAATGTTCGCCGCCAGGGAATTTATCTTCTAATGCAAGATCAGAGATTTTTTTCACAGCAATATTTACACCTTTAATGGTTGAAGCTAACGTTAAGTTATCATCCTTGCCATCTTTGGTTGTATATTTACCGTCTTCGTTTTGGTCACGGTCAACACCAATCACCCAAACTTTATCTTTTGAACCTGTTTCATTTAGCGCTTTAGCTTCTTGGAAGATTCCTTGTCCTGTAGTCGCCGCTGCGTGATAAATAATGTCGGCACCTGCTTGATACATAGAAGAAGCTAAGGCCCGTCCTTTTGAAGCGTCTGCAAATGTCCCTGCATAAGTAGACGTAATTTGAATATCTTTTCCTAATTTTTTGCCAGCGTCTGCTACACCTTTTTCAAAACCAGCTTGGAAACGGCCAATAACAGGTCCTTCAACCCCGCCGATAAATCCTACTTTGTTGGTTTTCGTAGTGTTAGCTGCTGCCACACCTGCTAAATACGCAGATTCATTATCTCTAAATGTTGCAGAAGCGACGTTGTTTTTCCCATTAACTGTATCATCGATTAGAACGAAATTCGTTTCTGGGTTGGCGTCCGCTGCATCTACTACTGCATTTTTTAGTAAATACCCAATGCCAAAAATCGTTTTAAATTGACTTGAAATGGCTTGGTCAATGTTTGATGTATAATCAGATGCTTCATTTGATTGAATATACGCATACCCTTGAGGTCCTTCTGGAAGTTTGTGCTCTTTGCCCCACTCTTGCATTCCTTCCCACGCAGATTGGTTAAAAGATTTGTCATCAATGCCGGCTGTATCTGTGACCATTACGACACTATGTTGTGGATCACCTTTTGTGTTGGCATTCTTTTTGCTATTGCCGCCACATGCAGCTAACCCAATGGTTAAGGCAACTGCTGCCAATCCTAGACCTAAAAATTTTGCTTGTTTCACTTTCCGAAAAGCCCCCTACTATTTTATCTATTATTTCATTCGCATTTATGCTATTGAAATCTACTTTGAGCCCAACGAAACCTTATGTCCTTTTTTTAAAAATCTTTATCTGTAAATGAATAGGGCAATAATGCCTCAACTGTCATTGTTTTAGTCGCGCCATCTTTACCAACTAGCGTGACCGGCATTTGTGGATCAAAGAATTCAGCCATTACTTGACGACAAGCGCCACATGGAGAAATGGGTGCCTCTGTATTACCTGCTACAACTAAATGTTGGAAGGTCCGTTCATCTTCTGAAATGGCTTTAAAAATCGCCGTTCTTTCTGCACAATTTGTTAAACCAAAGGAGGCATTTTCAATGTTGACTCCTTGATACATTTTCCCGTCTGCAGTCACTAAGCAAGCGCCCACAGGAAAGTTAGAATACGGTACATAGGCGTGTGCCAATGCTTCTACGGCACAATCAAGCCATTCTTGTTTTACTGTCATCTTTTTCGCCACACCTTCGTTTAATTTGAAATACGAATTAATACCCTTCGCCAGTTGCGCCAGAAACAATTGCTACACCCGTACTTGCACCGATGCGTGTTGCCCCAGCTTCAATCATTGCTAACGCTTCTTCTGCATTATGCACGCAACCAGAAGCCTTAACGCCCATGTCAGGACCAACTGTCTCACGCATTAAACGAATGTCTGCTACTTTAGCGCCGCCTGTTGAGAAGCCAGTAGATGTTTTAACGAAATCGGCACCTGCTTCTTTGGCTAATTCACAAGCTTTAACTTTTTCTTCGTCTGTTAATAATGCTGTTTCAATAATCACTTTGACTAACGCTTTTCCTTTGGCTGCATCTACTACGCCTTGAATGTCTTGACGTACGTAATCGTATTGTTGTGATTTTAATGCACCAATATTAATCACCATATCCACTTCATTCGCACCATTTTTAATTGCATCAGCTGCTTCGTATGCTTTAACTTCTGGTGTATTTGCCCCCAAAGGAAAGCCAATAACGGTACACACAGCGACGTCGGTATCTGCTAATTGCTCGCTAGCAAAAGCGACCCAACAAGGATTGATACATACAGAGAAAAAGTTGTACTCCTTAGCTTCGTCAATAATTTTTTGGACAGCAGCTTCTGTCGCTTCTGGTTTCAAAATAGTGTGGTCAATCATGCGGTTTAATTCCATGATGAGAATTCCTCTTTTCTTTTTGTTTTATTCCGTAATGATATCGTGAATCAAAATAGGCTCTTCGCCAGTTGGTCCAATTTCAATGTTTTTATAAAGCAATTGTTCGACTTCTGTCACGTCTTCACGATTGGCATAAATGGTTAATAATGATTCGCCTTTTTCAACTGGGCTCCCTACTTTTTTGTGAAGTTTCAAGCCAACTGCAAAATCAATCGTATCTTCTTTCGTAGCCCGACCAGCGCCCAGCAACATTGCGGCAACGCCAATTTCATTGGCAACGATTTTTTGTACCACGCCTGTTTCTTTGGCAGGTAAATCAAATTGATAAGTTGCGGTTAATAATTTTTCTGGCTGGTCAACAACGGAACTGTCGCCGCCTTGATTTTCAATCATTTCTTTAAATTTCGCGAGCGCTCGACCGCTTGTTAATGCTTCTTCCAATAAAGCCCGTGCTTCGTCTAACGTCTCGGCTTTTTTAGCTAAAACGACCATCTGACTTCCTAAGACATAGCACATCTCCACTAAATCTTCTGGTCCATTTCCTTGCAAGGTCTCGATTGCTTCAACGATTTCTAAACTGTTTCCGATGGCCTCCCCTAAAGGTTGTGACATGTCTGAAATTACTGCCATCGTTTGGCGATTTGCCAGTTTTCCAATGCGAACCATTGTTTCCGCTAATCGACGAGCACTTGCTAGGTCTTTCATAAAGGCCCCTTCACCAGTAGTCACGTCTAAGACAATCGCATCTGCCCCTGCGGCAATTTTTTTACTCATAATGGAACTTGCAATTAATGGAATTGAGTCAACAGTGGCGGTCACATCACGTAACGCATAAAGTTTTTTGTCTGCTGGTGCTAGATCACCTGACTGACCAATCACTGCCACTTTTGTATCGTTCACCAATTGAATAAAACGTTCTTCTGTCAATTCAACTTTAAAACCAGGAATCGCTTCTAATTTATCCAACGTACCGCCCGTGTAGCCTAAGCCACGACCAGACATTTTTGCTACATTGACCCCGACACTAGCAACTAATGGCGCTAAAATAAGCGTCGTAGTGTCGCCTACGCCACCTGTAGAATGCTTGTCGACTTTGATTCCTTCTATAGAAGAAAGATCCACAATTTCGCCTGAATGGACCATTGCTAACGTCATTTGTGTAATTTCTTCGTCTGTCATATCTTGGTAAAAAACAGCCATTAAAAAGGCACTTACCTGATAATCTGGAATTGAACCATCTGTGTATCCGTTGATAATAAATTGAATTTCTTCGCTTGTTAGTTGATGCCCGTCACGTTTCTTTTCAATAATGTCTACCATTCTCATGAATTCGTTCCCTCCGATTTCCCGATAATGTATTATACAACAAAATCGTTCAGCTTTAAACCATTTAGTAAACCAGTTTACTATTATTTTTTTCTTGTGAAAACGAAAACAACACGAACGTTCTGTTTCTAAGCTGTTTTTTAAATCGGTTTTGTGCTTTTTCTAGCAATAAACGTCGCATCAAAAACTTTATTTGGAACTTTCCCTGTTGGATCTGCAATAGCTTCCACCAAAAATTTTGCTGCATAATAGCCAATATCAAAACTCGGCTGATAGACGGTTGTTAAACTCGGCACCAAATATTCGGAAATTTCCAAGCCATCAAAACCAACCACCGAAATATCGTCAGGAATTTTCTTACCTGCTTCTTCAATGGCTTGATAAGCTCCCATCGCCATTTCATCATTGCCACAAAAAATTGCTGTGATTTCTTCATTTTTCAAAACTTCTTTCGCCGCAGCATAGCCGCCATGCAAGTTCAATTCCCCAGCACAAACATAATGCGGACGAAAAGGTAAATTGTTGTCCTGTAACGCATGCTGATACGCCGTCACTCGTTCCGTTAAACGATAATAGCCGGCACTTTCACGCAACATGCCAATATGCTGATGCCCTTGTTGAATCAAATGATGGACCGCTTGATAAGCACCTTCGTACTCTTTAACGATTAATCGTCCACTATCTCGTGGATTAATCCCACGATCGACAAGAATGACAGGAATCGGATGTTCTCGTCGGTCTTTTAAAATATGATTTTCTGGCAAAACATTCGGCGTGGCAAAAATAATGCCATCCACCGACCGATGAATCAACTCGCTAACATATTGCATCGCTTGCTCGGAATCATGCTTTGAATTGCATAACAAAATCATGTAGCCTAACGAATTTAAATATGTTTCTACACCTTCAATCACTTTTGAGAAAAAGAAATCCGTCACATCTGGCACAATCATACCAATGGTTTTGGAATGACGGTTGATTACATTCGAAGCAAAGTAATCTGGTTTGTAATGATTTTCAGCGACTACCGCCAACACCTTGTTGCGGGTTTTTTCACTGAAACGACTCCCTTTATTATTCAGAATTTGTGAGACGGTTGTGACAGAAACACCAGCCATATCAGCAATTTCTTTAATCGTTAGTTTCATCGCGCCCCTCCCAACGTCTCCTTTTGCATTGACAGACATTTGTAGACGTGTTACAGTCTTCAAAATACTTATCGAATCTTTTACATTTTAACAAAAAAAAGACAAAAGAAATAGACTAAAAAGATTAAAAAACAAAAGAAAATGGAGGCTATTTTTTTCATGGAAGAATCCCGTGTCCGTCAATTACCAAAAATCGAGCTGCACTGTCACTTAGATGGGTCGATTCGACCAACCACTTTACGCACCATTGCTGAAAAACAAAACATTCCATTACCCCAAGACGAACAAGCCTTGAAAGAGTTAGTGGTTGCCCCTGAAAAATGCACCGATTTGAATGATTATTTAACTCGGTTCGACTTCGTGCTAACCTGTCTACAAACAGCTGAAGCTTTGCAAGCAGCGGCGTATGACGTGATTAGCCAAGCTGCCGAAGATGGCGTGGCATACATAGAGGTGCGTTTTGCGCCTTCGCAACATACAGAAAAAGGCTTACGGTTACCTGAAATCGTGACTGCTGTTTTAACTGGCTTAAAACAAGGCGAAGAAGATTTTGGTGTAAAAAGCAATGCACTGTTATGCGGCATGCGGCATGATCAACAACAAGCCATAGAAAAAATCGTTCACTTAGCGCATGATTTCAGAGAGACAGGCGTTGTCGGCTTTGATTTAGCTGGCAATGAAGTCGATTTCCCTCCATACACATTTGAAGACGTATTAGCTTTAGCCAACCAATTGTCAATTCCATTAACACTCCACGCTGGGGAATGCGGCTGTGGCAAAAATGTCGCTGATGCTGTCACTTTAGGTGCTACTCGGATTGGCCACGGTATTGCTTTGAAAGATACACCCGAATACTTGGCGCTCTTAAAAGAAAAAAAGGTTCTTTTAGAAATGTGTCCAACTAGCAACTTCCAAACAGGCACCGTCAAAACATTGGCTGAATACCCTTTTCAACAATTTATAGAGGCTGGCTTAGCCGTCTGCATCAATACCGATAATCGCACTGTTTCAGATACTACGTTAACGAAAGAATTCATGAAATTGGCCACTTGGTATCAATTAAGTTATGACGAAATGAAGCAACTCACTAAAAATGCGCTTGCAGGTGCTTTTTTATCGCCAGACGAAAAAAAACTGTTGAACCAAAAAATTGATCAAGCGTATCTATTCTAAAAAAGAACCGCCACTAAAGTGGAGGTTCTTTTTTACTCTGCTTCTTTAACACTTCGTAAAATATAATAGCCTTTGTCTTTTGTCACAATTTCAACATTGCCAAATACTTCAGCCATTTTCTTTTCTGCACTAGGTGCACCTTGTTTCTTTTGAATAACTACCGTTAGTGTGCCACCAACTTTCAACAACGGAAAAGCCCCTGTTAAAATGCCATGGACAACTTTTTTGCCTGCACGAATGGGCGGATTGCTAACAATCGCCGCGTAGGTCGTTTCGTTTAAGGTTTCATACACATTGGAGGAATGGATATCCACAGTAGTAATTTGGTTACGTTGGGCGTTCATTTGAGCTAGCCCAACCGCCCGTTGGTTGACATCCACCATTTCCACCAGTCGACCAGTCGCCGCTGCTAAGGACAACCCAATTGGTCCATAGCCACAACCAACATCTAACAAACGGCCTGCTGGTAAATTTTCCCATTCAAAGGCATCAATCAACACACGAGAACCATAATCCACTGTTCCTCTTGAGAAGACCCCGCTATCGGTCGTAAACTGAAAGGTCCGACCACGTAATGGAAAAGACCAGCTTTCTAAATCATGTGCTAATTCTGGATTTTCTGTATAATAATGATTCGCCATTTTGTTCTTCCTATCTATGCTTGTTTTGGTTTTAGTCTACCTTTTATTTCTCGAACAATCAAGGCACCTAATAATTCATAGCCCACTTGTGAAAAATGCAAACCATCCGCTTGTAAAAATTCATCCGTTCCAGGATAAACAGTCATCGCTTTATACAAATCAATAACTGGCAAGTTATGTGCCGCTCCGACTTCTTGTGCAACCTTGACCAATTCCTTGATACGCGTTTGTGGACGTTCTGGACGTCTGCCACTATCCGCATATGGTGGCGTAATTAAAATCACCTTTTCTGAACCAATTTCGTGAATCATTGTTTCAAGGTTTTCTCTAAACGTGGCTACTGTTATATTTCGATCCAGTGACGCATCATTGGCGCCAAAGAAAATCACCACTTCATCAGGTTTCTCAATTAGTACTTCTTTATTTAATCGTTTTAAACCATCCTCTGTTGTATCGCCAGGCATTCCAGCATTAATAACAGCCACTTCTTCTAGACCCATCGCAGCAATATCCCGTTTCACTAAGTCAACAAGAACAGGTGAGACGGCTTCGTCTAAATAACCAGCAGTAATGCTATCACCAAATAATACAATTTTTCTCATGGCTTTTCCCCTCTTTTCTAACAGTTTTCTCTTTTCATGATACCATTTTCATCATAAATTGGCGAAGAAGGGAATTCTTTTGTAAAATCCTGTGTTTCCCTTGTGAAATTATGGTAAAATGTACAAAGATTGAACAGGGTTTGGTGGAGGAACAATGGACGATAAAATGAATTACTACCCAATTTCCAGAGAAGAATGGCATGGGTTTTATCATGACGGCAAAGCACCGTTAACCGAAGCAGAATTGGATAACATTAAAAGTGTGAACGACCAAATTTCACTAAAAGATGTACAAGAAATTTATGTACCCTTAACGCATCTTATTCATTTGTACATGAAAGAATTTGAATCGCTAACACTTAGCAAAGGATTATTCCTACATGAATATGTCTCTGTACCACCATTCATCATTGGAATTGCCGGCAGTGTCGCCGTTGGTAAAAGCACCACCGCTCGTCTTTTGCAAAGAATTCTGGCCCGAACGTTTAAACGAAGAAACGTTCAACTCATTACAACGGATGGATTTTTGTATCCCAATAAAGTGTTAGAAGAACAGGGAATTATGGACCGAAAAGGGTTTCCTGAAAGTTATGACATGGAGAAGCTAATTAATTTCTTAAACGAAGTCAAAAGCGGCAAAGACGAAATTAAAGCACCCGTCTATTCTCACAGTGTCTACGATGTTATCGAAGGCGAATATGAGTTGATTCAACAACCAGATATTTTGATTGTTGAAGGCATTAACACATTACAGTTACCCGCCAATCAACAAATTTATGTGAGTGATTTTTTTGATTTTTCTATTTTTGTGGATGCCGATCCAGCCTTAATTGAAAAATGGTACCTAGAACGTTTTGGGGCCTTATTAGATACGGCTTTCTTAGATCCTAATAATTATTATTACCAATATGCAATTGGCAAACGAGAAGATGCTTTCGCCATGGCACGGAATGTTTGGAAAACCGTGAACTTACCGAACTTGGAGGAATATATCTTGCCAACGCGCGGACGTGCGGACATTATTTTGCATAAAACGGAAAATCATTTGATTGACCAAATCTATCTACGTAAATATTAAGGGTTGACGAGCTAAGAAATATCCTGTATCTTTTGTAGAAATATCCTTGAAAATTTTCAGCAGAATGCATGACTTTCAAGGAGTAAAATGTTTTAATAAGTATAGCTAGACAAAGAAGAGTACGGAACAAAAGTGAACCACTTTTTAACCGCCTGATTCTCGGCTGTTTAAAAGTAGCCCCTGCGGAATTAAGCCAAAATTTTCTAAAAATCGTAAAACAATTTTTGAAAATCCTTTCTTAATTCTTGGTGCTGACCACTTTTTAACCGCCTTTTCTTTAGATAAATTTAAATGGATAAGGGGTAATAGACGTGACTAACGTTGCCGATTTGACATCTGTCGAAAAAATTATTGTTTTAGACTTTGGTAGTCAGTTTAACCAATTGATTACTCGTCGTATTCGTGAATTTGGCGTATTCTCTGAGTTATTAAGCCACCGAACTACGGCAGAAGAAATTCGCAAAATCGCGCCTAAAGGAATCATCTTCTCAGGTGGACCAAACAGCGTGTATGACAAAGATGCTTTTAGCATTGATCCAGAAATTTATGAGTTAGGAATTCCCATTCTTGGCATCTGCTACGGTATGCAATTAATGACTCATAACTTAGGCGGAAAAGTAGAACCTGCCGCAAACCGTGAATACGGAAAAGCAGAATTAGAAATCCTTGGTGATGCGACATTATTCCAAGGAACACCTGCGAAACAAACCGTTTGGATGAGCCACGGTGATTTAGTAACAGAAATCGCTCCTGGATTCGAAAAAGTTGGGACAAGCAATGATTGTCCAATCGCTTCTATCGAAGATGCCAACCGCAAATTCTACGGCGTACAATTTCACCCAGAAGTTCGTCATTCAGAATATGGTAACGACTTATTACGTCACTTTGCTTTTGATGTGTGTGGCTGTACTGGTGACTGGAGCATGGAAAACTTCATCGATATGGAAGTCGCTAAAATCCGTGAACAAGTAGGCGATAAAAAAGTCTTACTTGGTTTATCAGGTGGCGTTGACTCAAGTGTTGTCGGCGTGCTTTTACAAAAAGCCATTGGCGACCAATTGACTTGTATCTTCGTTGACCATGGATTATTACGTAAAGGTGAAGCAGAACAAGTAATGGAAAGTTTAGGCGGTAAATTTGGCTTAAACATTATTAAAGTAGATGCGAAAGAACGCTTCTTAAGTAAATTAGCAGGCGTTTCTGACCCTGAACAAAAACGTAAAATCATCGGTAACGAATTTGTGTATGTTTTTGATGACGAAGCAACTAAACTTGCTGGGGAAGAAGGCGTTTCATTCCTAGCACAAGGAACTCTTTACACAGACGTCATCGAATCTGGTACAGAAACTGCGCAAACAATTAAATCACATCACAACGTTGGTGGTCTTCCTGAAGACATGCAATTTGAATTAATTGAACCTTTAAATACATTATTCAAAGACGAAGTTCGTGCCTTAGGAACTGAACTTGGCATGCCTGATGCAATCGTTTGGCGCCAACCATTCCCAGGACCAGGATTAGGTATTCGTGTGCTTGGTGAAATTACAGAAGATAAATTACAAATCGTTCGTGATTCAGATGCTATCCTACGTGAAGAAATCGCAGCAGCTGGCTTAGATCGTGACATTTGGCAGTACTTTACTGTCTTACCTGGCATCCGCTCAGTAGGTGTTATGGGCGATGGCCGTACCTACGATTACACAGTCGGTATCCGTGCTGTGACTTCTATAGACGGCATGACCGCTGACTTTGCCCGTATCCCTTGGGATGTTTTACAAAAAATCTCTGTGCGCATCGTGAACGAAGTTGCACATGTAAACCGTATCGTGTACGATATTACTTCAAAACCACCTGCAACTGTGGAGTGGGAATAACAATCAACCCGCTAGAAAACCTATAAAATAGGTTTTCTAGCGGGTTGATTTTTTATTGGTCACACTTTCCTCCCACCATTCTCCATTTTTCCTTTGCTCCACCGCCCTCAAAGTCCTATAATTTAATCATAAGAATAGTGGCTATTAATAAAATTCATCAACCAAAAGGAAGCGATTTCAACATGTCAAAAGAAACTTTTCTTAAGTATGGTTTTGTTGTCCTCTTCATAGGAATTTTTTTACTTCGTGCCCAAAAAGTTATTTCTGAGCCCCTTTCGTACCTTTTTTCGGGTATTCTTTTGCTTATTGTTGCGTATTTAATACTCGTGAAAAAAATGAACTTTTTCTCAAGTTTGCTCACTGTTACCGACCAGCCTTTTTCTACCCAACAACGATTAGGTCAACTTTCTGGTCTTGTCAGTTTATTGATTGGTTTACTTCTGGTAATTCTTAGCTTCATTTTCTTTCTCCAACCTTGATTCCCCCTTGACTCTCCCTTCACTCTTGGCTATGATTACCTTAGCAAGTACAATGGTGTACTGTGAACAGTCGAGCAACGGCGCTCAAAAAGATTGGCTTTCGTGCATTCTTTTTGAGGGCTTTTTATTTTTAGAAAGTAGGGAAATTGAATGGAAAAAATGTACCGCAGTCCGTATGAAGCGTATCCGTATCTATCTTCTAAACCAGAAGATTTACGATGTGATTTTGAATTAATGACTGATGAATTGGCCTCGATGACAGGTCTTCTACGAGGATATGTGCAACAATTAGACGTCCCTGAACAGCCTGCACTAACAGAAGAACTAGCCAAAATTTGCGAGTTAATCTACCATGTCAATCCAACGACCCGAACAAAATTAACAGTCACAGAGGAAGAAATAGCCTGGCTTTTGGAACGTGTCAATGCTATGAATGAACTGACATACGAAGAAAATCGTCCTTTTGTTTTACCGATGGGCACAATCTGTTCCTCTTATGCACACATTTTAAGAGCCAAAGCCAAAGATATTGTTCGTTTACTTTATCGCATGGACTATGGTGGTAAAAAAATTGATCCGCAGCTGTATGATTTAGTCAACTTACTCTCAGGTTACTTTTTCATGTTAGCTTTGTATCTAAATCAGCTCGAAAATGGTGAAGAAGTCCCCTTTGTTTCTCGCAACTATTCTATTTAAAAAGTACACCGACCGCTAACGATGAATTGCTAGCGGTCGGTGTACTTTTATACAGGCAAGTACGCTTCCCCTTTTGCAAATAGTTTAGCAGTACCACCAATAATGACTCGATCTTCTTTCACTTCACAAGTTAAAAAGCCGCCTCTTGGGGACACTTGATAGGCCGAAAGGGTCGTTTGATTGAGCCGTTTTCCCCAATAAGGAATTAAATTGGCGTGCGCAGAACCACAAACTGGATCTTCGTTAATTCTTAGTTTCGGGAAAAAAGTTCGTGAAACAAAATCCACCGAGTCTCCTGATGCCGTTACAATGACTCCTACTCCTAAATCCAATGCTTTTAATGCAGAAAAATCTGGTGTGATTTTTGCCACTGTCTCTTCGTCTTTTAAGACAAAAAATAAATCGCGACCCAAATAAGCTTCATAAATTTTCGTGCCTAAAGCGGCTTCATACTCTGGCAAAATTGGAATCCTTTCCGGTAGGATATAAGGAAAATCTAGATAATAGTATTCCTCTTTTTTGGTCACTGCGAGCGGTCCACTTTGACTAGTAAAATGGAGTGTTTCTTCCGCAACGGAATAATAGTTAAATAACACAAAAGCCGTCGCTAATGTAGCATGTCCACAGAGATCGATTTCTCGTTCCGGCGTAAACCAGCGCAGGGCGTAACTTTGTCCCTCCTTGACCGTAAAAGCAGTCTCTGACAAATTATTTTCAATCGCAATGTTTTGCATCACCGCTTCTGGCAACCATTTTTCCAAAACATAAACAGCGGCGGGATTGCCTTTAAAAACTTCCTCCGCAAAAGCATCGACAATATAATAGGGATAACTCATTTTAATTCTCTCCTTGTATTTTTTGATAAATGTATTCCGCGCAACACAAATCCTCAACTGCTAAGCCAACCGCATCAAAAATCGTGCGGCCTTTCTGCTCCGCCTTTAGTTTAACTTTGCCAGTGACTAATTCGCCGAGAGAACCTACAATTTTTTCAGCTGAAAAGGCACCTTCTGAAATCGGAATTAAAAGATCCCCGCTTTCTTTTAATGCAGCCGCGTACTCATCTACAAACACTTGACTGTTTTTAACAAGGTCGCTTGTTAATTCTCTGGAAGTCGGCGTGAATGTGCCAATCGCATTGATATGGGCATTCGGCAAAACGTCTTTTTCTTCTAAAAATGCGTCCTGACTGGAAGTTAGTGTACAGATAATTTCCGCTTCCTGGACGGCTTCTTGGACAGAAGAACAACCAATAAAGGTACATTCGGGGTAATTGTGCTGTTGCTTAGCGATTAATTTTCGTGCGCGTTCTGTTGTGCGGTCATATATAAAAACCTTTTCAATCGCCCGAACGCTTTGTAGCGCTGCGAGATGAGATGAAGCTTGTTGACCTGCACCAATCAAAGCGATACTTTTTGCCTTTGGAGCTGCTAAATAATCGGTTGCCAAAGCAGAAACAGCTGCCGTGCGAAGCCACGTAATCGCATTGGCGTCCATCATCGCGACTGGTCTTCCAGTAGAACTATCAAACAATAAAATTTGACCAAGATGTGAGGCCAAATTTTTTTGTGGATTTTCTGGAAAAGCTGTAATGATTTTTGCCCCAAAAAAGCGATTTTTTCCTAAGTAAGCAGGCATTAATGCAAAAAGATTCTGATTTTCCCCATCTGGTAAAACCTCTACATGGCGCTCACTTTGCGAAATTTTTCCTTTTTGCAACTCTGCAAAGCAACGTTTCATCACTTGAATTGCTTCGGAAAGCGACAATTGTTGAATAACCCTCTCATAAGAAATAATGTCCATCTGAATTCCTCCCTTTGCGCTATCATAAACCAGACAAACAATACACTCAATGCTATAATTGTATGGAATACAATTTTATAGAAAGGAAGTTCCCCTCATGCCGATTAATTCCTATGAGAACTATGCGTTGTCATGGCGCCCTGTTAAAGAACGTTTAACAAGACCTTATTACCAATCATTGGTTCAACAATTAGAAGCGGATATCTTATCTGGTGCACTTCAAAAAAATGTGAAATTGCCTTCGCAAAGAGAATTAGCTGATTACTTGGATCTGAATTTCACGACGATTGGTCAAGCCTATAAACACGCTATGGAAAAAGGCTTACTTTATACCAACATCGGTAGCGGCACTTTCGTTTCTCCCAACGCGTTTCACTCAATTACAATCTCTACCAACCAAGTAGCGGACCATCTAATTGATTTAGGGCTGGTTAGTTCCTTTGATATGTGTAATCAGCGGATTTTACCTTTTATTGAATCCGTTAGTAAAAATGCGGCCCTTAACAGTTTGCTAAATTATCGCGATCCTTTAGGTACGCACTTTCAACGAGCAACCGCTGCCGAATGGCTTCAGACACAAGGCGTTCGGACCAATGCCGAAGAAGTTGCCATTGTATCTGGTGTCCAGAATGGGCTGGCCGTGACGTTAGCCGCCGCTTTTTCTCCAGGTCAGCGGATTGCCGTAGATCGATACACGTATTCAAATTTTATTGAACTCGCCCAGCTTTATCATTTAGAAATCGTCCCGATTGGCTATGATTCCGAGGGGATGGACCCAGAGCATTTACTGCAAGAATGCAAAAAGAAAAAAATACACGGTATTTTCTTAATGCCCGCATGTAATAACCCGATTGGTTTCCAAATGTCTAGCGCCCGCCGAATGACTTTAGCTGAAATCATTCAGCAAGAACACTTATGGGTAATTGAAGATGACATTCATTCTTTTTTAACAACTTATGCACAGCAAGCAGTTTTACCAACGTTTCAAGAACTCTTACCTCAACAAACGATTTACTTAGCGGGGATGACAAAGTTTGTCTGTACAGGCTTACGCATTGCGTACCTTGTTTTCCCTCCGCTTCTTCGCCAAGAAATAGAGCGTGCGATTTTTAACATTAACGTTAAAACTTCTGGCTTTGATGCTGAAATTGTCACCCAAGTCTTACGCTCACCAGTTGCAGAAGAATTAGTGATAGAAAAATTGGCTTTAACAAAACAAGCCAATGACTTATTTGATACCATTTTTGGGTTAGCTAGACCTAGCAATCCTTTGCCGTACTACCGAACTATTCCCCTTTCTACCGAAAAAACGGCGCCGCAAATTGAACAAGAATTTCTCCAAAATGGGGTACGTCTTTTTCACTCGAGCCGCTTTACTGTGCAAAATCAGCCAGATGCTTTTTTACGAATTTCCTTGGCCTCCAATCAGCTTGAGGTATTGGCGAAAGGATTAACCATTATCCAAGAACTCTTACCGACATTAAACGAAAAGAAAGGACATTCCCTATGAATTCATTGCCAATACTTGAAAAAGCAGTGGGCGCGATCACCCTGCTTTCCGAAGAAAAACAAAATGCCGAATATGAAGGCTTTTTATGTCAAGTTAATGAATCGCAACAACTTATCCGCAGTCGTTTAGCCAAAAAAACGCCGAAAAAAGAAGGCTATTTTGCAGCCTTCTGGGAAAAAAATCAACAAAATCAGAACGAAGCCTTTGATGCAACGGAAGCCCCTGAAATGTTAGCAATTGTCATTGCTGATCAAGAAAAGCAAGGTCTCTTTCTTCTGCCGAAAGAATGTTTAATCCAACAAAAAATTCTCAAAACGAATCAACAAAAAGGCAAAATGGCGGCCCGTTTTTATCCTTCTTGGTGCCAAAACCTTAATCAAACCGCCAAAAAAACACAAAAATGGCAACTAGCTTACTTTACTGATTTATCTAAATACTAAAAACGTCAGCTGGCTTCAGAAGCCAGCTGACGTTTGTTTCTTCTACTGTTTAACCAATTGGTGGCGTACCTTCTGCGTTCCCAGCAATCGCTTCGATTTGAATCTGAGCACCTTTTGGTAAATCCGTCACACCAATCACTCTTCTTGCAGGCGTGCCTTCAGGGAAGTACGTTTGGTAGACGTCATCTACTGCCGCCAGCTCTTCAATCTCTTTCACAAAAATGTTCACTTTCACCAGATCAGCTAAGCTGTGATCCACACTTTCAATAATCGCTTTAATATTTTCTAAACATTGCGTCGTTTGTTCCTTGATTCCGCCAGCGACTAACGCATTTGTTTTAGGGTCCAATGGTAGCTGAGCTGATAGATGGTTGTAATGAGAAAAAGCAACAGTTTGTGTCGAAAATGGACACTTCGGTGCGTGCTCTGTATTATTTGCTTCAATAATTAATCCATGTCGATCTTCAATCGCTTGTGGTGGCGTACCATCCCCATGAGAAACCACCGCTTCTACTTGCACCGCCGCGCCCATTGGTAAATCAGCAACAGCAATCACTGTTCGTGCTGGCATATAATTGACCGTGCGCGCAATTCCTGAATCTGGGAAAAAAGCGGCATATACTTGATTGACAGCTTCCAGCTTAGATAAATCTTTTAAATAAATGTTGATCTTCACAATATCATCAAAAGGCACATCAATACTGGTTAAAATGGCTTTTATGTTTTTCAAACATTGCTTTGTTTGCGTTTTAACACAGCCAGCCACAACTCTGCCCGTTTGAGGATCTATAGGCAATTGTGCAGACAGATTGTTATAGTGAGAAAACGCGACCGTTTGACTGGCTAGAGCATCAATTGGTGCCTGAATAGTCTGATTTGTTAATTTAATTAAATCCCCAGCTTGAGGCGCATTAGGGATAGTTCCTTCCCCATTTGAAACAAGTGCCTCCATTTGAACGGAAGCGCCTAACGGCAAATCTGTGACGGCGACCACTGTTTTAGCTGGATAATAATGGGTAAAAAAGGCCACATAGACCTCCTCAACTGCGGCAGCATCCCGCATATCTTTGACAAAAATGGTCATTCTGACAATGTCACTCATCACATGGTTGATACTTTCAACAACCGCTTGGATATTTTTCAAGCATTGTGTCGCTTGGGACCGAATGCCACCTTCTACCAATTGTCCAGAGGTTGGCTCAATAGGTAACTGTGCTGACAAATGATTATAGTGGGAAAATGCGACTGTTTGGGCTGCGAGAGGATGCTTTGGTGCACGCTCTGTATTTCTTGCTAAGACGATATTTTCATTACTCATAACTCTACTCCCTTTTTTAGCATTCCAACAAAAATGATTCCGCTTACATTTTTAAGCATTAAACTTCCAACAAGATCCTTTTTATTTTCCTGCTTTTCTATTAATGGTGATAGCTTTCCACCACCACTTCTTTCAGTCTACAATAAGAACAGGAACATTTCAATAAGGCATTCCTAAATTGATTGTTGGCCCGCAAACAAATCTTCTTCAGTTAAAGAAGACTGGCACGAATCAAGCTTGATTCGTGCCAGTCTTTATAGATAACTCGTTAGCTTTAACTAGTTTTATTTAACCACCATATACTCACGATAATTTTCCGAGAACGTATCCATTAGCGTATAAATTCGTTCAAAATCATAGTCACGACGAGGGTCATCATACCAAACACATTGAATACTTCCAATAATTGGAAGATTTGGGCTACCTGCTGGCACATCTGTAAATGCTTTTTTCGACATATTTGCTAAAGCATCATCATATTGATAAATGCCAGAATCAACATTGCCAGCTACCCAATACCACGCATCATTGGTATTAAAAATTTTGTGTCCTTTTTGAACAAAGTACTCAGGTTTGGCTACGTCATACCCACTCCAACCGGCTGTCCAATAAGAAATAATAATCTCTGGGTCAAATGTACCGAAAGAATCGTCGCTGTTGTAATAAATGCCATCATTGAAGCTCATTGGCTGCATGCCCGCATCTTTAATTATTTTAGCTAAATCATTCGCATAAGCGACAAAATCCTTGTAGCGCCCAGAAGATTGCAGTTTCGCCCAACCGCCTGTGTCGACATCATTTGCATACTCATCGCCACCAAAATTGAAAATTTCACTATGCGCGGAAAAATAAGCCACGTACTTACTGATAATCGCCTTTGTGAAATTCACTGCCTTTTGGTTCCCTAAATCTACTGTTCGTTTTGAGCCATCAAAAGCGGGATTTTTAATCGCTAGTTTTTCCATGGCCACTAACAAGGCATCCATATGTCCTGGACTGTTAATCACGGGAATGATGTTGATGTTGCGCGCTTTCGCAAAAGCCAACAACCGATCCATTTCTTTTTGTGTTAACGCGTTGCCATTAGGATCATTGTAATACGCGTTGTTGCCTCGTTGGATTGCTTTTGAAACCCGGTTGTGGTTGTATTTTTTACCATTCACATTGACCGACATATCATCCAAGATAAACCGTAAGCCATCATTTCCTAAAATTAATTGGACATCTGTGTACCCATTTTGACTGGCTTTGGCCACTAATTCTTCCAGTTGCTCCACGGAAAAATATTTTCTTCCCGCATCAATGGAGAAGACACTTTTTAAAGGTTGTGTTTGTTTCTCTTTTAAATTATCCAAAGCTGTTTGGACCTCCGTTTGCCAAGTAGTCACTTGCGCGGCTGTATACGTTTTTCCCGCAAGTTCTGTTGCGACTGTCTCTTTTGTTGTTTGTAGTGCTTGAATCGTTTCTGGTGTATAGCTTTCTGCCTTTTCAATGGCTGTAACTGCTTGATCCAACGCACGATATAAAGTGGTTAAGTCAATGGCTAACAGGCCTTTTTCTAATTCAGCATCATAGGTATTTGAAATCCCTTGGCCATAATCGCCACCTAAAATAGCTTTATTCACATCATAAAGCGTTGTTGCTTGTGTCACTGCTTCTGCGGCTTTATTTTGTGCTTCAAGGTCTGTGTTGGCGTAGCTAATTCGTTTTAAATAGTGTTGCGCAGCCGCTTTCATCTCTGCAAGAGAAACGCCTTTACTCTCTGCAATGGCCGTTTTTGTCCAAAGTAAATTAGAAGGTTTTATCTGATTTAAATCGTCTTCATTATAGGTGCGACCATCGCGATCTAAGGCATAGAGGAACATGCCCCCTAAATTATTTTCATAAGAATAACGAGCTACTTTATACATGTTACTTTCCATATACGGCTCTTTTGTGTCATACCAGCGGTTGCGATCTTGCTCTTCTGGGAAAGTTAATCCTGGAACAAATCGTTCCCCATTGAGAACCGGACTTAAATTATTTAATGCTCGTTGCGTGCGTTGGTCATCGCTGCCATACTGTTGATACGCGAGAAAATCGAAACAGTCACTGACATCTTGTAAAGGTGGTAAATATTCTGCATTGGTATCATACAAAAATGGACGATCCGTTCCCGACTTCGGTCCAATGTATTTTGATAATGCACGAATGACACCATTAGATAGAACAATATCTTTTTCACTTGGACGAGTTTCCATGTCAATATCTAACCCATCAATTCCTAAATCATCGACAAATTTGGTTAACAACTCTTTCGCATAAGCATCAAATTCTGCTTCTGTAGGCGTTGTTCCTGCGTAAGGAACTTTTAATAGCTCGCTGTAATCAATCCCACGAACTAAACGAACACCTCGTGCATGCAGTGCTGGCGCATACTCATTTTTTAACGTATCATAAAATGGCTGTGCAAGTGCTTCTTGTCCTTTTGGCACATAACTAAAGACATTCACAATGTCAATACCATAAGGAATATCGTGCATCGTTAGCCAATTTTCATCTGGCAATGTTGTATTAACTCCTTGCATCGTTTTGTCACGCCAAGCCCGATAATAAACCATAAAATGTTTCTCTTGGGTCGGCTCATTGGCTTGGCTGATCATTGGTTGATGAAACAGACTAAATAAGATAAACGCCAAGCCAACCAATAACGAAAGACCCAGCCAACTGACAATTGTTTCTCTGTTTTCTCCTTTTCTTGTCGATAAATTGTTCCCCACTTTGAACACCATTCCTTTCTGCACTCCGTTCATTTTTGTGTATCCACCTAAAAAGAAAGCGCATACACAACCATCAATAGAATAACAAAAAATAACGAATTTGCAAAATAGAAACTGGAAAAATGAGGATTTTCTATAAAAATCTTTTCCCGCCTAAAATCACTTTTGTTAGACGGCGTTTAAATGGTAAACTTTGAGACTTGCAAGAAAAATAGGCCTGTTTTTCTTGCAAGTCTCCTTTACTTAGTCGTGATCAACATCGGCGATTTTCACAACAATTTTCCCTTGCGCTCGTCCTGTCAGTGAATAGTCCACCGCTTCTTGAATTTGGCTAAAAGGAACGACTCGGTCAATTATCGGCTGTAATTTTCCCTGTTCAATAAACTCAGTGAGTAAAGCTAATTGCTCGCCATCTGGACGCATAAACAAAAAATGATAACTAACATCTGTGGCTTGCTCCAATCGATGAATCTTGCGAGTAGCTATTTTAAAGGCCCATTGTTTCCAAAGCGGCAAGCCATACTCTTTAGCAAAACGTTCGTTGGGAATGCCTGACAATGTAACAACTTTTCCCTGAGGTTTAACCACTGAAAAAGCTTTTTCTAAGATTGTCCCCCCCATTGTATCAAACACATAATCGTAGTCGGATAAAACTTCTTCAAAATTTTGTGTCCGATAGTCAATCACTTCATCTGCTCCCAACGCTTGAACCCATTCTTTATTTTTACTACTCGTTGTGGTGGCAACGTAAGCGCCCGCTAGTTTTGCTAATTGAATCGCAATGGTTCCAATCCCTCCTGAACCTGCTTGAATCAGGACTTTCTGGCCTGGCTGTACATTCATAATATCATGTAGCGCTTGATAACTTGTCAAACCGACTAACGGAATGGCCGCAGCTTCTTCAAACGTTAAATTTTTCGGCTTCATAGCTACAGCCGCTTGATCCACTGCAATATATTCAGCAAAAGTTCCCACGCGATTTTTGGGTACTCGTCCGTAAACTGCATCGCCCATCCTAAAATTTTGAACATTTTTTCCAACAGAAACAACAATCCCAGCAAAATCACTGCCTAAAATCAGTGGCATTTGATAATTTAAAAGCATCTTTACTTTGCCATCTTTTGTTTTTAAATCAATCGGGTTGATACTGGCAGCGATAATTTTGACCAAAACATCATTGTCATGAATGGTGGGTAAGGGCACCTCCTCGATTGATAATTCTTTTTGTCCGTATTTATGAATTAAAGCGGCTTTCATCATTGAATCTTTCCTCTCTTTCTATCCCTTTTATTGGTTTAAAAGTTTAAACCTTTAATCAATTAGTATCTTAACGAAAAATGGGATCCACGTCAAGTTTCAGCCCTCAGCGTATTTTATTGACAAAAAACACGAAAAATGGTTTAATCGTTTAAAAATACGAACCAAAGAGGCGAAAAAATATGAAAGAATTAGAAGAAATTCAAACAGAATTTACTGCGCTTAGTGATTTTTTAATCGCATTGGGTGATGAAAAACGCCAAGCAATTATTATTGCACTGTTAGAAGACCAGGCCTGTGTTGGCCGTCGTGTCACTGAGTTAACAGAGGCGACACAACTCTCACGTCCCGCTGTTTCTCACCACTTAAAAATTTTGAAACAAGCCAAATTAATTGATTGTCGCAGTGAAGGAACTAAAAATTATTACTCACTTTCTCACGATACCACCAAAATTGAGCAACTCCAACAACTATTGACCCACATTACGTCGATTATGCCAGGGAGGAAGCAAGCATGAAAAAAATTCTCGTGGTCCTCACAAACGTTTCCCGTTATCACGGCACCGAAGAACCAACGGGCCTCTGGCTAGGTGAAGCCACGGAGTTCGTGGAAGAAGTAACCAAAGCAGGATTTTCAGTTGACTATGTTAGTCCCCAAGGAGGCTATGTCCCTTTGGATCCCCGGAGTATGAAATATGTAGATTCATCCATTATGGCAGTTTATGAAAGTGCTGATTTTCAAGAACGAGCGTTAGCGCATTCCCTCTCTCTTGAAGAAATTGAGCCAGATGAATACGCAGCAATTTACTTTACAGGAGGCCATGGCGTTATGTGGGACTTTCCTGATAATCCTCAGTTGCAAGCAATCACTCGTAGCCTTTACGAACAGGGCAAATACCTAACTTCTGTTTGTCACGGAATTGCTGGTCTTTTAAATGTCAAAGATGCGTCAGGAAATTATTTGATTGCAGATAAAACCATTACTGGCTTCACTACTGCAGAAGAAATTTTAGCCATGAAAAAAGCAGTTGTTCCTTTCTTAAACGAAACAATTGCCAAAGAACATGGTGCTACTTTTGCGAAAAAGCGTCCCTATAAAGAATTTGCGTATCAAGATGGCCGTATAATCACTGGGCAAAATCCTTTTTCTGTCCGCGCTGTCGCAAGATTGTTAATTCAACAACTATCAAAATGAAACAACAGCGACTACTTTTAGGTAGTCGCTGTTGTTTCATTGCTTCTTCTTTTTTCCGAAAGCCGAAGCCCTAACATAAAAAATTTTTGATTAGCTAAAGAGTAACATCGCGCCAATTAAGATAATTAGGTTAATTAAGCCTAAGACAATCATTGGTTTGGCCATGAATTTTGTCCAAGTGGCATATTGAACTTTGGAAATTTCCAAACCACCCATTACGACACCAGATGTTGGCGTGATCAAATTAATCAAGCCACAACCTGAAGCAAAAATCATAACCATCACTTCTGGACTTAAACCAATGTTTTTAGCTAACGCACCCATTACAGGAATAGAAACGTACGCTAAACCAGAAGTTGAAGGAATTAGGAAAGATAAACCTAAGTATAAAACAAAGGCACCGATGACAAATAAGACTGGGGAGAGTCCTTGTAATAAGCCTGCCGCTTTATCAAGGATAAATGAATCTAAATACGTTTTAGACATCAAAACAGATGCCCCGCGAGCAACTACGATAATTAAAACAACGGATAACATATCTTTGGCACCGTCGATAAATGCTTCAATGGTTTCTTTTTCAGTAAAGCGACCAATCAAGGCAGCAATGATACCTAAAAGGAAGAACCACATCGCTAAATCGCCAAAGTACCAGTCACCGAAACTGTTGCCTGTTAAAACAGACGTCCAGCCTTTGAAAATCGTCACTCCAAAGTCGTTCCATGGAATTAAGGAAACAATCATAATGACAAAACAGAAAGCGAATACCATTAAGATTTTTTTATGACGATTCGTAAATGGCATTTCTTTCGACGCTGCTTGTCCATACGTTTTTTCCATATCCTCTTGTTCTTGTAAAGATAAAATTGTTGAACCTTTGTCAGCCTTCACTTTTTTCGCATAACGCATCACAATGAAAATAGAATAGCTAGTAGAGGCCGCCCACAAAATAGCACCGACAATTAAAATAATTCCTGTATTCGGCTGAATGCCAATACCTCGCAACGCATCCATCGCTACCCCTGTGGAGAAAGGGTTAACCGTTGAACCGATAACACCTGATCCTGCACCCAATAGCACAGTACCCACTGCGACAAACGTATCAAAACCAGCGGCGACCATGGTGGCACTCAATAAACCATAAAAAGGAATTGTTTCTTCTGCCATTCCATAAGTCGAACCACCAATAGAAAATAAAATCATTAAAATCGGAATGATTTTCAATTCGTTCCCTTTTAACTTTTTAACGACTGATTGAATCCCTGCTTCAAGAGCCCCAGTTTGTGTCACAATATTTAAAAAGCCACCGAGTACTAAAATAAAAATATTAATTTCAATGGCATCTTTAAACCCATTGAATGGAGCCATGATAATATCCGATAATTTGGCCCCTACCACGTGGTCAACCATTTTGCCATCAATTTCTCTTGGGGTAAATGGCTGGCCATTTAGCAAGACCGTTACGATACCTAAAACAATTAAAATAATAAATAAAATACTAAAAGACGAAAGCTGTTTTTTGTTTTTCTTCTTTTTTTCTGCCATATCCTTTTATACAGGAACCTACTTTCCTGTATCTCCCTTCTCTATGATTAATTACTCAATCGATCAATAAAGAATGGCGTATCTAGAAAAGTTAAGAATTTATGACTGTAGCTAATACGGTTCATTTGGACTAATTTTTTCATAACACTGCTTGCTGTTTCCCGCGTAGTTCCACTCATTCGTGCAATGTCATTAATGGTAATTGGACAAGTAATTGCAACGCGTTCTCTGTTGTCAATTCGTTCTCCTAAATCATTTAATAACATCGCCAGTGATGTCACAATCCGTTCACATGCATCATTGGTTGTTCCTTTTTGGATTTTGATCATACTTTCTTTTAAAAGGACCGATTGTTCTTGAATCCAATGAATCAATTGCTGGGGATTATTTTGGAGAAAACGCTCAAACAGTTTAACTGGCACAAACACAACCTCAATATCCGTATAGGCAATCGCGGAGTCGTAATGAACCTCATCTTGAAACAGTCCGATTCTCGGAAAAAGAGCCTGCTTTTTCATAAAATGCAGATAGGAAAAATTACCACTGCGATCATTTTTTTCAATTTTAATGACACCTGAAACCAATAAAATTAAATGATTTCTCGGATCACCTGGATAAAAAAGGACTTGGCCTTTTTTATAGGAGCGAACGAAACTCTCGTTACGCAATTCTGTTAGTTCTGATTCAGAAAAGTATTGAAAATCTTGATTATTTTTAGTGATTATTTTCTCTATCATCATCTTAATTCTCCTAAATACTATACTTTATTTTGTCACAACCGTTCCTACGATTTCATCGCCGCTCATACTTCCTAAGTTTTCCAAAGAAGTGATAATTGCTTGTTTATTGGGTTGGCTTTCTACAAACTGAATGGCGGCTTCAATTTTCGGTAACATACTACCTGGTGCAAAATGACCCGCTTGTTTGTATTCTTCCAACTCTGCTACAGTGACATTGGTTAATTGTTTTTCATCTGGTTTGCCATAATTAATGCACACATAATCCACGCCAGTTAAAATAACTAGTGCATCCGCATCCACTAATTCTGCTAGTTTTTCAGAAGCAAAATCTTTATCGATTACTGCTTCGACACCTTTTAATTCTTGTCCTACGACAGGGATGCCACCACCACCACATGAAATGGTAATTATATCATTTTTTATTAAGGTATTAATAGTCTCAGCCTCGTGGATGTCAATTGGCTTAGGACTTGGAACGACTTTGCGCCAGCCACGTCCTGCATCTTCTTTAAAAATAGCACCTGCTTGCATTGCTTCTTTGGCTTCAGCTTCTTTTAAAAATGGACCGATCGGTTTTGTTGGATTTTTGAATGCCTCATCTGCTGGATCTACGACCACCTGTGTTAAAACAGTAGCCACTTGTTTCTTGATTCCTGCTTTGTTTAATTCTTGATTAAGCGCATTGGACAACCAGTAGCCGATACTTCCTTGTGTCATAGCAACACACGTATCTAGCGGCATCGCTGGATTTTTTTCAGAATCAGCTGCTTGTTGTTGCAATAATAGATTTCCGACTTGTGGACCATTGCCATGTGAAACAATCAACCGATGCCCTTGTTTAATTAAATGAACTAAATAGGCAGATGTTTGAACTAATGCTTGCTGTTGTGCTTGTGCGCTAGCATCATTTGAAAGGATGGCATTTCCGCCTAGTGCAACGACCATTTTTTTCCCCATTACAAATCCTTCTTTCCTATCATAATAAAGAATAGGCCGCCCTTCAAAAGAATCTCTTAAAGGGCGAAACGACTATTCTTTTTTCAATGTTTTTTCAGTTGCTTCCTACACACGAGGAATGAATAAGTTGCCTAAAGTAGCTGCCATGATCGCTTTAATAGAATGCATTCTGTTTTCTGCTTCTTCAAATTGACGACCATATTTACTGCGGAAGACTTCATCCGTGATTTCCATTTCAGTAATGCCGAATTTTTCAGCAACCATTTCTCCGTATTGTGTTTTCGTATCATGAAAGGCTGGCAAACAGTGTAATACGATTAAATCGCCATCCATGTTTTCGGTTTTTTCTAACATAGCCATATTAATTTGATAAGGTTTCAACAGATTGACACGTTCTTCAAATTTATCTTCTTCACCCATGGACACCCAAACGTCTGTATATAACACGTTGGCTCCTTTAACACCTTTAGCAACGTCGTCTGTAATCATTAATTCTGCACCAGATTCTTTCGCAAATTCTTTTGCGTAATTAACGACTTCATCAGAAGGGAACAATTCTTTTGGTGCACAAATGCGAACATTTACGCCTAAAATAGCACCTGTCACTAACAAGCTGTTTGCCATGTTGTTACGGCCATCGCCGACATATACTAAAGTGATTCCTTCTAAACGACCAAAGTTTTCTTTCACTGTCATAAAGTCCGCAATCATTTGTGTTGGATGCCATTGATCCGTTAAACCATTCCAAACAGGAACACCAGAATATTTCGCTAAATCTTCCACTACTTCTTGACTAAACCCACGGAACTCAATCCCGTCAAACATACTACCTAAAACAATCGCTGTATCTTCAACAGATTCTTTTTTACCTAATTGAATATCGTTGGCGCCTAAATACTCAGGATGTGCCCCTAAATCAATCGCTGCTGACGTGAATGCAGAGCGTGTCCGTGTCGAAGTTTTTTCAAATAAAAGAGCGATATTTTTTCCTTCTAAATAGTGATGTGGAATCCCTTTTTTCTTCAATTCTTTTAAGTGAATACTGAAGTCTACCAAATACTCTAATTCTGCTCTTGTAAAATCTTTTTCTGCTAATAAACTACGTCCTTGAAATACTGAATTCATGATGATTCCTCCTATTTTTGGGTGTTTTTTAAAGATCTTCACGGTAAAGTGGCATACTCATACAACGAGGGCCACCACGGCCACGTACTAGTTCACTTCCTGGAATGTAATTCAATTTCACGCCTGCTTCTTCTAGCGCTTTATTCGTAATCGTATTCCGATCGTAAACAACAACTTCCCCAGGGGCAATTGCTAATGTATTTGAACCGTCGTTCCATTGTTCACGGGCTGCTGCTGTTAAATTTCCAGCGCCGCAACGGATTAATTGAACATTGTCTAAATGCAAGTATTTGCATAAAATGTTATCTAATGTATCTTTTTCTTTTGTAATTTGGATGTCTCCATCTGCTTTTTCAGTGATCGAGTAAACAACCAAGCCGCCTTCGATTTCTGGATGAATCGTAAATTTATCATAGTCAATCATGGTAAAAACGGTATCTAAATGCATGAATTTACGGTGTTCACCGATATCAAAAGCCAAGATATTTTTAAACCCTAATTTTTGTTCAAAAATATTTCTCGCAATTTTTTCAATTGACGCGGCATCCGTTCTTTGAGAAATCCCAATGGCCACTACTTCTTTTGAAAGAATTAATTCATCGCCACCTTCAATTCTGGTTGATTCTGAACGATCATAGACTCTAGGAACCTCTTTTCCAGCAAAACGAGGATGATAATCAAAAATGTATTGCCCAAAAATGGTTTCCCGTTGTCGAGTTACTGAATACATATGATTTAAAGAAATCCCGTGCCCCATTGTCGCAAAGTTATCACGCGTGAAGTATAAGTTAGGCATTGGATCAATAATGAATGGATAATCCGCTTCAACCATATCTGTTAAAAATTCTTGCTCATATTTAGGTAATTCTTGTTTTTGAATGCCAGCAATCGCTTTTTGAATCAGTTCTTCGTTGTCGTCAATTTCTAACATTAACTCTCTAACTTTTTCTTTTGCTGATTCGCTGCGAATATTGGCTTCTTCTAAGAATTGGTCAATAAATTGTCGGCGGACCTCTTCATTAATCAACGCTTCAGCAGCTAAGTCCTCTAAATAGACCACTTCGATATCTTTTGATCGTAACAACTCTGCAAATGCATCATGTTCTGCTTGTGCTTTTTCTAAAAACGGAATATCATCAAACAACAGTCTCTCCAGATAATCTGGCATTAAATTTTCTAATTCCTTACCTGGACGATGTAACATCACTGTTTTCAATTTCCCGATTTCAGAAAATACATTAATTGGATGACTCATGTGAAATAACCTCCTCAACTTAATTACAAACACAGAATAACAGACCTGATTAACCTAGGACGTGAGCCATTTGCCAAACAAAATAACAAATATACAACGGTATTCTTTCTTATGCATATTTTCAACCCAAAAGAATGCGCTTTCATAGATATTCTAAAAAAATAATGCATAATTAAATAAAAAAAAATGCATTTATTCAAAAAAAATTATTTCTCCATGCATTTCATAAAGTTATAATCTTATAGAGGTAAAAGTAAGGGAGCCAGAAGTCAAAACGACTTCTGGCTCCCTTACTTTTATGCGTTACTTTTTGACAAAGGTGTTGGCTGAATAAATTGTTGAAAATACTGCTCTAGTTCTTGTGCTTTTTCCTCGGATGATGAAACAATAATAACAGTGTCGAAGCCAGCGACAGAACATTTCTTTTCACACAAAGACACTTCATCAAGTACAGCTGAAAACAATGTTGCGTTGTCTGGTAATGTATGAACCACTAGTAAAAAGGCGACACGTTCAACTTTGGTCACTACCTCACGAATTGCTTGTATCAACTGTTCTTTTTTTCGTTCTTCTAAAGAAGTGAATTGTTCAAAAATCGTTAACCGCATCTCGCCAGACTCATCTAATGCTTTGACGACTTTTAATTCCCATAAATCCCGTGAAATCGTTGCTTGTGCGACATTTATCTCGCGCTTTTTTAATTCTCTTAACAACTCATTTTGACTATGAATTACAGTTGTTTGAATGATTTCTTTAATCAAACTTTGGCGTGTTTGCTTATTCACAAATAACACCCTTCCTCCAGACATTTACAAAGCAATACTAGCAGAATCTCTCTAATTAGAATAGAAAAAGGGTCGTTTAGCTAAAAGGTTCTCATTGATTTTGTCGGATATTTCGCATTTAAAAAAGTGAGACTTGCACAATTTAGTAAAACGTTGTACAGTGATTTTAGGGAATTACTGGCACCGTTTTAAATAACAGCAATGATGTTTTTTTGCATGATTAACTGAACTGGAGGAAAGTAATGAACCGATTAAAACGCCAAACGATGATTAAGCGATTGGTCACAGAAAATGAAATCCATACACAAAGTGAATTACTAGCATTATTGGAAAAAGAAAATATTCACACCACACAAGCAACTATTTCTCGTGACATTCGTGAGCTGAATTTAAACAAAGTAGACAATGGTCAAGGAGAAGCCTATTATCGTATCTTGAATAATTCTGCCCTTCGTCCAAAATATAAAACAGATGAAGAACGTCTTGTTGACATTATTATTGAAACTGGTGTTTCTTTAACACAAATAGAGTTCACAAATCTTTTAACCGTCTTACCTGGCAACGGGCAAGCCATTGGGGTTTTAATTGATCGCATACGTATCCACAACCCTCATATCTTGGGCTGCATCGCTGGGGATGATACCATCTTAATTCTTTCAAAAAATAAAGAAGATGCCCTTGAAGTTAACAACTATTTCCAGCAGTATTTGTACCACCCATAATTCATCACTTAGTAAAATCGACTATTTTTTGACATCATTGCTATTTTTATTAAAGATAAATAAAAAAAGGCGTCTCAGTGAAAGCTGAGGCGTTTTCTCATGAGTTTTTCTTTTGAACACCGTCTTTTTTTTGTATAATAATCAAAAAGCAAAGAAAGGGTTTCTTATGACTGAACAATTCATACTCACTTCAAACGATCAACAAACTCAGCTCAATGTACGTCATTGGCCCTGCCCTTCACCCAAAGCCGTAGTTCAATTGATTCACGGCATGGCAGAGCATATCCAACGTTATGATGAATTTGCTCGTTTTTTAAATCAATTAGGGTTTGCCGTAATTGGTCATGATCATCTAGGTCATGGCGAATCTGTACAACCAAGCGCACCGATCTATGGTTTTTTTGGAGAACAAGGGCCTGAAAATGTCGTTACAGATATTCGTCAAGTGAAACAATGGGCTGTGAATCGCTATCCACAATTGCCCTATTTTATGATGGGTCACAGCATGGGGTCTTTCGCCTTGCGCAACTATCTGCAAGACTATCCTGTGACTATGCAAGGAGTCATTTTCATGGGTACTGGAACAAGTCCGTTACCTTTAACCGCAGCATTGCCTTTTATTAAAAAAATGGCCGAGAAACAGCCGAAAAAACCAGCTCCGTTCATTGATAAGCTGGCATTTGGTTCTTTTAGCAAAAAATTTCCTGAAGCAAGTTCCTTTAATTGGCTTTCTAAAAATCAAGCCAATGTCGCTGACTATGAAAATGACCCATTAATGGGCTTCGTATTTACCAATAATGGTTTTGCTACCCTTTTTTCGCTTGTTAAACGAGCCAATCAAAGGAATTGGTACCAAGCGATCCCAAAAGAATTGCCTATTTTAATCATTAGTGGCGCTGAAGACCCAGTTGGTGATTTCAGCAAGGGGCCAGCGAAAATTCAAAAGCAATTAAAGCATGCAGGTTTTCAGCACGTGACGTTACGACTATTTCCCACATTGCGTCATGAAATTTTATTAGAAACGGAAAAAGCTACAGTTTTTCAAGAAATTGGGCATTGGTTAACGGATTTAACGAATTAAAAAAGAAGGTTGATGTTGTGACATCAACCTTCTTTTTTAATCTATTTTCGTTAAACCACCCATATAAGGACGTAGAACTTCTGGAATCGTTACGGTGCCATCTTCATTTTGATAATTTTCCAAAATAGCAGCCACTGTTCGACCAACAGCAAGTCCTGACCCATTAAGTGTATGGGCATACTGAACATGACCCGTTTTATCACGATAACGAATCAACGCCCGACGTGCTTGGAAGTCTTCACAGTTTGAACAAGAACTAATTTCTCGATACGTTTTCTGTGCCGGAATCCAAACTTCTAAATCATAGGTTTTCGCTGCCGAGAAGCCCATGTCACCTGTCGAAAGAGTAATCACTCGATAAGGGAGGCCCAATTTTTCTAAAATGTCTCCAGCATTGTTGGTCATTTTTTCTAATTCTTCATAGGAGTGTTCTGCATCACTAAATTTAACCATTTCTACTTTATGGAACTGGTGTAAACGAATTAATCCTCGGGTATCACGGCCTGCGCTACCCGCTTCCGAACGAAAAGAAGGACTTAAAGCAGTGAAATAAATCGGTAACTCTTGCGCCTCTAAAATTTCATTATTATAGTAGTTAGTTAACGGGACTTCCGCTGTGGGGATCAGCGTCAAATCACTTTCTGCAACTTGGAAGACATCTTCTTTGAACTTAGGAAACTGACCAGTGCCAAACATTGCTTTGCTATTGACCAAATAAGGAGGAATCACCTCGGTATAACCATGTTCATTAACATGTTGATCTAACATAAAATTATAGACCGCTCGTTCTAAACGAGCCCCTAAGCCTTTGTAATAAAGAAAACGGCTACCAGATACTTTCGCGCCTCTTTCAAAATCTAAAATTCCTAAGGCTTCACCGATTTCCCAATGTGGTTTCGGTTCAAATGAAAAAGTTTTCGGCGTACTCCACCGCCGAACTTCTACGTTGGCGGCTTCGTCTGCGCCAACAGGCACGCTCTCATGAGGTAAGTTAGGCAGACGTTCTGCAATTGCTGTGCATTGTTCTTGCAAATGAACAACTTCTTGGTCTAAAACTTTAATTTGCTCGCTAACTTCTTGCATATTTAGTAATTGTTGTGAAGCATCTTTTTGTGCACGCTTTAATTGTGCAATTTCTCCTGATACCTGATTACGGTGTTTTTTCAGTTCTTCAACTTTAACAAGTAACGCTCTCCGTTCTTCATCTAAAGCCAAAAAGCGTAATAAAACTTCCTCGTCCACACCACGTGTTTTTAACTTTTTCTGTACCACTTCTACATTTTGGCGAATTTTTTTCATATCCAGCATCTTATTTCCCTCTTCATGATTAAATTTTAAACAATGGTGAATTTTACTTTTTCAAAAATCTCATTCTTCATTCGTTGGCCAGTCGCTGTGCCAGCTAAGCCACCTAAACCCGTTTCTCTCAATTCTCGTGGTAATTGACGGCCGACTTTATTCATGGCTTCCACCACTTCATCTGCTGGTATTTTATTTACAATTCCAGCTAAAGCCATATCTGCAGCGATTAACGCATTGCCTGCACCTACTGTATTTCGTTTGACACAAGGAATTTCGACTAACCCAGCCACTGGGTCACAAACTAAACCTAATAAATTCCCTAAAGCCATAGCAAAAGCTTCAGAAGATTGGCGTGGTGTTCCGCCAGCCGCTTCAACAGCTGCAGCGGCGGCCATCGCTGAAGCACTGCCTACTTCGGCTTGACATCCACCAACAGCACCAGCAATCATCGCATTGTTGGCTGTGACCATCCCAAATAAAGAACTGGTAAACAAGAAACGAATTTGTTGATCACGCGTTAAATTCAAGGTATTTTTAATCGCTGTTAAAACCCCTGGTAAGGTGCCACTTGCACCAGCAGTTGGCGTTGCGCAAACAACGCCCATTGCTGCATTGACTTCATTCGTACCTAGTGCGGCTTGAACTGCAGACATCATTAAATCACCTGATAACGTTTTGCCAGCTGCGCGGTATTTTTTTAAACGAGCCGCATCACCGCCCGTTAACCCAGTAGGAGAAAAAACGCCTGCTCCTTCTTGCGAGCGTTTGACAGCAGCATCCATAACATCCAAATTTTGACCCATCTGTGTCCAAATTTCTTCATAGCTTTTTTGGCTACGCTCCATTTCTTGCTCAATCATCAAATCAGAGATTTTTTTTCCTGTTTTTTCAGCTTTATCGATAAATTCTTCAATCGAAAGGTACATATGTCAAACTCCTATCATAATAAGATTATTTTCGATGTGTCATCTAGTGAAAACAGTTGTTCTTTCACCGAGGAAATTGGTGCCGAATCTAAGTCAAAGATGAATAAAATTTGATTCCCTTCCACATAACGAGACACCGCATTCACTTGAATATTATTTTTTTGTAACGTATCTTTAAAAGCTTGCATCGCCTGCTCTTCTTGATTAATGACTAACAAAATAGGTAAAGGACCATGTAGTTGTACATTGAAACCGTCTAATTCAATGTATTTCACCTCGATAGTACCGCCACCTACAGAAATTCCTGTTAAATGGATTTCGTGCGTTGCATCACTGAGTGTCACACATGCTGTATTAGCATGCTTCACTGGACTTTCTTCACTCATTTCTAAAAATTGAATCTCGATTCCTTGTTCTTCCGCAAGTTCAATGGATTGTGTTACGTTGGCATCATCTGCTGCTAGTCCAAGAATTCCGCCAATAATTGCAAAATCAGTTCCATGTCCTTTATGCGTGTCTGCAAAAGATTCATAGTATTTAATCACAATTTTTTCTGGCGTTCCGCCGAATAACTTTCTTGCCGCTAAGCCAATTGCTAAGGCCCCAGCTGTATGCGAACTAGAAGGACCAATCATAATAGGACCGATAATGTCAAAACAACTTTTGTAGTTCATTACTTTGTTCACTTTTTTAGGTTTATTGATGGCCATAGCTGTGTTCATACGTAACTCCTCCTTTGGTTTTTACTGCTTCTTTTTCTTTTTCACTGGTTACTTCCGTCGTTCCTTCAAATTCTGGTGTATTATCCACCGCTTCAATTCTGTAACGTTTAAAGACCAGCGCACCTAAAAATCCAAACATCAGACTGACCACTGTGATAATCGCTACTGCTAGTAAAGTCGTTTGAATGGCATTGTTACCTAATGTCACAAGTAAACCAGCCCACGGTGTTGCCATTCCTGTCACAGGTACTTTTAAGCCAAAGAAAGTCACTACAATACCACTAACCATTCCTGAAAATAAATTCGTTGCGTAAATAGGTATTGGATTGGAGCTGATGATATCGACTTGTGTTAATGGCTCAATTGCCACAGCTAACGGGGTTGAAGCTGTGCCTAGTTTTAACTTTTTAAATAGCGCCGCATTGACAATGGAACTGCCGTAACAAGTCAACGCACCGACAGCCATTGGTACACCAGTCAAACCAATCAAGGCAGTTAAAACCATTGAACTTAACGGTGTCATACCAACAATCGGGATAATAGCACCTAAAATTGCGCCCATCACATATGGATTGCCATCTACTGCACTTAAAATCGTGCCCCCAATAACTTCTAGGACACCTAATACAACGGGTTGAATAAAACCAGCAACTAACGAAGCAGCGACTGGAATGACTAAAATAACGACTAATAAGTCAATCCCTTCTGGAATACGTTTTTGCATCTGCTCAACAACAAAAGATAAAAGATATGCGGTAATAAAGGCTGGTAACAAGCTGACTTTAATCAATGACAGACCTAAAATAATTGAAAAAACTGGACTAATCCCGAAAGCGAGCGGCACAAGAGCTCCAGCTGCTAAACCACCTAGACTACCCATAGTTTCACCAATTTGCGACACATAATCTAAATGAAAAACGCCGCCTACTGCATACCGCAAAAATGCCTCTGGTAGAAAGGTGGCACAAGCTGCACCAGACAAAGCACTTAAAGATTTTTTCCCTCGCGGTGCTTTAAAAGAGAATAGGGACATGCCACATAAAACTAAGACTAACATCAAGATTCCTGATAACGTTTTCATTTCTTTGCCTCCAACTATATTTTTTTATAACGGATGGTACTCCTGAATAAAATTTTTATTGCTCAACAAGTGAAAGAATGAGCGAGCATTCCGATGAACTAAAGTACAATGAGTAACAAAAATTTCATTCCACATTCAGAGTATACGACTAAACAAAAGTTTAGTCAATGTATTTTTTTAACGTAAAGAATCTTATTGCTTTTCCATTAAAAAAGTATTACACTAAAATTAATTTCAGTGTAGGGGAGGATATCACTTGGAGTCATATTTACGTTTAAGTGAAGTAGATAAACAAATCTTACATTCACATGCCTTAATGCTTGATGGATTAGGGAACTTCTTTGGTAGTACCCATGAAGTCATTCTTCATAGTTTAGAAAATTTGGAAAGTTCAGCTATCAAAGTCATCAATGGCCATTTCAGTAACCGCAAGGAAGGTGCCCCCATTACTGATATGGCGTTAAAAATGTTAAGTCAAGTAGAGTCGGAACATGATTACGCTGTGAAACCCTACTACAATAAAAATCAAAAAGGGGTTATTTTAAAATCTTCCACCATTCCAGTTATCGGTGAAAATGATCGTATTATTGGATTGATCTGTATCAATATGCATTTAGAAATGCCATTAATTGATTACTTGCAAGACTTATTACCTTCAGGACAACAAAATGATATGTCCCAAGAGCTTAAAAATTCTGAACATTTTTCTGACAATATTGACGAATTAATCACTACTTCACTGACAAAAGTAAAACAAGCAGTAGAAAGCGATCCAAATGTATCACATTTGAATCAAAATAAAGAAATTGTTATTCGTTTATATGATCAAGGAATTTTTAATCTCAAAGATTCTGTCATAAAGATTGCCGATCGATTAGGTATTTCAAAAAATACCATCTATTTACATATCCGCAATCATAAAAAAGAAGAAGCTTAAAACATCAAAGCCACCAACGCTAACTAGCGTTGGTGGCTTTGATCACTTCTCTTCTATTTTAATTTGGTAAATCAAACAAGTAAGGTGTCCCTATTTCTCCATTTAACGTAACGTCTAAGCGATTTTTTGTGCCGGGAACTAAATTACTGGCTGTGAAATTCCCTTGGGCATCCGCAGTAAAACTTGCTAAAATCACCCGCGCATCATCTGCACGTGACACTAAAATAGTTGCATTCGGTGCTGTTTTACCAGAAATTGTCCCTTGTTTCGGATCAATCGTAATATTGCTAAAAGAAAGCGCTGCTTCTTGTCCTGAACTTGGAATATCAATTTGGACAGGTACACTATTCCGTTGATCAACGGTTGCGATTAATTGAGTAGTCGCTCCCGCTCTGGGACTAATTACTGTAAAATTGCCATTGGCATCCGCATAAAAAACACCTGCTTGTGCAGAAGCATCACCGACTACCGTTGCTGTAATGGTTGCATTAGGTAATGTAGTACCATTAATTTCATTTCTTTCAGGATTGAAAACAACATTGGTAATTGTAATGTTTGTATCAGGTGCTTGGTTTTGAGGGACTTCATTCGTTTCATCAGTTCCTGCAGAAGTCTGCGTGGCATTTTCTGACGGATTTTCCCCTGTCACATTAGAATTTTGACCCGCGACAGACGAATGACTACTTTTCATTTCTTGTTGGCTAGAGGATTTCTGCGTGGCTTTCTTTGTTTCTTGCTTTTGCTTAGAATCATTTGTGCTTGCTGTTTTTTTGTTTCCACATCCTGCTAGACTTAAAGACAATACACTGAACGTTAATATACTGAACAAAGCAATTTTTTTCATTTTTCGTTACCTCCAGAAATCTTTTTGTAACATTAATGTAACATTGTTTTAAAAATCTAGCAATAATTTTTCAACCGTTTTCCTTTTTGTTTAAAAAGAAAAAACCTGCACAAAGGCATTTAGCCTTTGTGTAGGTTTTTATCTGCTAAATGGATTTAATGTTTGCGATAGCTTAAATAGTAAAAGCCAGAAACAAAAATGGCGCCACCAATGATATTACCTAAATAAACAAAAATAAAATTACGGAAAAAGTCTCCCCACTGAACGCCGCCTTCAAAAATTGCGGCTGGAATGATGAATGCATTCGCCACACTATGCTGAAAGCCAATTGCAACAAAAATCATTACTGGAAACCAGATGCCTAATAGTTTCCCCGCCGCATCTTTCGCACCATAACAAAGCCATAAGGCCAGACCTACGAACCAGTTACAGCCAATACCTGAAATAATTGCTTGAAGCCAAGTTGCTGCAACTTTATGTTCTGCAAGAGAAAGAACCTGATTTAAATAGGCGCCGCTACTGGTTAAACCTAAATAATGACCAAAAAAATAGGCAACAAATAAGGCGCCAACCATATTTGCCAATGTAATTGTGACCCAGTTCACGAGTAATTCTCTGAAAGAGACCTTTTTAGCAAACCAAGCCGTACTCACTGCCATCATATTTCCTGTGATTAACTCACCACCAGCCATTAAAATAACAATTAGACCAATTGGGAAAACCGCAGCTCCCACTAAAGCTTGAACACTGGCTAAATCTGCTGGAATAGAGGCGGAAACACGCACATAAGCCAAATAGCCGAGGGAAATCATGGCACCGCCGATAAATCCTAAAATGAGTTTTGCTACCAAAGGCTTTTGAATTTTTTTCTGACCATTTTCAATACTAATACTTAAAATTTCATCTGGTGTATACAAACATTTCACTTCCTTTGTTTTTTGTCCTCCTTTACTTTACCCTTATATCACAGAATTTCAAGTACTTTTGTGTATTTTTTCACTAAAAACTGTAGTTCTTTTAATTTTATATGAAAACATCCTGAAACAAGTCCTATTTCTTGTTTCAGGATGTTTACTTATCCGTTTTTAAAGAGTTATCTTTTCACTTTAAAACAATAGGTTGCTATGGCTAACGATAAAAAGCTCAGGCCTAGGAAGCTCCCAACTGCTGAAGATTGTTCCCCTGTTTTGGGGAATTTTTTCTTGGCAATTTTAGTCGTATTATCCGCTTTTTTGACTGTTCCTGACGATTCTTTATTTGTCTGTATCTGTTTAGTTGCTTGGTTTTCTGCTACTGATTCCTTTGTTTGACTAGCCTTGGCAGAGGGCTTTGAATTACTTTGAGCGTCATTAGGATCTTGATTAGACTCTACCGCGTAAATGACAGAATTCTGGCCTTTGCTTTGACTGTTTTCGTTTAAAGTGCTTGGGGTGCTACTCTCACTTGTACTGTTGGTTGCGCTGGTCGTACTTGAAGCACTACTTTCGCTGGTACTACTGGTTTTACTGGTTGTACTTGGTGTGTTGCTTTCATTTGTATTGCTTGTTTCACTTGTCGTACTTGAGGTACTACTTTCGCTGGTACTACTGCTCTCACTTGTCGTGCTTGGCGTGCTGCTTTCGCTGGTACTACTGCTTTCACTTGTTGTGCTTGGCGTGCTGCTTTCGCTGGTACTACTGCTTTCATTTGTCGTGCTTGAGGTGCTGCTTTCGCTGGTACTACTGCTTTCACTTGTTGTGCTTGGCGTGCTGCTTTCGCTGGTACTACTGCTTTCACTTGTTGTGCTTGGCGTGCTGCTTTCGCTGGTACTACTGCTTTCATTTGTCGTGCTTGAGGTGCTGCTTTCGCTGGTACTACTGCTTTCATTTGTCGTGCTTGAGGTGCTGCTTTCGCTGGTACTACTGCTTTCACTTGTCGTGCTTGAGGTGCTGCTTTCGCTTGTGTTACTAGTTGTCTCTGTTGATTTTTCAACTAACAGAAGTAACGCCGTTTTTATGGTTTGTGTTAATTGGTTAATACGCTTTTGTGCATCTGCAGGCGTTTTAAAGCCACCAAGTATTGGCTCTAATAATTCTTCATCTGACCAAGCAAGCAGTTGTTGTAACTGCTTAGAGCTTCCTTCGCCAGTTGTTGTATCTATTAAGGCTTCTTGCATGGCTTGCCAAGAGTCTGTGGTATATACAGATTCGTCTAATTTATGGACGCTTGCCAGTTCATTTTCTGCTTCTGCACGCTCTAGCGTGATATCGGCTTTTTTGACTAATACTTTCATTGCAGATTGCAAATTACTTGTTAACTGATCCACTTGTTCTTGAGTTTTGTCCCCACTCACCTGACCTTCTGCTAACAATTGTGTCGCCTGCTGATAATAGGAAGGAACAATCGTTTTAGGCCCAATGGCAGTGAATAGCTGCCAAGAGTAAACTGTATATTGGTTTGCTTCACCAATCGAAGCATAAACGGTTTGTAGCTGGGACAAATCAAGCTTTTTTGCAGGGGCCTCTACCGTCACCGGTACGTTCACTGTTACCAATGACCCTGTTTCATAAGTTAATTGAACAGTCACTTTTTGTTGGCCGATTTCATTTAAGACCTCTGGATTGACGATTTTAGCGGCTGGGACTGCTTCATCCGCGTCATTTGTATTTGCAACCAGTTGCTGCGGATCGATTGATTGTCCTTGCACAATCGTTGTAGCCACAGGGGTTGCTAAAGTATTTCTAACCGGAATTGGCGTATTTTTATATTGCTCATAAAGCGTTGGTGAAATTAATGATTCCCATGTTGCTGGCATTAAGCGATAGTCGGCCTCTGTCCAATTTTCTACCAATAATTGGCCGTTTTTAAGGCCATCATCTCGAGTATTGTCTTTCACAAAACTCGTTTCTGGTCGGAAACCACCGCCACTAGCGATTAACAATTCCCGACGTCGGTTTTGCGGAATATTGTGGTAGTTAACAAACTGATTGTTGATAAATACGCCATTGAACACATTGTTATTTCCTGTATGTCGATTGTATTCCATTCCAATTGCATATTGATTGTCCCAATACTTCCAATCAAAAATGTTATTAGCCACTAGCCAGTTGGATAATTCTGAAATAGCTCCCTCTGCTTGTGTTTCTGCCAAACCAATCTCTGGTGTTCCATACATAATGAGACCTGTATTTCGCAAATAATTATTCATAATCGTAATATTACGGCCTGATTTAAATTTAAATCCGCCAGCTGGACCATTTTGTAGTCCACGTAAATGATTCCCCACCACCGTGATGTTTTGAGCACCACGGAAATAAATTGCATGATCTCCCACCAGACCATTCAAGTCTTCATTATCATAAGGTGAATAGAAAAAATTATGTTGAACAGTTACATCCTTCAGCATATTAAAAGAATTAACCCCGGTGGATAGATAATTTTGTTCATTAGGTACTGAAATAGCACCAGCTTCAATGGCTGTTTGCAAACGTGTAATAGTCGCTGCTAAATCTGAACGACTGGTACTTTTAATTGCATCTAATTCTGTCACTTTTAACCCAAATAGATTGTCCACGATGTCTACATCTGACATATACTGGAAGCGACTTGGTGTTGAATAACCACCAATGTAAATCGCTCGGTTAAAATCAATCTTGGGTTGCATGTGTGCTGTGTCTCGCATGAAAATATTGCCTGAAATCTTAACGCCAATGTCTGCATTTAAATTGACCACAAATCCTTTTAATGGATTATAGAAGATATTGTTTGCTAGCGTTAATTGATTCGTCAATTTCAAGGTCACATTGATGCCATCAAAAGCAATATTTTGAAGTCGTACATTGGTTTTCGTTCCGTACGTAGTGTCTTTCAGTTGAATCGGTGTACCTGTAGCATTATGTAAAATAGTGGCTCCTGTTGTATCGCCAATTAATTGATAATTTGAAGAAATCGTAATATCTTTTGACAAAGCATAACTTCCCTGTGGTAAAAATAATGCCCGTCCTTCCTTTGCTGTCTGACTCAGTAATGTCTGTAACTTCTCTGTTTGATCCTCTGTGCTATTAGGTACCATCGCTTGCGCACCAAAAATTGTTGCATCTGTTGCATCAACTGGTTCAGCCGCTTCAGTCACCATTGGTAGACCAACCACCGTCAATAAACCAAATAGAAGAATAAGTATTGTTTTCTTCATGTGTTTTCCTCTTTTCATTCCGTTACTTCCAACGGCTTATTTTGTAAAAGTTGATACAGCGTAATAACACGACTGTCTTCGTATGCATAAATTTTTTTAAATTTTGGATTCATATGTAAGATACTTGTTACCTTTAACAAGTTTTGATTTGTGACTTCTAATTCTAAGGCCTCAACCAATTCCTTTAATCGAACACCGGCACTATTTTCTTCACAACTTAAGATTTCTTCAATTTGTTCCATCCGTTTTTTCATTCTATCCCGCCTTCCTTCCCTTGCTCTTTCTATTATATAGAAAAATTCTTGTGAGAACCCTCAATATTTTTTAACTGACTGTTAAAAAAAGTAGTAGTTCCTTTACTATCAATAGCTAATCATCTATTATTTACGATAAAAAAAGCAAAAAAAGTACCTTTTTGACATAATTTTCAGAAGAATTGACGCAGTATTTATTAAAAAACAACGAGAAAACGTCAATAAGTAGGTGTTGATTACCTACTTATTGACGTTTTCTTCTTGTCTTTTTTTACTTTTTAGAAAAATTTTTTTACAATTTATCGGACATATACCTCAAAAAAGCCCATTTTTTTGATTTTTTATTAAAGTGACGTGGTTCTTTTCTCGTTAATTTTTACTATTTTTTGGTTCAAACGATTATATTGCTCAAACGTTAACTCACTTGAAAGTAAAAAGATCTCTGGATGGCCCGTTTCTACATCTGCCAAAGAAGTCACTAATAGTAAATCAATATTTTGCCATTCTTCTTTGCTTGCTTCACTGTATCGTAAGACTTCCAATGCATAAAACCGACGAAAATTATTTTCAATCGAAAGTTTCACCCGTTCTTCTTCCAGTACTGGCAAGCCTGATTTTAACCCTAAAACAATTTTTTGTTCACGATGAATTAAATCATTAGAAAGCGCCAAAACACTAGAATAACGCAAAGCCAAAAATTCTTTATTTGTAAATAATTCATTGCCTGTTTGTTCGTAAAGTTGATTTAAGCCTTGGCTTAATTCTTCTAAAAGAACTGGATATTTTTCTTTAACTTTATTCCAAAAGACATTGTACATTTTCACATTTTGGACATAGTAAAGTTCGGCAAATAAATGTGTAGCAAACAAATAATAAAAAATTTGCGGACGAATTTTCTCTAATTGCGGCGTCATGTGTATTTCTTCTAATAAGAAATGTTGGACTAAATGAGTCAACATATAAACAGGCGCTTCAGACTCATCAAAATGCGCTAAAATTGCTTGTGCAGTGGCTTCGTCTTGATAAAATTGGTCATTGGCTAACAAGAAAAAGTACACAAAAGTTAAATCGTTTTTGTTAAGGAAAAGGGTTGTAGCTGTCATTTCTTCTATAAAGGCTTGGTAATGTTTATTACCTTCTAAATAAGTTTCTTGCTCGGCTGAAGGTCGATATTCGGCGCCTTGCGCACTACGGACTTTTGAGATAGCGACCATATATTTAACTCGGCGTATCACCGTTTCCGCAACTTCTACGTTGAAAAAAGCCATCATTTTTTGGACAGTTTGTGCGACTTCCGTTTCTTGTATATAGTCAAAAGGCCAAGTATCACGGATTAAGTCCATAAAAATAGTGTAAGCAAAATGGCGCAAATACGCTTCATTGCCTTCAATTTTCCAGGTGCTTTTATTAATCACTAACCCCAATGGCGCTAAAATTTCTGTAAACCCTTTAAGCAAGCGCCGAATCGTGGCATCACTGGTATGATATTTTGTTGTCGCTGGCACAATCCCATTAAATCGACCCCAGAATAAATCTTCCATTACTTGATAAGTTAAACTATCCCGAAAAATTGCTGTATAAAGTTTCTGGAACGCTTGGCTAGACGCCAAGTTCAAGCGATAGCCATGCCCCTTTTCAAAAGCCAAAGAAGCATCATTATCCACAGCATAATACGTAATGTCATCTTTTAGAAGCTCTACGTATTTTTTGACTGATTTTTTGTTTAATTGTAATTCTTCTGCTAACTCATTGATGTCAATCCAGCCTTCATTAATTGGCAAGTTTCTTAAAATAATAATTTTAGAAACGACATCTGTATCGAATATATCAACATATTCATCCCATTTCACTGTTCACTCAACTGCCTCTCTTCTGTTCTATTGTACACAAAATGAGAAATCTATTCCACGAAAAAATAACAGTTGTTTCTTTTATTCTTTCTTAGATGTGGACGTTTCAGGAACAAACACGTTGAGTCCCCCAGCTTCCACCGTTACTTTAATCGGTAAATCATCGGTAGGGTCGCCATCTGTTCGTGTTTGGACTTTCTTGTCTTTTTCGCCACTAATTTTAAATTGACTCCCAGAGAAATACACGACACCAGGAATTTCATTTAATTGTCCTCTGATAATTTTAGGTAAATAATAGACAAACTTGTAAAAAACTAACTTAGGCAAAATGATAATGTGGACTTCGCCGTCATCTGGCGTAGCATTGGCATCGAAATTGGTAAAGCCGCCAGCAGAATTCGTCATGGTCATCGTTAATAATTGGGCTTTGCCATGCCAACGTCTTTCATCGCCATCAATTTTTAGTTTGTATTTTTTCTTTTTCATTAATAAGCGGAAAAATTGCTTTGTAAAGGCTAAAGGACCATATTTTTGTTTCTCCTGTTGGGTCACATTTGCTGCTGTATCTGCTAATAGTCCAATCGTTAAGGTCGAAATCATCACATCTTGATTTACCATTCCAAAGTCAACTGGTGTGGTCTGTCCTGCCAAATTGGTCTCAAAGGCGTCTTCTTCTTTCAAAGGAATACTTAACACACGTGCAAAATTATTGACTGTTCCACCTGGAATAATCCCTATTTGATAGTCACGAATGGTGTCTTTAAAATTTTGAACGGCATGATGAATGGTCCCGTCACCACCAATGACGACCAAGACACCCACTTGATTTTCTTTGGCATTTTTCCGCATTTCTTCAGGATCGATGTCTGGATTGGAAGGTTGCAAAATAACCGCTTCCCCTCTCGCTTCTGCAGCTTTTTTAAAGCGTTCTGCAATCTCTTTACTTTCACTACTTCCTGAAGTTTCGTTGTATAAAACCATCATCTTTTTCATCATTCTATCCTCATATCTCTAACTAAATTTCTTGCACATGTAAAGTGTACAATATTTTAGCCAAAATACCTAAAGATAGCATCGAAAAACAAAGGCTGAGGCACAAGCGGTTATCTCCAAGAACCCCGTAAGTTCTGTTCAAAGGCTAAACTGAGATGAAGGCTTACCTGAGAATGTCAATAAGAAGGAGCTGCTTTTGTTCAGTTGATTAGCTTAAGATGGAAAAAAATAGGCCATCCGTCGAAAGGACGGATGGCCTGTTTTTTTATAGTTTTTGCTTATTTCTTGCTCTTTTTATAGAAGAGCCAACTTGCCAAACCGACCAACAGGAGGCCGATAAAGACAAAGAAGTAATTGACTTGTGTGTTGGTTTTCGGTAAACCAAGCCAACCTGTCTCTCTAGCTGCTTGTTTCGTTGTTGGCTGATTTGGTTTTGTTTTTTTGGATACAGGTTGTTTCTCGTTAACAAACGTGCCCGCATCCACGAGTTCAGGTTTGTCTTTCGCTGTTGCCGCAATAGTGAATGCGACTGCTTGCTTAGACAGTTGGTAACCATCCGGTGCTTTTGTTTCCACAAAGGTATATTTTCCTGGTTGTAAGTGGTTCACTTGAACTAACCCTTGGTTGTCAGAACGTAATGAACGAGCGACAGTTTGCCCTGTCTCTGCATCTGTCACTTTAAATTCAGCACCTACTAAGGCATTCTTTTGCTGGTCAATTTTCACCAGCTTGGCAGCACCTTGGTAATTAATAAAAGGTGCTTTAAGTACCACAGTGGCTGGTTTGCCTTGGTTGTCTTTGGCAATCGTAAAGCTTGCGCTTGGCGTTTCATTAAGAAGATAGCCAGTTGGCGCTTGTGTCTCCACAAAACGATACGTTCCCGGTGCTAAGTTTTTCGCAATGACTTTGCCTTGCTTGTCAGACATCAGATTGGTTTGTCCAGCTACGGTTTGCCCTGTTTCATCAATGACCTTAAACACCGCACCTGCCAATGCTTCACCTGTTTCGTTTTCTTTGGTTAATTGAGCAGTTCCTTGATAATTGATAAGATCGCCTAAAGCAATTGGCTGCTCTTTTCCTAATTGGGCGGTTACATCAAATGGATGTGGCGTTGTGTCTAACAGATAGCCTGTTGGTGCTTTCGTTTCCACTAAAACGTAATGCCCTTCATTCAGACCTTTAGCGTAAATTTCGCCAGTCTTGTCCGTTGTTATTTCAGAAACTTTCTCTCCTGCACGATTCAAGAATGTTATTGGTGAACCTTGTGGCTGATTCTGATTATCGGCGTTGTAAATTGCAAAAACTGCACCCGCTAAGGTTTGACCTTGCTCATTGACTTTACGTCCCGTTACTTCCGCTTGATAATTTACAAACTCTAACTCATCTAGTGGTTGTTTATCATTTGAATTCTTCTTCACTACAAAATAAATGGGTTGTTTATTGACGATATAGCCATCCGTTGCATCCATTTCATCTAATTCATAACTACCAGCGCCTAAATCCTCCATAGCCAATGAACCATCTTTTTCAGAAGTTACTTCTCTTTCAAAGATTTTTTCCCCGTTTTCGATTCGATACAATTTAAAAATTGTTCCTGGAAGTGGGTTCGCATTGGCATCAATTTTCTTAAAGACGGCACGTCCTTTGAAATTGGCGAAGGCCCCTAATTGGAAGATCTCCGGATCGCCTTTGAAATCACCACGAATTTCTACTTTTACTAATTCAGGATAAATAATATAATCTGCGCCATCTGGTAATTTTGGTGCTTTGATTTCTTTGTAATAATAGGTACCTGGCGCCAAGTCTCTAAAGATAATTTTGCCATCTTTGCCACTCGTTGCTGTAATCCCTAATGATTGTTTATTGTGATCATATAGTTCAAAAACAGCACCTGCTAATGGTTGGTCTGCGCTATTCGTTTTCACGATTTGGAAAGCCCCTTTGTAATTCACAAAGTTGTCACTAGCAACAACGACCGCTGGTTTACCAGCATTTTTCTCAGCAATTTCAAATGGGACTGGCATGGTATTTAACAAATAGCCTGTTGGCGCTTTGGTTTCTACAAAGCGATATTTACCTGGGGCTAAGTGCTCTGCAATAATTTTCCCTTGACTATTTGTCGTCAAGCCTGTTTGAATCGTTTGTCCCTTCGCATCAAGCACTTTAAATGTCGCACCACTTAATAAGTGTCCATTCACATCTTTTTTGATTAATTTAGCTGCGCCTTGATAGTTAACAAAGTTAGCCGTTGCTATAACTGTTGCTGGTTTGCCCCGATCGCTTGCTGCAATCGTGAAAGCACTTGGTTCAGTGTTTAAAAGGTACCCTGCTGGCGCTTTGTTTCCACAAATTGATATTTGCCTGGGGCTAAATCCGTCACTGTGACTTTTCCGTTTGCATCCGAAACTAAGTGTTCTCGAACCGCTTGTCCTGTAGTATCAAGGACTGAAAATTCAGCACCTGCTAATGGATTGCCTGCTTGGTCTTTTTTAATTAGTTCAGCAGAACCTTGGTAATTAAGCATTTTAACATGAACATCACGAATTTGTCCGCTCGTGTTTTGTGTCACAATGAACCGTTTGGGTGTCGTGTCTAAAAGATAGCCTGTCGGTGCTTCGATTTCTGTGAACTGATAAAGCCCTGGTTTTAAACTATCCACCTCTAACTGGCCATTTGCGTTGGTTCGATCCGGCGCAAGGGGAACTTCTTCCCAATGAGTAAACGGCGTGGTTACGGCATGCTCTAATTTAAAGCGTGCATTGACTAACTTTTTGCCCTTCTCATCTGTTTTTTCTAAAATTACTTTATTGACATTGTTTTTAATAATAGTTGGTTGTGCACCATCTGCTGAAGTTTCTTCATCAATAGTGATGACTTGACCTTTAGCTAATTCATCCGAAACTGTATAACCTTCTGGTGCTTTCGTCTCCACCAAAATGTATTGCCCTTGTGGCAACCCACCAAATGTGATAACCCCGGTGGCATCTACTGTACCTTCACGTAGGACTTGTGTTTTGGCTTGGTCCCAAATTTGGAAATGGGCGCCTGCTAAAATAGTCGTCCCATCCATGGCTGTTTTCTTCAGCTGAATTTTGCCTTTAGTCCCTGTGGCATGCCCGCCACTGTGATCAATGTCAACGACCACATCGCCATTGTCATCCCCATGAACGACTTCTGAACCATTTCCAGTAATTGACACTTGGTTGGATACCGTGTCTGTACTCCCCGCTGCTGAAGAAGTCACTAAACTACGATATTCCATATAATAAGGTGCTTCAATATGGGCCATTTTAACGACAATTTTTTGTTGTCCTGTTTCATTATCGGTGGTAACTTCCAGTGTGTAATCTTTTCCTTCTTCTAAAATAACAGATTTATCTGGCGTAATAGTTCCGTCTTCTGTTACGTTGGTACCGTAAATCACCAATGACTCGGGATCTAGCACTTGGTTTGGTGAGGGTGTATCAGTAATAACCACATCGTCTAAAACCGATTGGGCGCCATTGATCATTACATGCCAGTACACATGATCTGGATCATCTTTGTGGTATTCGCCACCTTTTTTCACTGATTCGCCACCATGTTGAATAGAAACTTTTCCTGTCACATCACGTGAAGAACCTTGGTTTGTATAAGATGCGGTATTGTCATAACTAGCCGAACCTTCGATAACTTTTTCATCAACAGACGTCTTAAATTCAATCACATACGTACGACTATCATTAGGAAAATCAACACGCCAAGTATTTTGGTTTTTCTCGCTTGGTTCTTCCATTGTGATATCCGTCAACGGTTGCGCTGGTTTCACTTTTTCAACCGAACCATCTGGCTTTGTATTGCCTTCATAGACTTTCAAGCTCCCAGCCAAATAGGTTTGATTGGCTAAAATTGGATCCGTCAAAAAGGCGTCGACTAAACGATTATTACTTAAATTAACCGCAAGCGTCCAAGTGATTTCTTTGGTAACGGCATTGTAAACACCGCTTTTTTGCGCATTTAAATCAAAAGCAGGTAAAGGTTTAAACGGTTTACTATCTTCTGAATGATGATTGTTTCCTGCTTCATCCGTCCAATCAATGGCAGCGGTATTTCGATAATGGTCCAACGCAGGATTGTTAGCGTCTAACTCGGTAACATCGAAAAAGGTAGTATAAGTTATGTGGAAGGCATCACTTGTTTTGGCATACGCCCCTATAAAACTTACCTTAAAGCCTGTTTCACCTTCTGCATTACGAGTTATTTCTACCATGAAATCCTTGCCTAACGTCAACTGAGCACCAGTGGTTGTATCTTTGACAACCAACGAATTGGGTACCATAGTTAAGCCAGGAACTGGTTCGTACGTATCCGTAATCACGGCATTTTCCATCAAATAATTATTTTGATTCACAGCTAACGTCCAACCAATCGTCGAATTTTGATAATCAACTGCACCAGTGTTTTTAATAATATTTTGTTGACTGGCTGTGCCATCACCTTCTGAATGCTGACCAGTACCAACATCCACACGATTATTCACGGCAACATCGCCTTCGACAATTCCATCAACTTTGGTTTTATAATCAATCTTGACTGCGCCATTCACATCATGTAAAAAGTCAATTGCAAAGGAACCGTCTCCTTTGATTACCACTTTGTAATCTTTTCCTTCCACAAGTTCTGCTCCAACGACTTCATTTCCTTTGTCATCAAACGTCACTGAATATAAATGTAAAGAATCTGGTTCAAACGTTAAATTATCCCCCATTGTGTCTGTAATGACTGCTTGGTCTTTTGGAATGGTTTGTTCACCATAGTTGTAGTTAATTTCCCAAGTGAATTCTTGATTGGCTTCGTCGTAATCTATATTGCGCTTGTCTAACATTTTGCCATATGTGGCGGTAACAGTTGCTTCAGCATCTAACCCATTTGGATTATTATCACTTGTTAACGTCGCGTGATTTTTAAAAGGCACATCGCCGCCGCCATCTGGAATAACCGACTCGTCAATCGTCGTTTGGTACTCAAGACGATACGCTTTATTGGTGTCACCTTTAATCGTCACATTGCCATTTTTATCAACGGTATATTCATCTGGACTAAGTTCGCGACCCACTTCTTTAATTGTTCCATCAAGATTCATCACTAACTCATAGACTTTCACTGACTTAAAGGTATTCCCTGTTGGCCATGTTTCCGTCACAGTTGGATTTGTTTGATCTTTCATCGCTTGATTGATATCTACCGTCCAAGTAATCGCACTAGGATTGGGCGTTCGATCAAAATGGCCTTGTTTATCAATTTGTTGTTCGGTATCTGGGACAATTGGAATCACTACAGGCGGCAAATCTTCTTGTGTAGGAATATCAATCACCCAATCTCCTGGACCCCGCCCATCTGAATCATTCAAATGAGTATCTAAAGAAAAGTCCCCGTGAATGTCACTTTCAGACGTGATTCGCTCATTAAAGGTAAAACGAACCGTACCATCTTCACTAATTGTGTAGGTTCCATAGACATTGCCTTCTGCATCAACTAAATCACCTGAACCGGGTTTATTAGGTTTCAAATTGCCAGGTAATTGAAACTCGAAGTAATCGCCTGCTTTCATTTGTTCTCGCACATCTTCTGGAATCGACCAGTTAAAGTTCCAATGAATGGTCACATCTTCTTTATACGGCGGTGTTGCTGGTGTGCCATCAGGATTTAAATAAATCGGATCTTCAAAATTATCGATAATCGTTGTTTCATCACCTGTAAAATAGTCACTGATATCTGTTGGTCCTGCTACGCGCGGTTTGACAGTCGTAGACTCGGTTGTTTTACTTTCTATCGCTTTTGTCGTGCTGGCGACAGTTTCTTCGGACGAACGAGGAACAGAGGAGTTTGTAGATGCTTCTTCTGTTGAACCTTCATTCGCTGATGCGGCTGGCGAACTCGTGATTGCCGTTGATTCTGTCGGATCAGTACCAGTATTTAACGTCAACGCTCGTTGCTGTTGTCCATAAGAAAACGTCACATCTTCTGTAGCTGTAGGGTTCAACGTTAAGACTAACGTATCTGCTAACGCTTGCTGATTCAATTCAATTTGAATCTGTTTCTTCTGGTCATCCACTTGAATCTTGCGCGTATTATTGGGCGCTGCCCAATGTGCAGCTTTGATTGACACATTGGCACTATAATGCACTACAACCTCTTGTGTTACTGGTTGTGCTTTTCCTTGAAGCGCTAAGGTCATTTCTTGTTGGCTGGTTTGCTTCACTTCTCCTAACGTTAACTGGCCATCGCTGTTAACATCTTCCGCCAAAGCCATGAGTGGTGTGCCATAATTTAGAACAAGTAACAAACACATCAACCCGTAGAGCCAACGGTTTACCATTGGTCCATTCTTTCTCATTTCTTTCATCCTTCCTCTACTAACGACACATAGAAGAGAACGTTCACTTCGTACCAATTTTTTATTTTAAACCAAATAAGTGAGTGCTCTTCTGTTGTCTTTCTTCCTTGCTAAAACAGACAGCCAACACACCTTTTCTTTTTATCTCCTCAAAACGCACTCTTGCTTCGAATGCGGATTCATTTTCTGCTTTTTCCTATAGACTCTTCTATAAGAATAAGAAGAGTATAACGAGATTTTTCAGCAAAAATTATCAACAACTTCTCCTCCAAATAGAAAAAGTTGATGAAATCCCAGAAACCCTTTTCATCTTTATGAAAACACGTCCTTATCCTTTCTTATTTTTACTATTCCTTCTTCCACTATACCGTTTTTTTTAATTTTTTTCATAAGAACTAACCAGACAAAAAAGCCTATTTGTATAAGCTATTTAAGCTAAAAAATCAATAGACTCAAATTATCATTCTTGTTATTTAAATGTTTTATATAAACTGGTTGTTTTTCTTAATAATTTTTTGCTCTACCATTTTTTGTCCATGTTTTCTTCCATTTGACACATTCAGTTCTTCTTGATTTTTAAGAATAGATACAGTAGCATAAGAACAACTAGTTCTTTCACTGGCAATTGTCAAATGTCATTTAGAAAAGAATGCCCTATCTGTATTATCTGAAAAATCAAACAATCATAACCAATTAGAAAGGTGGTTATTATGTATAACTTATTAACCAAACAGGAAATTCAGTTACTTTCCCTAATTGAATACTTGTATGACAGTAAAGAAAAAGTCCCCATGCAAGTACTCCGACGAAAATATGAATTTTCCCATTACAATATCAACAATTTATTGAATCAATTAACTTTGTTAATTTCTCGAGTCAATACACATGAAAATGTACATATTCGCATCATTAATAATCAACAGTCCATAGAATTAGTTGCCGATGAAAATATCCCGATTGAGTTAATGAAAGAAGCTGTTGTCCGCGGGTCACTAACCTATATGTTAGCCCTGGATTTACTTTTAAAACGCTACACTTCAGCCAAAGATTTTTGTGAAGAGCACTTTATTAACTTTTCTATTTTTAAACAAGTCAGTGACCGTTTAAATAATCATCTAGCTAGATTTAATTGTTATTTAAACTTAAAAAGACGAGAAAAAATTTGTGGCAACGAGAAAGATTTTCGCAGTTTCTTTTATTCCTTATTCTTCATTTCAGGAACTTCTCTAGTACCATTTCTATCTAAGACTAATCAAGCACAATTGCAGAACTTCATTGAAATCATCAAAAACCGTTACCCTTACTTTACATATACTGATTTACGCAAATTAAAATTAATTATGTCCATAGGTTTACTCCGTTATCAATCCGGTTTTACAATCACCAATTATCCAGAAGTTGCTGCTATTAATTTGGCCTTTCCTTATTCAGAATTCCAACTATTAGTGAATGATTGTTTTATTGATGAACAAAAAGAGCCTGACACTTGGCAAGCTGAGATTCATTTTTATTATGATTTCTTCAGCACATTAACGATGTACTCTCTGGTCCAAATGGAAACCATCAACTTTGCCAACTTAGCGATCATGGGAATGGATAACAGTCCACACGCTACTTGGATTTTTGAAAAATGTACGCAATTACAGTTGGATTTAAGCGCAATAGAAGTGGTCTTTTTATTGGTTAATTTATCCAATGCCAGTGAACGACTGATTCATTTCCCTGTGGAAGAGGAATTGAGCTATGAGGTTGCTAATGTCTCTCTGTATGAAAAACAATACCCAAATGTTTCACGAACAACCAACTATTTCTTAAAGCGTTTGCCTTTTGACAAACAACATCCACTAGATGCGTTATTTAAAGAAACCATTTTTTTAATTATTCGGAGTGTTTTATTAAATAAACAAATTCCTGTTAAAATTTTACTTCATTCATCTATTAATCAGATACAAGAAAACTGGTTAGCAAAGGAAATCAATAATTATTGTGATGTTCCTTTGAAATTCGTCAATCATATTCAAGAAGTGCCTGACTTAGTCATTACTGACAAAAATAATCCGCTTTTTCACGCCAGCAAAACCTTTTATTGGCATCCCGTTCCTTATTTAGACGAATACTATAACCTAAAACAAGTAGTTCGCAAAATTTATTTTGCCAAATTACGTGGGGAAAACAGTTTGGAGGGAATCGGATGTTAACAGGGTTACTTGATGTACCTTATCGTAAAAGTTTTGCTCTTTTAGAAGAATTACTCGAACGTCGTGAAGCAGAAGAGCAAACATTGGCGATTTCTACTTTAGCCACTCAATTAAAAATGCAACAAAATACCATTCTACAATCCGTGGCTTTGCTCCAAACAGAAATTGAAAAGAACGGCTGGGAGAACTTATTTTCTTTATCAGCAAATGCCAAAGAAATTACATTTTGGTTTGCACCCTATTTCCAACTGTCATTTTTGATGCCCTACTTTGTCAAAAAAAGTTTCGCGTATCAAGTACTGACCTACGCCTTTAATCATAATGCAATTGATAGCAAACATTTTGAAAAAGTCCTAGAAATTTCTTCATCAACCTTTACGCGAAAAATTGGACAATTAAACCAATGGCTCCAAAAATATCAGATTGAAATCAATTTAAAACGTACCAATGTGTTGGTGGGCAAAGAAAAAGATATCCGGATTTTCTTTATGATGCTTTTTTGGAACAATTACTCTGAAGGGGATTGGCCGTTGTACACGATTACTAAAAAAGAAGTCCATAGTCTCTTTCGACGTTTAAAACACTCTGTTTCTTTCAATACAACACAAGATTTTACAAAAGACTTAATTTTTTCTGCTGTGATTTTAGCGCATTGGAAAGAGGGCTTTTTTATCAAAGAAACTTTCGTGGAGGAAGAAGCGATTGTTAATCCCTTTGTTAATCTGAGTGAATTTGAATTGTTTTTTAAAGAAGAAGCCTTACACCAAGTTCCAACAAAATTTATACAAAAAGAAGGCCTTTTTGCCTTTTTCTTATTGACGATTAGTGTCAGCTACGCCACACAAGATGTCTTGGAAATTCCTGCAGCACGGATGCATATGGTCCAGCTATTAGGCTCACCCATTAAAGAGATCATTTATCAACTAACGTCTTTTTATCAAATTAAATTGACATTTCACGAGTATCTTTATCTATATACTTCTATCCAAAATTTAAGTGTCTTTTTTAAGACCTTTGTCACGATTGCCAATCCATTTGTGCAAGAAAGCTTTTTAAAAGAAGCACTTCAAAAAAATCCAAGTCTCTACAAAGATGTGAAGCGCCTTACAATTGAAATGCTTCCGACATTGATTGGCAATGAAAAATTGTTAGTTGACTGCTTGTTTATTCTTTTTTGTACATTGAAAACGAAATCTTTACCACCGATTCGTGTCTTAGTAAGGACCAATCAAAGTAATTTAATTTTAGATACCCTTTATGAAAAGCTAAGTAAAGCCGTGGATAAAAAATTAATTTTTGTCGCTTCACCAGAAAAGCCTTTCGATGTAATTATTACAGATATCTTTTCAGAAGTTAGTGTCAAATCAACGGTTCCCACTTATTATGTTGATTTTTCCGCTAGCATTGGTGAACTAGCGCAAAGCTTAGAAAATTTAAATACACAAATTGTCACCAAACAAAGTCCACGCCACTTTTAAAAGTTTTCACGTGAAACATTTTAAGTGATAAAAATTACAAAAAACGCCAAAAGGTAGCAGAAAAACTGCTACCTTTTGGCGTTTTTTACGAAAATTTTCAATGTTCCACTCTAGTGATACCGAAACGTAGAACATTCATTTACTAACTACTCATTTTACATGACGTTGTTATTTTCTGTCACCAATTCTAGCTCTTGCAAGTAATGATCCAAAGTCGCGTGATGTTGATCGACATCGGCTAACTCTGTTTCAATTTTAGCTAAACGCGTGTTCATGCGTTGAATTTCCGTTAGTGTTTGTTGTAAAACGTTTAAAATCCGTTCATCGTTAGGCATTGAAATCACTCCTTGTCCATTTATAGTTCTGAGCCGTGTTCAATCTCTTCAATCGTTTCAAGAGACAAATCTTTGGCATCATTTTTAGCTTTGTGGAAGACCATATATAAAATAGTACAAACGATTGGGATACAGCCTGCTAAGAAGTACATTTGTTGGAATGACATAAAGTTACGTAATTCACCTAAAACGTACGGACCAACCCCTAATCCAAGGTCTAAACCGATGAAATAAGTCGATAAAGCAATCCCGATACGGTGAGGACTTGGGCTTTCTTGAAGACAAACCGCTTGGCCATTTGACATGAAAGTACCATAACCTAAGCCAATTAACCCACCTGAAACTAATAACATCCAACCAGACGTAGTCATACTTAATAAGAATAAGCCTAGTGTTAAGAAAATGTAGCTCGGATACATGACGTAGCGTTCACCCTTGACATCGAAAATCCGACCTGTCGATGGACGTGTTAAGGTAATCACGACCGCATAGACGATAAAGAAGAAGGTGCTGACGTCAACTAAATCGATTACTTTGACATAAGAAGATAAGAAAGATAAGACACTTGAATAAGCAAGACCCATTAAAAAGGCGATAAATGTAATAAATAAAACTTTCTTTTCAACAAAACTATCAAAATTCCATTTAGATAAAGCTTCACGATGTTCAGGTGTTAACTCAATATTTTTCACTGGGAAAATGAAGCAAGCAATGGTTGTTAACAAAATTAAAATAATTGAAAAGTTAATAATGACATGGAAGTTGGAAACATTTAACAATAACATCCCAATAAATGGTCCAATGCCGGCTGCTAAACTAGTACTCAACCCATAATAATTGATCCCTTCCCCTTTTTTGTTTTTAGGGATATAGGCGGTAACAATTGCGTTGGTCGCTGTCGAAACGGTTCCGTAACCAAACCCATTTAAAAAACGGACCAGATAAAGAATGCCCATACTTGGCATATACATATACGCAACAGTCGTTAAAAGATAAAACAAAGCCCCATAACGTAAGACTTGTTTACGCCCAATCAGTTCAAGGAGTTTCCCCATGAAAAGTCGTGCAAGCAATGTCCCGATGATGTAAATTCCTGAGGCCAAACCCGCTTGACCTAAAGTAGCGTGTAAGCTATCTTGCGCAATCACCGCAATAATAACCATTAATAAATAATAAACAAGATAGACAATGAAATTAATCACTGTAATACTGATAAAGCCTTTATTCAAAAGCTTTGTTGGTGTTTGTTCTGTCATAATTCTTTGAATTCCTCTCTCTTTTGTTCTGTTTATTTTGTGTTGCTATTTTTCAATAAAAGACCGCTATCCCCTCACTTTGATGACTTATCAAAAAATTTTCTGAAATTCATTTGCAGTTATTACTATACGAGATATCCGTTACAAAAAAATGTAAATTTGTGAATGATAAACGTTATCTACAAATAACTTCAACAAATGTTGTTGATTTTTGTTGAAAAGCCAAAATGACTAATGATTTTAATTAAAATAAGCTCTTGGCTAATTGCTCAAAATTTACTTTTCATACGAAACTTCCTCATACATAGAAAAAGAAAAATAGGGCATAAGTCGAAACGACTTATGCCCTATTTTTTTAAACTTTCTCTATTTTCGTCCTAAAATCCATGAAACGATGGCAACTAAAATCACTGCCCCGATAATCGATGGCACTATAGCCATCCCAGCTAAGCTTGGTCCCCATGTGCCTAAAATGGCTTGACCAATCGTTGAACCAACTAACCCTGCAATGATATTGGCAATAATGCCCATCGATGATCCTTTTTTAGTAATTGCTCCAGCGATTGCCCCAATGACACCACCGACAATTAATGCCCAAATAAAGCCCATGATTGTTTCCTCCCTTTAACTGTTTATTCTACACGTGGTTCCATATTTTCTTTGACTTGTTCTGTTCCTTTATTCACAGCTTTTTTTGCTTTTTCTGTTTGTTCAGAAGCAAATTCACCGGTACTTTTGGCAGCGCCTGTGACTTTATCTTGAACCGTTTCGCTATCTTCTTCGTATTCTTCTTTTGATTTGATATCAACTACGTTAACATTCACTTCAATCACATCTAAGTGGGTCATTTTTTTCACTTCACGGCTGATTAATTCTTTCATTTTTTCGTAAATGTCTTGAATATCTTTGCCGTATTCTACTACGATATCCATATCAACAGCGACTTGTTTTTTACCAACTTCGGTATCAATACCCGCTGTGACGTTATCTGTGTTTACTAATTTTTCAGCAATATTTGAGAAAAAGCCGCCATCGACTGTTAATAGACCATCGACATTTTCTAAGGCTAAACCGATAATTTTTTGAACGACTTTATCTTCAAATGTTAATTCACCTTTGATTGCATGATCTTCTGGTGTGTGTGGTCCGTTTCCTGCTGGTTTTGGTACATTATTGAATTTTTCGTTACTCATGGTTCATTCCTCCTAGTTTCTTCTATTATTGCTTTATTTTTAATAAAATAATAACCCATTATTGAACACGAGGTGCCGTGTTTTCTTTGACTTTTGTCTTGCCTTTAGTTACCGCATGTTTGGCTTTGTTGGTTTGTTTTGACATAAAACTACCTGTCGCTTCAGCGGCGTTGCCAAGTTTATCTTGGACCGTTTCACTTTCTTCTTGGTACTCTGCTTGTGTTTTGATATCTACTACATTGACATTGACTTCGATTACTTCCAAGTGAGTCATTTGTTGGACTTCACGAGTAATAACCTCTTTCATTTGATCATAAATGGTCTCGATATCTTTCCCATATTCGGCTACAATGTCCATATCCACTGCGACTTGTTTTTTGCCGACCTCGGTGTGAATGCCTGTTGTAACATCTTCACTGTTAATCATTTTATCTCGTAAATTCGAGAAAAAACCGCCGTCCACAGTTAACAAACCGTCGACTTCTTCCAAAGCAATGCCAATAATTTTTTGGATTACTTTATCCTCAAACGTCAACTCACCTTTAACAATCGATACATTTGCATTTTCCATAGCCAAAACCTCCTATTTATGATGAAAATAATTTTTGACAATGCCTGTCTGTTCCAAATACAAACCTAGCCAAATACCTAGTCCTGTCAGGAGTACTACTAACAATGTTTTAAAGAAGCCGATTGACAGAAACAAGATTGCAAAAACTAAGCCGACTAGGCCACCAATTAACGGAACGGCATATTGTTTTATCCATTCAACCATTGTACATCCCTCCTACTCCACACGTGCTTGTGTTTGCTGTTGTTGTGGTCGTTTCATTGATTGAATATCTTCAAAATGAACATCAATCGTAATCTTGTGACCAGTTCCCACCAAACGAGCAAGCCGTTCTTCCATTGTTTTTGACCAAGCTTCTGTTTGTCCAATTAAATCTGCCGTTCGTTTCAGTGTGCCTTTAACATTGACCTTAATGCGCCGTTTTGTCGCCTTTACACGAATGGTTGGTGCTTCCAGAAAGTCACTGTCTTGCAAGCTAGAGCGTACAAATCCTTCGATGGCTTTACGGTGTAACACTAACTTTCCTTGCTCTTCTTTTAATTCAAACGTGCCTTTTCTTCTTGGGAATAAAAGAATGAATAAAAAGAGAAAGAGCATAATTCCTAGTAAAACTAGCGCTACCCAAAAGATTGCTTGACGTGCGTACTCGTTGTCTTGCAAGAACCATTGAACATTATCTGGTGGTTGCCAAGCTGTATCGGCTGACCAAGTGGTGATGGCCACCGCGCCAAATAATGCCATTAAAATCAGTGAACCTAGAAGCAAAAGTATTTTAACAACTTTATTCACGGAACATCCCTCCTAAAGATTAATTGCTTCTCCACCAGTTACGCCATAAACTTGAGCCGTAACATAACTTGCATCATTGGACGCCAAGAAAACATAAACAGGGGCTAATTCAGCAGGCTGACCCGCACGTTCCAGTAAAGAATGTTGCCCAAATTCTGGCAACTCTTCAATTGGTTGTCCATGATCTAACTGTAACGGTGTCCAGATTGGTCCTGGAGCCACGCCATTTACCCGAATACCTTTTGGTGCCAGTTGTTTTGCTAAACCAACGGTAAAGTTGGCAATTGATGCCTTCGTTGCTGCATAATCCAACAAATGCTCACTGGGATTAAAGGCTTGGACGGAAGTCGTTGTCACGATGCTACTTCCGGCAGGTAAGTGAGGCACTGCTGCTTTGACAATGCCAAACATCGCAATAATATTGACATGGAAAGTGTCTATCACTTGTTCCATTGGCAATTCTTCAATAGCAGCACAGGAAATTTGTTGGGCTGCATTTAAAACGAGGGTATCCAAGCCGCCTAAAGATTCACGAGCTTGTGCAACCAATTCTTCAGGTGCCTGTTTATCTCTTAAATCTGCTGGCAAAAGAACGACTTTTCGGCCAGCTTCTCGTATATAGTGCGCCACTTCTTCGGCGTCTTTTTCTTCACCTGGGAAAAAATGTAAGGCGATATCTGCGCCTTCGCGAGCAAAAGCAATCGCCGCAGCTCGTCCAATCCCAGAATCACCGCCTGTAATTAATACCCGACGATTTTCTAATTTGTGATTTCCGACATAGCTGTCTTCCCCACAATCTGGTTTAGGGACCATTTTGTCCTGTAATGCGGGAGTTTCTTGATCTTGTTGCGGAAATCCATCACTATAAAATAACTTTCTTGGGTCTTTTAAGTTTGGTTCTGTCATTAAATCTCCTCCCTTTCTACTATTACCTTAATACAATTTTTTCTTTTTGAAAAATATTTGAGCACATAAAATAAAAAAAAATATTTTTAATACTCATTAAGCGAAATTTTTGGCAAAATTATCTAAAAGCTGATTTTATTTTTCAAAATAGCGTTTAATTGACCTTTTTTATCAACATTTGTTATTGACATATGATGTCCAATTCGCTTAAATAAGAAAGAAGCCCAACAGGCAAAAACAAAAATATTTAGAGATAATTGAGGAGTTACCGCCAATGAGAAATGTTTTACAAGACTACTTAGATGAACATTCCTTTCGAGTCGTTGTAAAAAAGAAGAAAAATTATTTAACTTATGAAGGACTGCAAGATCGTTATGCCTATATTTTAAAAAGTGGCATCATCAAAACTAGCGTTATTTCCAAAGACGGTCGTGAATTTAATTTACGTTATATCAACAATTTGGAAATTGTTTCATTGCTACGTGATGAATATTCAGAATTTATTGATGCACCTTTTAATATTCGCATCGAATCTCCACAAGCAGAACTTTACCAAATCGACCGTGTTCAATTTTGGCGGGATATCAATAATAGTAAAGACTTGCAAATGTATGTCAAAGAATACTATCGGGACCGTTTAATGCATTCCATGAAAAAGATGCAGCAAATGTTGATGAATGGCAAATTTGGGGCCGTTTGTACACAAATCTATGAAATGTACGATTCATTTGGCGTAGAAACAGAGGAAGGTATTTTAATTGATTTCGTGGTGACCAATGAAGAAATTGCACATTTTTGTGGGATAACTTCTGCTAGTAGCGTTAACCGGATGATGCAGCAACTAAAAGAGTTAGGGGCAATTGAACTACGTAACCGCAAAATTTTGATTAAAGATTTAGATATGATTAGAGATAACATTATTGTTTAACATCAGCACCCCCCGCAAGTTTGACCTTGCGGGGGGTGCTTTTTATTTTTCAGTGACAATATTCAATGGAAACTGACCTTTTTCTAAATTAAATGTCCGACCAGCCGTCAGCTGAAGCATTTCTTTTTTCATGCCTTCCGCCAAACGTACATCGCCAAAGCTTTCAATCATATCAATAACGGCGATTACTTCTTTATAATATCTCATTTTGCCAGTGTACAGATAATACGTAAGGTTTTTTAAGTAACGTAAGTTAAAATGAATATAGTAGATTTCAGCAGGAATCGTGGTAACACTCACTAGCGCTAAATATTCCCGAGCTTTCGCATAATTTTTCTTATAAAGTTCCCCAGTAATGATATTTAGGTAAAAACCATAGGCAACATTTAGTGTTTGGGTATCACGTAATTCAGCATCTTTGACAGGAAACATCTGCTCAAGAATCTGAAGGACTTCATTTTCAGAAAACAAGGCGGCAGGATTAGTCACCATTTGATAATCGTAGTATGTATAGTAGCTTTTGCTAGAGATAAGCGCGAGAATTACCATTCGATCGGTTTCATCAAATTCTGGAATTTCCTCCCAATCATTACTAAACGTTAATTTAATATCTGTGTAAATAGACATTTCCAACGCATTTTTATGAGGATTGCGCTCTAATTGATAAAAATAATGAATCAGATTCTTTTTTTCACTTGTATTGTTCAACCCCATTTGACAACATTCAATTTGATGTTTGACTTCTGAAGAAGCCATGATTCTCGTATCAGATACCATAAAAAAAAAATTCATTAAAAGTAATCCCCAATGACTGTAATGCCGTCATTAAATCCTCGTAACTTAGCTTGGCTTCACCAATTTCGATTCTTCGATAGGTTTGTTTCCCCTTTTTTGGCAAAACATCTTTCTGAGCAATTTTTTTCTTTTTTCTAAAATATTTTAGAGCACCTAGAACATCCATAATATCCCCCTTTTATAATAAAAATAATATTAAATATTATTTTTTTATTAACTTAAAGATCCAACAATACCTGTACAAATTAAACAAAATCAGCGAAAACATTAATAAATATTTCAAAATATTCATTTTTATTATTTCCGTAATTATAATATTGTAATATTTTGATAATCATAAAAACTTATATACTTAACTTCCCTTGAAAAAACCAAAAGAAATGTTCTATAATAGAAGTCAATATAGCTAACAGAGAAGGAGGTTTTGCATATGTTTGGTTTTGATATCAGCTTATTCCTTATTACACTATTCCGTTAAACCCACTCTTCACTAACCATTGTACAATCAATTTCACTGAATATCCATTTCATTTTTATTAAATAACATTTTTAATAAAAGTACATATCGTTTATTTTTAGATATTTTATTTAATTATATGAAATATATTTATTTAAACAAATAAATTACATTTAATTAAATCAGAGGGAAACAGATTGTAGCAAGTGAAGAAAAAAAACAGCTCTTGAGAGATATTTTCTCAAGAGCTGTTTTTCTATTTTATTTCAAAAGCGGTTTGCGTTGTGGGGTTATTACTTAATAAGGTGTTTTTATACAGTAAATAGTACGCTGCCGCTGACCAACTAAAGTTTTTCGTACTTAGGCCCTTCCCTGTTAGTGGATCATAATTTTCATGAATAGGTCCTTCTCCCATCAATCCTTCGGCATGTAAGAAGAGTTTTTGTGTCATTTCTTTTGCTTCTTTTGTATAGTCATAGTTTTGAAGAGCTTCTACACCAAACAAGGCTTGATCAAGCCAAACTGGTCCCCGCCAATATTTCGTTGCAGCAAATTTTTCATTGTCTTTGGATGCCGTTGGGAATGGCATAAAGGTATTGAACATTTCTTGATTCATCATGTTTTTCTTAACTTCCGCCGCCTGTTCTTTGGTCGCTACTTTTGCCCAGAGCGGCAACCAGCCTTCTGTTCCTTTGCCACGATTGACTAACAATTTTGTTTTCGAGCCGTCTTCATTTATTTGTAAGTCATAGAAGAAGCCCGTTTTTTCATCAAACATATTTTCTTGAATATATTTTTTTAGTTTCTTCGCTTCTTTTTGATAGTTCTTATAGTCCTCTTTTTTGCCTAGTTCTTCTGCTATCGAAGCTAAATAGCCCTTTTCAGCGTAGAGATACGCATTCAAATCCACTGATTCTTGATTAATCGAATACCCCACTACTTTTCCTTTATTTTTGTTTTCAAAAACTTTAACTCCATCATCGCCTTTGCCCACACCTTCTTTGTCAAACCGTGTAGCGTTATCCATGCCACTTTCCCACGCGGCTGCTTCAATAACAGCATCATCATCCACTTTAGGTTGTCCATTTTTATCTTTAATGATTTGATCCTTGTCGTCTTTTTGCCAGTGAGCATCACTGACCATGCTCCCATATTCTGCTATCCCATTTTTATTGTGGTCTCTGTTGGTATACCACCAATTATGATAAGCCACAAGTTTGGGATACATTTCTTTTAAAAATTCCTTATCTTTGGTTTCTTGATAAATATGCCAAACTGCCCATGCAGCCAATGGTGGTTTAGAATTTCGTTCATTCCAGTTGCCACCTTCACCACCACGCGCACTGTCTTGATTGTAAAAGACAGCATCAATGATCGCTCCTGCATCTTGTGGACGTACGGTATCATCTTTTTGAATTTGATAATCAAACAAGGCCCGCATATTATTTTTAGCTAACTCGGGATTAAAATCAGCCGTTGCTACATCCGCTTTCCACGAATCCCAAGCCCACATACCAATAAACCATTTATAAGACATGGACGGAACAATCCCGTCATGCTTAAAGGCACCTGCCGCACTTCGCCAATTGGTATTAATCGTTTCAATCGATTTGACTAGCGCATTTTGATATTCAGGAAATTCTGCTGTTTTCTTTTGATCAAACGTTTTATCTAGATATCCTTGCCATCTTTGCTTGTTCTCTTTGAAATAGCGCGCCGCATTTTTGGTGTATTCGGGTGCTTGTTGTTGTTCCTTTGCCTCTTCTTCTTTTGTAAAAGTATAGCTTTCTGTCGTATAGGTGTTGTACGTTTGTTTAGGCTTCAATTCAATTGGTTCAGCGGTTGCTGTATAATTCCGATTATCAATTTTTGTTGAAACTTTATCCGCATGATGAATCGTATATTTTGTGTCTTTCGTAGCAAAATAATTCCACGTTTCTCTGACTTCACCAAAATTCACTTGAATGTCATTGTCTTTAGCAGTTAAGCGAGTGCCAATATCTAAGGTTTCCGTTCCCTCTTGAATTTTGTCAAAGACCGCACCTGTCCAGCTTGCTTCAAGTGACAAGGGCTCTTCACCAGTGTTTTCAAGTGTCGTTTGGATAAGCGCCGTTCGATTGCTGACAAAAATTAAAGCTAAATGAATCGTTAGATCGTCTAATTCATAGGTTTGCTCTAGGCGCCCAGGATAATAAGACAGGTCCATGCGGTTGCTTTGGCTTAAATCATAGGTTTCTCCCGTTTTTTTATTTTTGACCGTTAATTTGTTTAAACTTGCCGCCAAGTTTACTGGATATTCTTCCGCAATAATCAATGGCCCCGCAAAACCACCCAGTAGCTCTTTATTGCTTTTTTCAGGTAAATAGTAGCCATGCCATGCACCTAAATCAGAAAAATTATTAAAATAATTGGTATCGTATACGCCATTCGTCCGTTCGGTTGGTGATGCACTCACATCTAAAACATTTGCAAATTCATCAACTTTTGTTCTTTCAACACTTGCTTGCACTTCCCCGCTTAACGCAAAACAGCTGACTACGGTGATTCCTAACGCTAACCAAGTAGACACCCGTTTCTTTTTTGATAAACCCTTCATAAAACCCCTCCTATAAAATGATAGCGCTTTATACACTGATTTATTATCAGCAAGGACTATGCCAAATGGAGTGTATCCCTTTTTATTATTGAAAGATTCAACTTTCTCTAGAAAAAAAGCGACCGTATCGAAGTGTATTGATCAAAAAATAACGAGTGTATCGATAGTGTATTTAGTTTATGCTTGATTCTGTTTTATTTTCGTAGCTTCCACAAATTTTTCAGTAATTTTTTGCGGTCGTGTAATAACAGATCCCACCACCACGCTATAGGCACCTAGCTCCAGAACACGTTGGACTTTTGCTGGCGTATCAATCATTCCTTCTACAATGATTGGTGTAGTAAAATGCTTCTTTGCTTCTCTTAACAGTTCAAAATCATTTTGTTCAATCCGCTGATTTTCACTTTGCGGCGTATAGCCGACTAACGTTGTGCCAATATAATCAAAACCTAACTCCGCCGCTTCAATCATCTCTTCCAGTGTGGAACAATCCGCCATCCATTCTTGGTTAGGATACTTTTCTTTTATTCTTTTGAAAAATGTGGCTAACGTTTCGCCATTTGGTCGTTTCGAATGGGTTGCATCGAGAGCGATAATTTCTGGCTGAACAGCCATTAATTCATCTACCTCACGCATAGTTGCGGTAATATATACTTCTGCGTCAGGATAATCTCGTTTAATAATCCCAATGATTGGTAAATCAACCTCTTTCCGGATTGCTCGAATGTCTACCACAGAATTTGCTCGAATACCTTTAGCCCCTCCTTGTTTAGCGGCCAAAGCCATCTTGGACATGATAAAGGAACTATGCAACGGTTCGTCTGCCAACGCTTGGCAAGAAACAATTAATGCCCCTTTGATTTCTTTATTCAACATTGATCCCTCCAATTTAAAAGCGATTACAAACACAGTATACCTACAACAGCTGAAATATGCCACTCTTCTAAATAAGAACAAACGTTTCACGTGAAACAAAAGAAAGCAAGCGGTTAAGGCTTGCTTTCTTTTGTTTCCATTTAGCATTTCACCTTAAAATATAGCGGATTTGATTATATCATGATACGATAATTCATATCGATAAGAAAGAGGTGATAAAATTGACAGAATACATCTACTTAGCTAGCGAACAACCTTTATCTACAGGCAGTATAACTTTAAACGGACTGAGCAAGCCCACTGGCAATCTATTAAATAAAGAGTTCTTCTTTTTTATAAATGATTTTGAAGGTGATCCACCAGGTAAATTTTCATACAGCAACTATTTAAAAACATTGAATTATCAGGTTTGCTCTATGTGTTCTCTACCGTCAGATAATCAAAATATTGAAACACCCTCAGCAGTCGCTCTTCTTGGCTACATCCGAAATCATTTTAAAAATACCTGCACAACTAAGTTATATATTTTGTCCGCTTTAAATGGTTTTGAAAACAAACCGATATCAAAAACAGTTACTCGCAAACTGTCTGATTTATCTTACAAAGATTTATATTATCAAGAGATGAAACTTTTAAAAATTATTCGTTAATATACTTATAGTGGTCTATCAAAAAAAGAATATTTATTCCGTTACATAAACTTTGAAAAAATGAAAAATAAGACCTTCAACATACTCTATCCTGTTGAAGGCCCTTCTCTCTTATTTAACCCTTTAATTTTTACGACCCTCTAAATAATCATACCCAAAATGTGCATACGCAAATGGCGTTGCAATTCGTCCTCGCGGTGTTCGTTTAATGAAACCTTTTTGAATAAGATAGGGTTCATACATATCTTCCACCGTTTCGGTTTCTTCACCGATATTTACAGACAAGGTACTTAAACCAACTGGACCGCCGCCGTATAAATCAATCATTGTTTTCAACAATTTTTGATCGACATAGTCCAAGCCTTGATGGTCCACTTGCAGTAAGGTTAACGCTTTGTCTGCAATCGCTCGGTCGATTTTGCCATCTGATTGGACTTGGGCAAAATCACGGACACGTTTTAACAAACGATTAGCAATTCGGGGGGTTCCTCTTGAGCGGCGCGCAATTTCAAAGGCACCTTCCTCAAAAATCTCCGTTTGAAAAATATCCGCGGAACGGAGAACGATTTCTTTTAAATCCTGCTCTTGATAATACTCCATGTGAGAAATAATCCCAAAACGATCTCGTAATGGCGCTGAAAGCATCCCTGCCCGTGTGGTAGCGCCCACTAAAGTAAAAGGCGGTAACGGAAAATGAACGGGATGTGCCGTGGTTCCTTGACCGACCATGATATCAATGTAAAAATCTTCCATTGCGGAATACAGCATTTCTTCCACAACTCGCGGCAAACGATGAATTTCATCGATAAATAACACATCACCAGGCTCTAATTCGTTCAAAATAGCGACTAAATCTCCCGCCCGTTCGATGGCTGGTCCACTTGTGGTACGAATGTTCACATTCATTTCATTGGCGATGACCATCGCCATTGTCGTTTTCCCTAAACCTGGCGGACCATAAAGAAGGGTATGATCCAACGCTTCATTCCGATTTTTCGCCGCTTCAATATAAATCGTTAGTTCTTGTTTTACTTTATCTTGACCAATATATTGTGCTAAAAATTGTGGACGTAACGATTTTTCAATTGAAGCTTCTGCTTCTTGACTTGCAGCTGAAAGCAACCGTTCTTCTTCTGTCATCGTTATTCCTCCTTAGCGTTTCATCATGAATTTTAACGCATTGCTCAAATAAACATCTGTCGTTGTCTCACCTAACGCTTCCAATTGCTTAGTGATACGCTTAATCTCTCGGTCACTGTAGCCTAGGGCACTTAATGCTTCTAACGCTTCTGCCAATGCTTGATTGCTTGTTGTCACCGCTTCGGTTGCGGTCATGGCCGCAACCGCTGCTTCGGAAGACTCTAATTCGCCTAATTTTCCTTTTAAATCTAAAATCATTTGTTGGGCTGTTTTCTTGCCAACACCTGGGAACTTCGTTAAATATGTAACATCTTCCCCTTCAATTGCATTGATTAAACCACCATGATCAGCCACAGAAGCCATGATAGCTAAGCCACTTTTAGGTCCAATTCCAGAGACACTGATTAATTTTAAGAACAATTGTTTTTCTTCTAAACTGCCAAAACCAAATAAAAGTTGTGCATCTTCCCGCACGACTTGGTGAAGATATAGTTTAATATCCGTATCCATTTTTCCTGAATAGCGATACGGGTTATCGACTGAAATCTGATAGCCAATGCCATTTGTTTCAACGACAATATAGTATGGGCTAACAAACGTTACTTTTCCAATAATATATTCGTACATGTTGTCACCTTTCCAATTGCTGATTGCGTACATATGTTCCATTTTACTTGATTCATTTATTTTAAGCGATATCTTCATCGTTTGCAAATATTCCTATGAGCAATCTATACTAATAGTCTGAAAACACTCTTTATAAAACAGCTTTCTATTGATGAAGCAAACAATAATTAATAACTAACAGAAGACAGATTAACACGCTCTCCCTAGTAGACAATAATTTTATGTACAACTCAGTCTAATAATTCTATCTAGAAAGCTGTAAAAATTTAGGATTGATATTACTTTCAGACAAAACTAAATCATAATCTTTTGGGTAAACTTTTAAGTGCTGATCTAACGCAACAGATACCCCTGCTTGTAACCTTGCTAAAGCTACTTTATTATCCATCCATGTCAATGCATGAAATAGGGTACCTAAACAGGATATTCCTTTGCCTTTTCTATACTCTGCCTGAGTAATATTTGCTCGGTGATGAAAATTTTCACTATATCTAATAACTGCTTTAGCAGACCGATAGTTATACATTCGTCCACCATGTGCAGCTCTATTCCTATAACTATGACATAAAAAGATAATGTCAGTAAACATATTGGTAATCCCTTCATCCACGATTTCTTTAGGTATTCCTAGAATCATTGCTATAACTTCTTTTTTATTTTCACTTTTTTGTAATTTATAAAAATTAGCCAGGTTTCCAAATGTTGTTCCTTTTAACATAATCCAAGGTGGAACGTTTCCATGATAACCACGATAGTGTTTCATGGGTTCTATATCATCGTAGATAATCTTTTTAAACTTTGTAATTAGCTGATCAACTTTATATCCTTGTCCGTTTTTGTTTTTCTTTCCACTTTGATAATGACGTCTATTCAAATAGTCTATTTGTTGTTCACCTATATTTTTACTGACAACGTAAGAAATAGCTGCTCTTACATACATCTCAACATCACATGTCGCATCAATTACAGATGAAGTTATTGTTTTGTCCATCATAAATAAAGAAAAAATATGATCAAATGTACTGTTTTCTATAAAACATTCTTCTTGATGGTCAGTTATTTTTTGCTTTTTTTCCAAAAGGAAGTCTTTATAGCCATTGATAATCTCATAATAGCCATAAAAAGATAATTTCTTTTTTGCATTTTCTTTATCCGAGAAAACCAATCCTCGAGCTTCCAAAATAGCTAATTGTTCATCTAATGTTTTAAAAGGCTTCATATACTGTTCTCCTATTAATTAGCACAAGAACGTCTATTAGAAAAACTAATAGACGTTCTTGGTTAGCCGCACAGCAGCTCTTCTTTAAGGTTATCTCTATGCTATCATTTGTTTTGTAGCTAGTCAATAGCCCAATTTTCTAAAGAAAAAGCTTTTTATACTAAAAAATACAATACGTTGTATAAAAACAGAAAAAATATTAAGTATATTTCTATACATTGGCCAAAAAATCAAAATGCACACAGCCATAGCGGAGAATTTTTTATCATCGACCTTGGCTACATCTATTTGTTACTTTTCGCTCACTAGGGAATTAAAAAGTGCGTACTGTTTTTTTTGACATGCTTGCGTGATAATAGCGGTAGCTTCAAAAAAATAACCAAAAAGGAGACTACATACATGAAATTAAGTATCTTAGATCAATTAACGGTTCCTAAAAATCAATCAGCAAGCGACACATTACAAGAAGCCAAAGAGCTCGCTCAATTAGCGGAAAAACTTGGTTACACAAGAATTTGGTATGCCGAACATCACGGCTCAGACGCCTTTGCCAGTGCAACGCCAGAAATTTTAGTTGCACATATTGCTAGTGCCACCGAAAAAATTCGTGTTGGCGCGGGTGGCATCATGACCATGCATTATGCGCCATTTAAAGTCGCAGAAACGTTTAAAACGTTAGCAGCTTTATATCCTGATCGAATCGATTTAGGCATGGGCCGCTCGCCTGGCGGCAGCCCTTTAACTACGTTGGCGTTAAATAATGGTCAGCCACCACAGCTAGACCAATTTGATAAATTACCTGAAATTTTACTCTTTTTAAGAGAGGAATTTCCTGAAGATCATTTATATTCTAAAATTTCAGCTGTTCCGCGGGAAGTTCTATTACCACAACCTTGGTTACTAGGTGCTAGCAAAGAAAGCGCACGTTCAGCTGGTGAATATGGCATTAATTTTTCCTTTGCTCAGTTTATTCATGGACATTTGCCCAAAGAAGTATTGTCCGCATATTACAAGCATTTCCGACCAGTAACTGAACAACAAGAGCCGCAAGTGAGCGCTGCGTATTTCACTTTTGCCGCCGACACGAAAGAAGAAGCAGAATACCATGCGACTAGTTTCGAGCATTATATCTTTGCCACCGAACATGGGCTTCCAAATAAATTTTTATCGCCAGAAGAAGCCCTAGCTTTCCCTTACAGTGAAATGGACAAACTGGTTTTAGAACAAAATAAACAACGCTTTGTCATTGGCAGTAGCCAAGAAGTTGCGGAGTTTTTCCACCAACAAGAAGAACTAGGGTTGACAGAAGCAATGCTAATCACCCCAGGTTATGACAAACAAACGCGCTTTCAATCGTTTGAACGCCTAGCAAAAGAATTATTATAGAAAGGAAATGAGAAATGTTAGAGGTTTTAAAAAGAATTAATACGCTTGCACAAAAAGAGCGTGAACAAGGTTTAACATCTGAAGAACAAGCTCTTCGTGTCGATTTGCGACAGGAATATTTGCGGACCATTCGTGAACAATTCAATAAAACATTAATGGGCGTCACTATTTATGATCCTACTGGTGAAGATGTGACCCCAGAAAAATTAAAAGAAGAACAGCAGAAATATTTTGATTAAAAGAGACACAGAACAGTCGATTTGACTATTCTGTGTCTCTTTTTAACTACTCTTCTGTCACATATGTCCACTTATAATCATATTGTGCGCCAGCACCATGGGCAACGACGCCTTTCACTTCTTTACTGCGTAGATGGGCAGTAGCCTTTTGATAAAGTGGTGCTAAAGCGGTCTCTTCACCAATCAATAACTTCTCAGCCTTAACCATGTCTTCCCAACGTTTTTCAGGATCTGAAGCATCTCTTGTAGCTGAAGCCTCAATCAACTCATCGTAGGCTTTACTTGAAAAACGCCCGCGATTATAGTTATTACCAGTAACAAAAAGATCTAAGAAACTACTAGGATCTGCGTAATCCGCAGCCCAACCACCTAAGATTGTCTCAAAATCGCCGCGACTACCTCGATCAATTCGAACTGAAAACGGCACTGGGCTCACTGTTACATCAATGCCCTCTAAAGTATCCTTTAACGTACCTTGAATATATTCCGCTAACTTTTTCGTAGAATCGACATCATCGGCAACAATATCCATTTTGAGTGTTGTTATGCCCAATTCTTTCTTCGCTTTTGCCCAATATTCTTTTGCTTTTTCTGGGCTATATTCAACAATTTTTTTATTTTCATCAGCAAAATCTTTGTCATCTGTCGGCGAATACGACATCCCTTCTGGAATTAAGCCGGTAGCGACTACTGAGCCGTCGCCTAAAATTTTATCTACTAATGCGTTGCGATCAATCGCTGCTGAAATTGCTTTGCGTAAATTCACATTATTATACGGTGAATTTTTATCTCGCTGATTAAATTCCAAATAGCTGGTTCGTGCTTCTTTTTCGATAACCAATTCTGGATCCTTCGCCATTTGCTGGGCCAATTCGCCACTTAAAATAACATCGTCTGCTTGACCATCTTGGAATAAGTTCAAGGCAGTTGGTGCCTCCTTGACGACATCAAAATTGATTTTATCTAATTTGACATTGTCTTTATCCCAATAGTTTTCATTTTTTTCCAAAGTCCAATTGGTATCTGAGCCAGCCCCTTCAAAGTTAGCTAAGACAAACGGACCATTATAGACTGCTTTTTCACTGGAAGCAGCGTAATCTTTGCCATATTTCTCTACGGTTGCTTGATGTTGCGGGAAAAATAGTGGAAAGGCCAGTAAATAATCAAAATATGGTGTTGGTTTTGCCAGTTTAATTTCTAGCTCATAATCCCCGTTTGCTTTAATGCCTAATTCAGAAACTGGTTTCTTACCAGCTACAATATCTGCGCCGTTTTCAATCATTTCTAGAAAATAAGCATACTCAGCGCCAGTCTGAGGATCTGCTGTACGTTGCCAACTAAAAACATAATCGGCAGCTGTGACAGGATCACCATTGGACCATTTTGCTTCTTCTCTTAGTTTCACTGTGTACGTCAGACCATCATCACTGACTTGCACTTTTTCTTTAGCCCCTGCTGGTTGCGGCTTGCTTTTATCATCTAAACGATAAATTCCTTCATACGCATTATTCAGTGCCGTAAAACTAATTGTATCTGTTCCTAAAGATAAATCTGCAGAAGGCATTTCTTGTTGAACTACTACTTTAAATTCTTGTTTAGCGGCAGTTTTCTCTGATCCGCCCTTTGCTTTTTCGGCGCCAGCTCCCCCATCACCACCACAAGCAGCTAAAACTAACAGCGTTGTTAAACTTAACCCGATAAGTCCTTTTATACGTTTACTTTTCATGCCTTTCTCCCTTCACAGAAAAAACTCTTCATTTTTTAATTTTTAGAATATTCTTATAATACTAAAATTAAAAAAAAATGGCAAGCATTAAAATAAAAAAAGAACCAATCCCGAAGGACGGTTCTTAAAAAATGACTAACTAGCTTTGTTACGTCGTTTATAAATATACCAGCCAGAAGAAGAAAGTCCAACGAACAGTAAACCATATAATGCAAGCGTTTCTGTTTCTGTACCCGTTTTAGGTAAAAAGCCGCCATACTTTTTCTTCTCTGTTACGGATGGATTGCTCTGTCTTGCTCCCGCTTGGTTTTGTTTATTGGTTGCTACTGGTGTTTCTGGTGTTGGTTTCGGGTCTGGTTTTGGATCTGGTTTTGGATCTGGTTTTGGCGTCTCTCCTCCACCGATTAACTCTTTGTAAGCTTCTTCCGAAATAGAAACAATTCGTTCGCCTGGGAATGGTTCTTTATATTGTGCTAAATCAATCGTCGTTGCTGCACGATACAACCGCAAGCTGGTTGCACTTTTCAAGTATTCAATTAAGACAGCATCTAGTGAAATCCCTTCTTCTCGTTCACCACCTAGCATATCGTAACCATCACCACCAGCAGCTAAGAAATCATTGGTAGCCATCCGGTATTGTTTCTTCTCATCCAATGGTTCAAACTTTTGTGTTTGCCGATTTTTAATTTCTATTCCTAATACGCGACTACCGACAATCGTTTGTCCTGTTTCATTGCCTTCGTCACTAGCCAAGCGAGTACCTGGTTTTGTGGAATCATAGTGGATACGAATGGAGCTTGAAACATGTAGGAAACCACCATTTGCGCCAAGTTTTGGTTGGCCAGCATCATCTAGTAAAATTGTGCCATTCTCATCTTTTTGTGGAATCGAACGAACAGACATTTCAAACATTTCTTTAACTTGAGCGCCGGTTACTTGAATTTGCGCAATGCTATTGCCAAAAGGTAACACAGCAATGACATCCCCAACTTTAATTGGCCCTTGTTTAATATCAGCGCGAATGCCGCCACCATTAGTTACTGCAAAATCAGCAGGTTGACTAAACGCGTCTTGGCCATATGACATAATCGCATCACCAATCAAATTCCCTAAGTTGGTCTCTCGTGTGCGCACATTTTCCCGTTGTCCATCCAATGTGAATGGAATATAATCGACAATTACTTTTTCATTTTCAGCGTTAAAATTCGTTCGTGCTTCATCAACGATGGCTTTAACTGCCGGGTTTTCTGGCAATTCTAGCAACTCTGCTGCTGAAATCAATTTTGCTGTTTTCTTAGTTGGTTCACTCTCTGGTGCTGTGACGATCCCAACATTATTTAAATAATTACCTGTTTGAGCATAGATCACTTTGTCATAACGTTTGCCGCTTTCGACGGCTGTATGCGAATGTCCATCAATCACATTAATATCTAACTCAGGATATGTTTGACTAAGGGTTTCTGCTAGCGTATCACCACGCCAGATATGCGGCGTCGTTTCATCTACGCCTAAATGCCCAGTAACTACGAAAGCTTGAATATCCGCGTACTTCTCTTTAATTTCATTAATCACTGCTTCTACTTCTGGAATCGGGTCTTTAAATGTCACCTTCTCCACGTTTTTCGGGTGTGTTTTCGTTGCTGTTTCTGGGGTCGTCACACCTACAATGGCAAACTTTTTCCCGGCTTTTTCTACGATTGTATACGGATCAAAAACCCGTCCACTGCCATCTTTGTAATACGTATTACTAGATAAAATCGGAAAATTCAGTTGGTCTTTATAACCTAGTGCAATCTCTAAACCAAAATCAAACTCGTGATTTCCCACCGCCATGGCATCATAACCAACTTCATTCATTGCTTTGGCCATATCCGCGCCTTTGGAGAAATTGGAGATTGGTAATCCTTGGAAAACATCCCCTGCATCCACCATCAAGGTTGGGTTTTCTTGGTCTTTAAAGGTTTTTAGACGCGCCATACCTAATTCGCCTTTCCCTGCTTCTAGTCGGCCATGAACGTCATTTGTGTGCATAATGGTATATGCATTATCTAAATCAAAGCCCGCATTACGGACATCTTGTTTCGTAATAGCGGCGGCGTTTGGTGTACGTCCATCAGGAGAAGTCGGAATTTGAAGAGTGCCGTCATTCACTAATTCGATTGCTTTGGCACGCCATTTTTCATCAAAATTTGTCCCAATAATTGACCAATTTCGTTCGATTTCTTGTTCTGGATCAAGCGTTCCTTTTTTCTTAATATAATCAACAATCATTCCTCGTAAGGTTTCTGGATCAGAATTTTTAATAGGTTCCCCTACTTGAATCCCTTGGCTAGCTAAACCGCCGTAACGATAATTATTCATAGCAATCGTATATTCTTTGGCAGGATCCAACGGTTGGCCGTCAATTTTCGCATCTACAATTCGTTCACCCACTGGTTTTGAAATGTCAATCTTGTAGTCCACTCCAGAAATCATGTCATAGTTATATACACGAATGTTTGGATTAAAACTAACGGTCAAATCATCTGGCTGCGTTTGGTTATAGTACGCCCCTTGTTTTTCTAAATACTTCAGTAAGTTTTCACCGTTAATGGGAACACTCACTAAGGTATTCGGGTATTTGTAGATATCAAAAATCGTGGCATAGGAAATCTTCCCCGCAGGTAATTTACTGTCGTATTTAAACAACGCTGCCGCACTTAATTGTGCACCTGTTACTTCTTTTTGAACGTTATTAATTAAAGAAATCATCGCTGTTGGTTGTAATTGTGCTTCGGGAATTCCTTTAATTTCTTGTTTTGGTAAAAAATCAGCTGTTGCTGTGCCGATCTCCTCCTGAATAAACGCTCGCGTTTTTTCATGGTATTCTTTTGTCGCTGCCTTAACTGCTTCATCTGCTGGAACATTCGTTGTTGGTACAATCGTTGCTGTACCTTCTTGCACTTCCCACTTATCGGCATTTTTAGCAACTGAAAGATCAATTTTGACAACTTCTGTCCCCGTATCTTTCGGTCCCCCTACCGGTACAGTTTTTCCATTCGGCGCTGCTCCTTGCTTGGTAAAAGAAAGGTGGTCATGACCTAGAATATACGCATCAATCCCCGCGACATTTTCAATTACTTGGTCGGCACTGGCAGCCAGATCACTATTTTGTTGTCCCGCATGAATCGAAGCAACAATAATATCAGCCTGATCGTTAGTTTTCAACTCAGTAACTGCTTTTTCTGCTTCTTCTTTCAAAGGTAAAAAATTAAGCGAAGTAACACGAGGGCCATCCCACAAAGGAATGTGCGGGATTGTTAAGCCGATAATCCCAACTTTTAAATCTGGCTGCCCATCTTGATTAAGATCAAGTTCCTTCGTGGTAGTCCCTTCAACAAAACGACTACCATCCTTATTGTAGGTATTCGCAGACAAGATTGGAAAAGTGGCTTCTTTTTGAATTTTTTGGATTAACGGTAAACCAAAATTAAACTCATGATTTCCCAAAACCATTGCATCATACTTCATCACATTCATGGCGGTAATCATTGGATGGGTCTTTTCATTCACTAAAGGCGCTTTATTATACAAGTCATCTGTTAAAATAGTGCCTTGAATATTGTCGCCATTATCAATTAAAACGGTGCCTGCTGGGTTTTGTGCCCGGACTTGGTTGACGACTGTACTTACTTGGGACAAACCAACTGGTAGTTCTTTATCATCTTCATAAGACCAATTCCATAATTGACCATGAACATCTGACGTACCTAAAATTGTTATTTTTTGCGGCGTGCTCGTTTCTTCTTTTTCAGCGGTTGACGTTTCTAAATTCGTCGTCTCTGTTGGTGCTGTGGTTTCTTGTGACTGCTTGACACTGTCACTCGTAGCCTGATTTGGTGCTTCTTGCTTGATGTCTGTTGTTTCCTGTGTGATGATTGGTTCTTGTTTTCTACTTGAATCGGTGGTACTTGTTACTGCTTCTGAACTTTGTTGACTCGTTGTTTCTACTGCATATGCCGTACTAGTAACGCTTGGCGCTATCAACGCAACAGCCATTAAAAAATGCATGCCCCACTTCACTTTTTTAAAGCTCAACTTTTTCACAAATTTCCTCCTTGTGTTTCAACCCATTTGCAACAAACAATTGTCAAAGTAACAAACAACAAAAAGAGCCTTCCCCCATCACGCTGCTCTTCTTTTCCTATCATAATATATCCGTTAAATAAAAAACAGTAAATTCCGTTAAAATAAGATGTTTTTCCTGTAAATTGTTTTTATTTTTGGACAATATAGCGGGTTTGTTTGTGAAAAAATAGTAATTTTGACCAAAACACGAACTTTATAAAAAAGAAAGTCTTTTTATATTGGAAAAGCGGAACAAAAACTATTTTTTTGAAAAAAATAACTAAAAATACCGAATAAACAGCATTGGTCTAGTCCTTGAATACCTCTAAACAAATATTAGCAGCAATTGGTCTAGTCTTTAAGAAGGAGGAAAAAGAACGCTCTTTTGCTTAAGCAAAAGAGCGTTCTTTTTTATTTGAGGTTAATCCTTCATATAAGGTAACTTTTTAGCATAGCCTTCTTTATTCACTTGACGTGCCCGGGCAATCGCCAAATCTTCTGAAGGGACATCTTCTGTGATGGTTGAACCAGCAGCAGTCACCGCATGATCACCAATCGTGACTGGCGCAACAATGTTCGTTGCAGAGCCAATAAACGCGTGATCACCCACGACTGTTTGGTGTTTATTTTTGCCATCATAATTAACAAAAACAACGCCGCAACCGACATTAATATCTTTGCCTAATGTTGCATCACCAACGTATGTTAAATGGCCCACTTTTGTTCCTTCATCGATTGTTGCATTTTTTACTTCCACGAAGTTACCAATGTGTACGTTTGCCCCCACATCTGCTTTAGGACGTAAATGTGCATACGGACCCACATCGGCCCCCTCGCGAACCACACTTTCTTCAATCACAGACTGTTTAACAACCACTTGATTGCCGATATGACTATCAACGATTTCTGAATGTGCGCCAATCAAGCAATCTTCGCCAATCACTGTTTTTCCTTTGATAGTGACTCCCGCTTCAATGACTGTGTCTGACCCAATTACCACGCCTTCATCAATATATGTTGTATCTGGATCAATAAATGTAACACCATTTCGCATATGCATCTCATTTAAACGACGATGCATAATTTTATTAGCAGTGGATAAAGCAACACGATCATTTACACCCATTGCTTCGTCAAAGTCTGCCATTTGGTAAGCAGCGACAGCTTTGCCTTCTTTTTTCAAAATTTCAATGATATCTGTTAAATAGTATTCCCCTTGTGTGTTGTTTGTATCTGTTTTCGCTAACGCTTCAAACAATGATTCATTATCAAAACAGAAGGTTCCTGTATTAATTTCTTGAACACGTGCTTCTTCTTCACTGGCATCTTTTTGTTCCACGATTCGTTCAACAATGCCCACATGGTCACGAATAATTCGACCATAGCCTGTTGGGTCTTCCGCATGCGCTGTTAAAATAGTCGCACTTGCATTCTTACCTTGATGGTAATCGAATAAGTTTTTCAAGGTTTCCGCAGTTAATAACGGCGTATCCCCTGTAATAACTAATGTTGTTCCTTGTTTACCACCTAATAACTCTTGTGCTTGCATGACTGCATGCCCAGTTCCCAATTGTTCAGCTTGTAAGGCATATTGACTACGTTCGCCTAAATGGCTTTTAATCATTTCCGCCCCGTGTCCAACGATCGTCACGATTTCTGTTGGTTCTGTTTGTTCTACTTGATCTAAAATATGTTCGACCATTGGTTTACCAGCAACTGGATGCAATACTTTATAAAGTTTAGATTTCATGCGTGTTCCTTTACCAGCTGCTAAAATAATTGCGTATCTATTTTCCACGTTTGCCACCTCAAATTAACTAAATTGTTTGATTTTCTTCTAAATCGTCCTCATTATACCTTTTCTAGTTTATCTTACTCTTTTGTCTTTTTCAACAAAATAAGGCATTTAAAAGGTAGACCAATTTATTTTCTCATCTTTTTTTAAAGGAATAAAACAGAAAAAAAGAACCTGAAAATGGAATGGACCATTTTCAGGTTCTTTTTCAAATTATTTCTCTGTGAAATAGTTTCCTGGGACTACGCTAATCGTTTTTGTTTGTGTATCCACATCTTCCACATATAATAGCGAAGTGTAGTCATCGATTGCACGACGGCCATTGAATTTTGACTCAGCAAAAACGGTAATGCCCACAAGTTCTGCTTCAAATTCTTCAATCATACTCTTCATACCATTGACGGTGCCGCCGCCTTTCATGAAGTCATCCACGACTAAAACTTTTGATCCGCGTTTTAAGCTGCGTTTTGAAAGTTCCATTTTTTCGATACGTTCTGAAGACCCTGATACATAGTTCACGCTCACCGTTGAACCTTCAGTAATCTTAGAATCGCGACGAACAATCACAAACGGAACATTTAAGTAATAAGACACAGCTTGCGCAATTGGCACTCCTTTAGTCGCAACGGTCATTACCGCATCAATTTGTTTGCCTAAATATTTAGAAGCAATAATCCGGCCCACTTGTCTTAATAAATTCGGTTCCCCAAGTAAATCTGAAAGATAAACATAACCCCCAGGTAATAAGCGATCTTGTTCTGACAAACGATCACACAAATCCATAATCAACTGCTCCGCTTCCTCATAAGGAATTTCAGGGATAAAGCGGACACCGCCTGCAGCGCCTGGAATCGTTTCTAAAATACCTGTTCCACGTTCTTTAAATGTTTTTTTAACAATTGCTAAATCTTCACTAATGGAAGACTTGGCAGATTGGTATCGGTCAGCAAAATATGTCAAAGAAACCAATGTATGGGGATGATCTAAAAGATATTGGGTCATATCGATTAATCGTTCACTTCTCCGAATTTTCAAATTCGTCACTCCTTTTCATTCTATCGTTCCTTATTATAAGGGGTTTAACCGAAAAATTCGAGGATTTTTTTCAAATAACTGAAAATAGTTCGCCATTTCTTTTAAAAAAAAGAAATAAAGGAGAAAAACTTTCGTTTTTCTCCTTAGTTTCTTTGCATTTTTTGTTTTCGTTGGACCATAACAACCACTCGGCGATAAATATTGACTAATAAGAATAAACCAATAAAAATTAGGGTAATGCTTGCACTCGGTGGTGTTTCCAAATAATACGAGCTAGTCAACCCTGTTAGCATGCCAATCAAGCCCATAAACACACTGATGATGATCACCGTGTTGAAGCCTTTACCAATTCGCATACCTATCGCAGCTGGTAACACCATAATTGCTGAAATTAACAAGGCTCCCGCGATCGGAATCATCACAGCAATCGCCACACCAGTAATTACATTAAAAAGCATCGACATCCAATGAATAGGTAGCCCATCAACATGAGCAGTATCTTCATCAAATGTTAAAACATACATTGGACGTTTAAATAACATAAACAATAGAACTAAAACTACGAATAAAATTGCCAACATAACCACTTGATCCCACGTAATCGTGACGATGGAACCAAATAAATACGATTGAATACTAGCAGCTGAATTGCCTCCTGTTAAATTCATCAAAACTAACGCCAAAGCCAAACCGCCTGACATTAAAATAGCAATCGAAATTTCTGAATAGGTGCTATAAATCATTCGTAAATATTCTAGAATGATTGCAGCCACAATCACGACAATTAAGGTCATTAAATTAGGATTCCAATTAAAAAAGAAGCCTAGAGCCACACCGGCTAATGACACATGTGAAAGGGTATCTGCCATTAAAGATTGTCGGCGAATAACTAGAAAGACGCCGAGCATTGGGGCAATCACTGAGATAAACAGTGCTGCTAAAAAGGCCTTTTGCATAAATGCATAAGAAAGCATTTCTGCCATACGATTCACTCCTTACCGCTAAAATGAACACTACCATTGTAGCGACGTTTAAGCGAATTAATTTTTTAATTCCTGCTTATTTTTTAAATTTTTCCAACATTTCTTTAAGCCGTTCCTTGGCTTTCGTTATTATCGAGCCAGATAACGTTTTATTGGAAAATTTACGTATACGATTCTTCACTCATATGGAAGCAACGCCATTTCGAATCTTCTTTGCGGACAAGACGAATTTGACGATCCACATAGGTTTTGATATCTTCATGATCATGCGTAATCATCAAAATAGCTTTTCCATGTTCATGCGCACTGTGTTGCAACAATTGATAAAATTCGTTTCGCGATTGTTCATCCATACCTGTTGTTGGCTCATCTAAAATAAACAAATCTGGATCAGTCGCAAACACTCGTGCTAAACTAATTCGTTGCTTTTGCCCGCCAGAAAGCTCGCCAATTCGTTTGTGGCGCATTTCCCACATGTCCACTGATTTCAAAGCTTTTTCCACATGAAGATGATCTTTTTTCGTCAACGGTTTGAACCAACGATTTCTGGGAAAACGACCTGAACGTACTAATTCAATGACGGTGCTAGGAAAGCCCGCATTGAAAGAAGCGACTTGTTGTGGAATGTAGCCAATGCTGATTTTTTCACCAGCACTATTTTTTTTAGCGACCGTAATTTTGCCACTTGTTGGTTTTAATAACCCTAAGGTACTTTTGATCAGCGTTGACTTGGCAGCGCCATTTTCTCCTGTTAAAATAACGAATTCCCCTGGATCAACATAATAAGAAACATCTTCTAAAACAGGTTCATCATCATAATAGAAGGTTAAATTTTCGACTTCAATATAATGCATAAGTTGGCTCCTTTCTGTTGCCAGATTAATGAATGCTTTTTTGTAAAGCGGCGAGGTTTTCTTTCATGACAGACACATAGTTCTCGCCTGCTTCTTGTTCTTTTTGAGTTAAACTCTCTAAAGGATTCAATACGGCTAATTCGACGCCTGTCTCATCTGCCAATGTTTTGGCTACTTTTGTAGAAGCCGATGCTTCAAAATAGATCACAGAAACATTGTTTGTTTTAATATATTTTTTTAATTCGGCTAAACGACTTGGCGAAGGTTCTTGGTCTGGAGAAATCCCAGCAATCGGTTCTTGGGTCAAACCATATTGTTTCGCCAAATAGCCAAATGCAGCATGTTGCGTCACAAAGGTCCGATTTTTAGCGCCTGCAAATGCAGCTTGGTATTCCTTATCTAGCGCAGTCAATTTTTCCAAATAAGCAGCGGTATTTTTTTCAAATACGGCTTTTTTCTCAGGATATTTTTTGATAAGCGCATCCCGAATCGCTGTTACTTCTTTTTGCGCTAACACGGGATCTAACCAGACATGCGGATCCAGTTCGTGGGAATGGTTATGGCCTTCATGACCTTCTTCGCCAGATTCTTCCTCTTCTGTTCCTTGCATCAATTGAATGGATTGACTGGCTTCCACGATTGAAACTTTTTTCGTGTCCAAGTTTTCAATAACATTCGGAACCCAAGTTTCTAGCTCTTTACTATTATAAACAAAGACATCCGCATCAGTAATTTTCGCTAAGTCTTTTGCGCTTGGTTCATAATCGTGTGGTTCCGTTCCAGCTGGAATCAACAGCTCAACCTCTCCCTCATCACCAACGACTTGTTTTGCGAAGTCGTACATCGGATAAAAAGTAGTCATTACCGTGAGCTCTTTCTTCTCTTTTGGCGATTGTGTGGTTTGCCCACAGCTAGCTAAAAGAAAAGCACTGATTGCTAAAGTAACGCCGATTATCAAACGGCGGTAGATTTTCGTCATGTTCTGTCCTCTTTTCGATTTACCTATTATAAACCGTAATATTTACGATTTGCCAGGAATAATGTACCAAATGGATCACGGGACGTCAAGGAATAAATTTAAAAAACAACAGAGCGTGGGACAAAAATCACTTTGGGTTTTTGCTCCACGCTCTGTTGTTTTTATTTATTTCAATGTCCGAACCAAATAAACTTCTTCGCAAAAGCCTTTAAGTCCATTATAAATCCGTTGTGCTCGTGTTTTCTTTTCACATAAAGCAAAGACTGTCGGTCCACTGCCGCTCATCAACGCTGCATCAGCGCCGTACTTCAGCATGCGATCCTTGATTTGTTGCACGATCGGATGTCTGGCAATCGTGACACTTTCCAACGCATTGCCGACCGTTTGGGTCATCCCAGTATAATCACCATTTTCAATAGCTATTCTTAGTCCAGCAATATCTGGATGGTGCAATTCATCTACCGCTAAATCATTAAAAACGGTACTAGTGGATACACTAATTCTTGGTTTAACTAACACAATCCAACATTGAGGCATGGTCGGTAATGCTTCAATTTTCTCCCCACGTCCGTTTGCAAAGGCTGTTCCGCCCCTTAAACAATAAGGAACATCCATACCAATTTGGCTGCCAATTTCACAGAGTTCGTCCATCGTCAACCCCAGATTCCACAGCTTGTTCAAGCCTCGTAATGCTGCGGCACAGTCACTGCTACCCCCTGCTAAACCAGCTGCCACGGGGATACGTTTTTCAATATATATTTTAATTCCTTTATGAATATTATAGGTACGCTTTAATAAGTCAACTGCTTGATAGACATGATTCCGTCGATCCACGGGTAAAAAAGAGCTGTCCGTTTCAATACGAATGATGTCTTCTTCTAGATTTTCAAAAGTTAAATGATCGGCTAAATCTACACTTGCAAAAATAGATTCAACTTCATGATAGCCATCCACACGTTTATGCAGAACATCTAACCCAAGATTAATTTTCGCAGGAGCTCGTTCGATTATTTCCATCGGTTCCCTGATTCACCTTCCTTAATCTTTTGTCTACCAACATTTTAATCTTTTAGATTCTATCATATGTCCATGAAGAAGTACACCGAAGATTGCTCTTTCTCTGACGACAGATGGCTGAAATTAAAAAGAGCTTAGGAACGAAGGGCTCTTCCTTCACTCCTAAGCGGACTTTCTAAATTATACGGCTTGACCGATGAATTCGATTTCAACGGTGCGTGTTAAAACATCTGAATAGCTATAAGATACACGTTCAAATGAGTTCTCGTCTGGATCCAAGTCAACAACAAAAACAGATGGATAAGTCTCCGTTAAGATTCCTTTACGTTCTGTTTGGCGCTTTCTTCCAGTCTGAGCAACTAACATAATTTCACTGCCGATACGGCCTTCCAAATCTTTCTTAATTGACGATAACGTTGTTGGCATTGCATTCACCTCGAGAAACATTATATCACTTTTTTTAAAAAATTTCAAGTTTATCATACTAGAAGTCTGTTTGCAACTACTTTTGCTCGACAAACCGGCTGTTTTGTCGAATTTTTATTCATTTTCTAATGTATATTTCATTTTTGCTTTGGCACGATCATAGGCACTTCGGACAGCTGAAAAAGTTCCCCCACGCACTTTAGCGATTTCTTCTAACGTGTAGCCTTTTAAGTATGCGTTTAAAATTTGTTGTTCCAACGAGGAAAGACGTGTCGGAAAAGCTGCCAATTTTTCTTGAATCATTAATTGACCTAATGGGTCGGTAGCCGCTGTCCCTAAATAGTCCACTAACTCTTCACCAGCGCTTTCTAATCGTTGTTCCAGAGAAATAGACAAGGTATCTGTTCGCCGCTTATAGGCGCATTGATGGCGAATTAAGCTATGTACGTGATTTTCAAAATTTCGTTTAAAAAACTTTCCTAATGATGCTTGTTTTTCTGAATCAAATCGTTCTAACGTCCGAAAGAAGACAATTCGTCCTTCTTGAAGCCAGTCTTCAGTATCATAATCTTTTAAATAGTATTTTTTCATGCACTTATAAATCACTGGCTGATATTGCCCATATAAGGCTTGAAATTGTTCTTGGTCTCCTGCTAATGCTTGTTGAATCTGTTCTAACATAAAAAGCCCTCCTTTTCGATAAACGTATCGAATGATTTAGGAGAGCATAGCATGTTAGAAATTTATGACTTAAGCGAACATTTGTTTAATCTTTTTTTTGAGACAATTCTTCTAGCTTCTCAGAAAGTTTTGATAACTGCTCCACGTTCCATGGAGAATTTCGACGAAATTGCTGGAAATGGATATCTGTTGCATGAATGGCAATCGTCTTTTCTGTTTTCTGGACAGCTTTGTAAAGTTCATTGGCCGAAGTCCGCAATGCACCTTGTGAAAAGACCACCCATTGTTCAGCCAAATCACTCGTTGCGACTGTTACTTGCGTTAAACGATCATTTTTTTCACCAGCTAGACGTTCAATATAACTATCTGCTGTTTCATCTTCTTTGGTGAAAACCACGGTCAAAAGGTACTTTTTGTACGTTTGCTGAATACCTGGGACTAATTGGGCATCAAAGACCACAATGATTTCCAACCCTTCATATTTGGCATAATTGGACAGACGACTAAGAAGCAGTTCACGCGCATCCTCTAAACGCTCTTGCTTTTTCAACTGGACCAATTCTGGCCAAGCACCAATCATATTATAGCCATCAACGATTAACAATTGTTTTTTCATACAATCGCCTTCTTCTATAATGGGTTGCGGCCACGATAGACTTCATACATTAGCAAGCCTGCAGCCACACCAGCGTTTAAGCTTTGAACGTGTCCAGTCATTGGAATCGTTAATAATTCATCCACTTCTTTATGAAGACCTTGACTCATGCCACGACCTTCATTTCCGATGATTAAGGCAATTGCGCCTTGTGTATTCCAGCGACGATAATCCGTCCCAGACATATCTGTACCAAAAATCCAAAATTGATTCTCTTTTAGCGTTGCAATACTTTGCGCTAGATTCGTTACACGAGCCACTGGAATATGTTCCACGGCCCCTGTTGACGCTTTGGTTACGGTTGGTGTAATTCCCACTGCACGATGTTTCGGAATGATAATACCGTCCACGCCTGTCGCATCAGCTGTTCGCAAAATTGAGCCAAAGTTATGTGGGTCCTCTAGACTGTCTAAAATTAGGAAAAATGGTGTTTCTGTCTTTTCTTTTGTTTGTTCCAATAATTCTTCTAAAGTTAAATATTGATACGCTGTGATTGCTAAAACCATGCCTTGATGCACGCCGTGATCACTCATCGTATCTAATTTTGCTTTAGGCACCCATTTGACTGGAACAGCCTGTTCTTTCGCTGCTTGTTTTAATTGCTCAATTTTCTCGCCACGAGCATCTTCTTGTAAAAACAATTTATTCCCGCGTCCTTGCTGCAACGCCTCAACAGTGGCATGGAAACCAAAGACAAAGTTATCTGCTAGCTCTTCTGAGGTTCCATCAGCACCTGCTGTCGCTGGTCGTGGGTTCCGTTCTTTTGAACGCTTATCTGAACGTTCTGGACGTTTCTTACCTTTTTTAAAAGGACGAGATTTTTCATTTTTCATTGGTTTCACCTACTTTCTTGATACACCAGTTAATTAATTCTTCTAAACGTTCTTTTTGTTGTGTTAAATGTAAATAACCCATCAAGGATTCGAAACCGGTCGCTACCCGATAGGTCGTCACATCAGCATTTTTGGCAAAGGTGTGACTTTTAGCATTCCGACCGCGTTTGTACATCACTTCTTCTTCCTCCGTTAGCATTTCTCCCGCTAACATCGCTTGCATTAAGCTTGCTTGGGCTTTTGCTGACACGTAGTGTGTCGCCATGCGATGCAAAACATTCGGTTTCGTTTGTCCTAAGGAAACTAAATAATCACGAATGTAAATTTCATAAATCGCATCGCCAACATAGGCCAAAGCTAAACCGTTTAATTGTTTGTAATCTCTCATTCACTTCTTCTCCATCTCGTTCCTTGCGGAGTATCTTCTAAAACAATGCCTTGTTCTTTTAATAAATCGCGGATTTCATCACTTCGGGCAAAATCACGGTCTTTCCGTGCTTGGTTCCGTTCTTCAATTAACGCATCGACTTGTGCATCCACTAATTCTTCGTTTTTAAAGAATAAACCAAAAATAGCTAACCAGCCACTGAAAAGCTTATCCATCGCCACTAGAATTGGTTCAGAAACTGTCGCTTGTTCACTGTACTGATTCATCATCTTCGCTAATTCATAAACGACCGTAATCCCGTTAGCTGCATTGAAATCATCGTCCATTTCCGTAATAAAACGTTGTTCTAATTCGTTTAATTGAGCCAAATAGTGTTCATCCTCTGGCAAACTTGCGACCGCATCTGCTTGTCTAAAACGTAAATTTTCAAACGCATTTTTCAATTTTTGATAATTGGCTGCTGCCTCTTTTAGAGTGCTTTCGCTATAACGAATCGGGCGACGGTACTGGGTGGTGGACATAAAGAAACGTAAAATTTGCGGATCCACTTTTTGAATCATTTCATGAACAGTAATGAAGTTACCTAGGGATTTGCTCATTTTTTCATCGTCTTCACCAATTGTGACATAGCCGTTATGCATCCAGTAATTGGCAAAGGTATGACCTGTTTTGGCTTCGCTCTGTGCAATTTCATTCTCATGATGTGGAAATTCTAAATCTTGTCCACCGCCATGAATATCAATCGTCTCTCCCAAGTGTTTTGTCGCCATGACAGAGCATTCAATATGCCAGCCGGGACGTCCTTTCCCCCAAGGAGAATCCCAAGAAATTTCATCTTCTTTGGCACTTTTCCAAAGAGCAAAATCCAATGGGTCTTCTTTTAATTGTTGTTCAACGCCAGTTCGTTGACTTGCCCCCACTTCTAATTCATCAATCGATTGATGGCTTAATTTACCATAATTAGGGAATTTACGGGTGCGATAATACACATCACCTGCGACCTCATAAGCAAAACCTTTTTCAATTAAAACGTCGATAAAAGCTAAGATATCAGGCATGTGGTCCATCACCCGAGGATGTAACGTTGCTGGTTGGACATTCAATGCTTGCGTATCTTCTTCAAAGGCTTTGATAAAACGCTCCGCCACTTCCGGCGCAGTAATTTTCAATTCTTTAGCTGCCTTGATAATTTTATCATCGACATCTGTAAAGTTCGAGACATAATTCACTTCATACCCACGATATTCAAAATAACGACGAATCGTATCAAAGGCGATCGCACTGCGCGCATTACCGATATGGATATAGTTATACACGGTTGGTCCGCAGACATACATCCGAACTTTATGCGCCTCAATTGGCGTAAATACTTCTTTTTCTCTGGTCAATGTATTATAAATTTTAATCATGCCCTTTTTCCACCTTTCTTCCATTTAGACGAACGACTTTCGCAGGAACACCCACAGCTGTGGCATCTGCTGGGATGTCTGAAATAACAACAGCACCCGCCCCAATTTTTGAACGTTCACCAATCACAACTGGCCCTAAAATTTGAGCTCGTGCCGAAATCATCGCTCCTTTTTTCACTGTTGGATGGCGTTTACCCGTATCACGACCGGTCCCACCTAACGTCACTCCGTGAAACAAAACAACATCTTCTTCTATTTCCGCGGTTTCCCCAATCACAATGCCCATGCCGTGATCGATAAAAACTCCCTCTCCAATTGTGGCTCCGGGATGAATTTCTACGCCCGTTATGAAACGCCAAAATTGTGCATGAATCTTCGCCAACAAAAACAACTGATGCCTATATAAGAAATGAGACAAGCGATGCCAAAACAGGGCGTGCAAGCCAGGATACGTTAAAAGAACTTCTAGTGTCGTCCGCGCTGCAGGATCGTTTCTTTTAACAGCTGCGACGCTACGTTTCAACCAACTCATATGGTGAACTCCTTTCTATTATACAAAAATAAAAAACGTCTTTTAAGCAACAAAAAAACGTTGCTTAAAAGACGCCCATGCGTGGTTCCACTTTTCTTCACAAGAACTAGCTCTTGCCTCGATACAGTTAACGCCTGCCGACGTCTTCGGTTACTTTTTTCACCAAAGCCACTCATAGATGCATTTCGACAAAAGATGCTCGCTGTTCTCACCACCCACAGCGTCTCTGAAATCCATCTGATTGTCTACTTCTTCTATTCTTTGTGTTTTTATAACACTTTATTTAAATGATCTAATGCTTTTTCTTTGCCTAATAATTCGATGGTTTCGCCTAATTCAGGGCCATGCATTTGTCCAGAAACAGCAATTCGAATTGGCATAAACAAGTTTTTGCCTTTAACGCCAGTTTCTTTTTGGACGGCTTTAATCGCTGCTTTAATACTTGGTACATCGAAAACGTCCAAGGCTTCTAATTGTTCTTTAAACGCATGTAACACAGTTGGCACTGTTTCTCCTTGCAAGAATTCTTTCGCAGCATCATCTAAAACTGGATGTTCATTAAAGAACAAGTTTGATAGTTCCACAATTTCAGCTGCATAACTCATTTGTGGTTGATACAAGCTAACTAATTGTTTTAACCATTCGATTTTTTCAGGAGATGGATTTTCTTCAACACGACCGTCAGCGACTAAATAAGGAAGACACATATCTGTTAGTTCACTTAAGTCCATTTGTTTCATGTATTGATTGTTAATCCATTCTAATTTTTTCGCATCAAAGGCCGCTGGTGACTTGCTTAAGCGTTGTTCATCAAACAATTTAATCAAGTCTTCTTGTGAGAAGATTTCTTCTTCGCCAACAGGAGACCATCCTAGTAAAGCAATAAAGTTGAACATGGCTTCTGGTAAGTAACCTAATTCACGGTATTGTTCAATAAATTGTAAAATTGTTTCATCACGTTTGCTCAATTTTTTGCCAGTTTCTGAATTAATGATTAAGGTCATATGGCCAAAGACAGGTGGTGTCCATTCAAACGCTTCGTAAATCATTAATTGTTTTGGTGTGTTCGCAATGTGATCATCGCCACGTAAAACGTGAGAAATTTTCATTAAGTGATCATCTACTGCAACGGCAAAGTTATACGTTGGCATCCCATCGCGTTTTTGGATGACAAAATCGCCACCAATGTTATCTGACTCAAAAGTAATTTCACCTTTCACGATGTCATCAAATTTGTATTCTGTATTACGTGGCACACGGAAACGAATCACTGGTTCTAGACCAGCCGCTTCTTTGGCTGCTTGTTCAGAAGGTGTTAAATTCGCACAAGTGCCTGCGTAGTGAGGCATTTCCCCACGAGCTTGTTGTGCTTCACGTTCTGCTTCTAATTCTTCTGGCGTACAATAACACTTATACGCACGATTGCTACTTAATAATTGATCAATCAATGGTTGGTAAATTTCTTTACGTTCTGATTGACGATATGGACCATATTCTCCCGGATGAGCAGGTGATTCATCCCATTCCATCCCTAACCATGCTAAGTTTTCCAACTGACTTTTCTCGCCGTCTTCGATGTTCCGTTTTTGGTCGGTATCCTCGATACGAATGATAAATTCTCCGTCATTGTGGCGGGCAAATAAGTAGTTAAATAATGCTGTTCTTGCATTCCCAATGTGCAAGTGTCCAGTTGGACTTGGTGCGTAACGCACACGAACTTTCGTCATGTTCATTCCTCTTTCCATTTTTTAAAAACAGACGGTTTAACGTCGTTTTCAGTTATTTTTCCAATAAAGCAACGGCAATTGCGCCGATTCCTTCTTTTTTACCAACAAAGCCCATCGCTTCCATGGTCGTTGCCTTAATGTTCACTTGTGTGACCGCTAAGTGGCAACTCGCGGCTAGATTCTTTTTCATCTCTGCCAAGTATGGGCTCATCTTTGGCTCTTCCGCTAAAATTGTACAATCAATATTGCCAATAGTAAAGCCCGACCGCCCAACTTTTTCATTTACTTTTTTTAATAAGTTTACAGAATTCGCATTTTTGAACTGTGGATCGGTTTCGGGAAACAGTTGCCCAATATCACCCAGACCAGCGGCACCAAGGATTGCATCAATAATTGCATGTGTTAAAACATCGGCATCTGAGTGACCTAACAGACCTTTTTCATAAGGAAGAGTAACCCCACCAATAATTAAAGGTCGTTGCGGAACTAATTGATGAACATCAAAACCTTGACCGATTCGAATCATACTAAGTCCTCACTTTGCTTAATTTTTATCGTTTTTAGGATGGTTATCCTTGCGATCATTAATCCCGCGACCCGCGTGCGCCGGTTTGGCAAAAATCATACGCCCAGCTGCGGTTTGTAAAGCACTTGTGACGACCACTTCGATTTGCTCATTCATGTAATGCTGGCCATCTTCTACCACAACCATTGTGCCATCATCTAAGTAAGCGACCCCTTGTTGACGCTCTGTTCCGGCTTTTACAACCATCACATTCATCGTTTCACCTGGAATCACCACTGGTTTCACAGCATTAGCTAAAGCATTAATGTTTAAAACAGGCACATTTTGAAATTCAGAGACTTTATTTAAGTTGTAGTCATTGGTCACAACCACGCCATCTAATAATTTTGCTAATTTGATTAATTTACTGTCTACTTCAGAGATATCCTCGAAATCTCCGTCATACATCTCAACGGAGATACCTTCTTCTTTTTGTAAAGCATTTAAAATATCTAAGCCACGACGACCTCTCACCCGTTTTAAACTGTCTCCAGAATCAGCAATGTATTGTAATTCATATAAAACAAAGTTAGGGATGAGCAAAACACCTTCTAAAAAGCCCGTTTTCGCGATATCGTAGATTCTGCCATCAATGATGACACTGGTGTCTAAAATTTTGTATTTATGGAAGTTGTCTTCCACTTTACGTTCCAACATTTGTCCTTCGGTGTCTTCCGTATTTGCTTTCTTTTGGCGAGGTGTAAAAACTTTTTTCCACTCCTCAATCCGTGTTGTTCCCATTCGGAAACCTAAGTAACCCAGAATAATCATAACTAGAATTGGCAGTAAACTATTCACGACAGGAATTTGTAAGTTGTACATTGGAATGGAAATAATGACACCAATTGTTAAACCAATGATGGCACCAATACTTCCAAATAATAAATAGGTTAAACTCATTTCATTTAAAGCTGCTTCGATTTTTTTGACAGCGGAAACAATATACTTTGCTAACCCTAAAGATAAAATAAAGAAAATAATTGCACCGATTAATCCGTTCGTAAAGTTATTGTTTAACCAACTGTTATTGCCTTGCTTAGCCATTTCCCAAGCCATTGGGAAAAGAGAAATTCCTAAACTTGCACCAGCAATGATCATCAGCAACGTGATGATTCGTTTTTGCATATAGCCATCCTCCTCGTTTATTTAATAAAGACATCTAGTGTTGTGGGGCGTACAAAAATCATACGCCACTAACAACCTAAACGGATTATTTCTACTTTTTTCATTATTTAAAAACTTTTCTTAACGTTTCACCAATTGTTGAAACGCCAATAATTTCAATCCCTTCAGGCGCTTCCCAGCCACCAAGGTTATTTTTAGGGACATAGACTTTTGTAAAGCCTAGTTTTTGCGCTTCACGCACTCGTTGTTCAATACTATTCACGCGGCGGATTTCACCAGTTAAACCAATCTCACCAATGAAACATTCTGAAGATGAGGTTCCTTTTTCTTTATAGCTAGAAGTAATACTGATTGCTAACGCTAAATCAATAGCTGGTTCATTAATTTTGACTCCACCAGCCGCTTTTAGATACGCATCCTGGTTTTGTAATAAAAGGCCTGCCCGTTTTTCTAAAACCGCCATGATTAAAGAAACGCGATTAAAGTCCAACCCGGTGGTCGTTCGCTTGGCATTGCCAAACATCGTTGGGGTAACTAACGCTTGGATTTCCACCAAAATGGGGCGTGAACCTTCCATTGCTACCACAATCGAAGATCCGGTGGCTCCTTCTAAACGTTCTTCTAAAAAGACCTGAGAAGGATTCATAACTTCAACCAATCCATGTGTCTGCATTTCAAAAATACCAATCTCATTCGTTGAGCCAAACCGATTTTTGACAGCCCGTAAGATTCTAAAGGTGTGATGCTTATCTCCTTCAAAATAAAGAACCGTGTCTACCATATGTTCCAACATCCGTGGCCCTGCGATAGACCCTTCCTTCGTTACGTGTCCGACAATAAAAATGGCAATCCCATTCGTTTTTGCCAGTTTCAATAATTCGGCAGTTGTTTCTCGGACTTGACTGACACTACCAGCAACGCTGGTAACATCTGGCTGCGTCATTGTTTGAATCGAGTCAATAATGACATAGTCTGGTTCTAATTTTTCAATGGCTCGTGATATTTCGTGCATATCTGTTTCTGCGTATAAGTAAAATGTCTCGTTGACGGTGCCTAGACGCTCCGCTCGTAATTTAATTTGCTCAGCACTTTCTTCACCAGAAACATATAAAACCGTGCCACCTGTGGCTGCTAATTGTTGCGATACTTGTAAGAGCAATGTTGACTTACCTATTCCGGGATCGCCACCGATTAAAACTAACGAACCTGGAACAACGCCACCACCTAAAACCCGATTCAGCTCCACTAATTCAGTTTTTACACGCGGCTCTTTTTTAGGTACGACTTCAGATAGCCGTTGTGGTTGTGTCTTTTTACCAGTCAAACTTACTCTAGCACGACGATCAGAAGTATCTTGAATAACCTCTTCCACCATCGAATTCCATTGTCCACAATTAGGACAGCGGCCGAGATATTTTGGAGACACATACCCACAGCTTTGACATTCAAATTGAACTTTTGCTTTTTTTGCCATGTAGAATCTCCTTATCTGTTGTTTATTTTAACATTTATTAAATGGTTTGAATAACGTTGCCTACTGAAAAAATGGGCTTTATTTTTGTCCAGACGAACCAAAACCGCCCGTTCTTTCTGCCTCGACTTGGTCATCATCCGCTAATAAAAACGGCTTAAAAATCCCTTGGCCAATTCGTTCACCTTTTTCAATGACAACATCTTCATATCCAAAGTTTAAAAATTGGAACATGATATGTCCTTCGTTATTCTCGTTATTATAATAATCACTGTCAATGACTCCGACACCATTCGCTAAAAGTAGGAATCGTTTTAGCGGGTTCGAAGAACGACTTACCAATTCTAAATATTCAGAATCAGGCATATACGCCTTAATTCCTGTTTTAACTAAAATTGGTTTGGGATTTTCTCCAGCTTGTTGTAACTTCCAAAGACTTGGTACAACGACCGTTTCGGCTGCTTGAAAATCATACCCCGCGGCACCTTTTGTTGCTCGTTGTGGGACACTCAAGCCCTCTTCTTGATACTTAGAAATAATCTCAAAACCACGTTGTTTCATATCCATTCTCCCCTACTGTCTAAACTACTCCTATTTTACCATAATCTCTGATACTCTGGTTGTTTTTAGTAAGTTTCTCATTTCTAAAAGCCCAGTTAATCTAGACTACGCAAAAAAGAGGAGAATTTTTGTTTATTTTCCTTCTTTTAGTCTATCATCTTCTCTTAAAATAAACAGACCAAATCCCAAAAAGTCCCAAGATTCCCTCAAAAAGTTCACACTTTCATTAAACTTTCTTTACTATTCATTATTTAGCACTTTCTAGTAGCCGCTGATTTTGTTATAATGAGTGTCAAATTTTACTGTAAAAAGAAACGAGGCACTTATGAGAAACAAACTCCAACAGGCCAAACGAATTGTGATCAAAGTCGGAACCAGTTCTCTGATTTATCCCAATGGCAATATTAACTTAAAAGCAATTGATCAATTAGCCTTTACTTTGAGTGATTTAAGCAACCAAGGCAAAGAAATTATTTTAGTTTCTTCTGGCGCAATTGGTGTCGGACTGAATAAATTAAATCTATCTGTGCGCCCAACGACAATTCCCGAACAACAGGCAGTCGCTGCAGTCGGCCAAGCAGAATTAATGAACATTTATAATCAGCGGTTTTCAACCTATAGCCAACAAATGGCACAAGTTTTATTAACTCGTGATGTTATTGAATATCCTGAAAGTCGCAATAATGTTACCAATACTTTTGAACAACTGTTAAAAATGAATATTATTCCTATCGTCAATGAAAATGATACTGTCGCAATTGAAGAATTGGATCACTTAACCAAGTTCGGGGATAACGATCAATTGTCTGCCATTGTCTGCCAAATTGTTCAAGCTGACTTGTTAGTTATGTTATCAGATATTGATGGTTTCTTTTCAGACAACCCTACTGTCAACAAAGAAGCCACGTTATTTTCTGAAATCAATGAAATTAATGAAGACTTGTTCCAATTAGCCGGTGGTAAGGGAAGCCGCTTTGGCACTGGTGGGATGTCTAGTAAATTAAAAGCTGCTGAACGTGTGTTAGCTAATCAACAGGCGATGATTTTAGCAAACGGAAAGCAGCCAAAAATCATTTTTGAAATTTTAGAAGGAAAAGATATCGGTACGTTATTTATTAAAGGAGGGCATGAAAGTGACTGATTTAAAGCAACTAGGGCAACAAGCTAAAGAAGCCTCTTATACGCTAGGCTTGATGGATACTCGTCAAAAAAATACTTTGTTAAACAAAATGGCCGCAGCCATTGAAGCCAATGCGCCCCGCATTTTACAAGCAAACGCATTAGATTTAGAGCAAGCCGCTACCCACGGAATTTCTGAAACAATGCAAGACCGCTTACGTTTAACAGAAGAACGGATCACAGCGATGGCCGAGGGCATACGCCAAGTCGCTACTTTACCCGATCCAATTGGGGAAGTAGATAAAATGTGGCGCAATGAAGCGGGGCTGTTAATTGGGCAACAACGCGTGCCTTTAGGTGTTATTGGAATCATTTATGAATCGCGGCCGAACGTGACAACAGATGCCGCTAGCCTTTGTTTCAAATCGGGAAATGCTGTTATTCTTCGAGGCGGAAAAGAAGCGTTTCACTCCAATCAGATATTGGTGACAATTTTACAAGAAGCGCTAATACAAGAAGCCGTTTCTCCCCATCTCATTCAATTTGTTGATGATACTTCTAGAGAAACAGCCCAACAACTTATGCGCTTAAATGACTACTTGGATGTCCTCATTCCGCGTGGCGGCGCCAACTTAATCAAAACTGTTTTGACGACGGCCACTGTTCCTGTTATTGAAACGGGCACAGGCAATTGTCATATTTACGTGGACAAAGATGCCCAGTTAACAATGGCAACTGAAATTATTGTCAATGCTAAATGTCAACGTCCTTCTGTCTGTAACGCCGCCGAAACGTTATTAATTCATCAAGAGGTGGCTGAAGCCTTTTTACCAACAATTGAAAAAGCCTTGAAGGAGTTTCACGTGGAACTTCGGGCAGATGAACGTGCGTTAGCAATTTTTGAAGAAGCCATTCCAGCGACTGAACAAGATTGGGAAACGGAATTTCTCGACTTTATCTTAGCAGTGAAAGTCGTTGATTCTTTAGACGAAGCCATCCAGCATATTAATCGCTACAATACAAAACATTCTGAAAGTATTATTAGTGATAATTACTTTGCCACACAACAATTTTTACAACAAGTGGATGCAGCCGCTGTTTATGCGAATGCTTCAACTCGTTTCACGGACGGTTTTGAATTTGGATTTGGCGCCGAAATCGGCATTAGTACGCAAAAATTACATGCCCGTGGACCTATGGGTCTAGCAGAGCTTACTTCGACAAAATATGTTATTTATGGAAATGGGCAAGCACGTTCTTAGAAAGAAAAACCCTTGATTTTTAAATCAAGGGTTTTTCTTTCTCCTCTCCAATGTGCATTTTTACACATGAGATTGTTCACAGTTCCACAATCTATTCTTGATATTTTTTTTGAATCCTCATTATACTTTCTACATACGCTTGTTTCACTTGGACTGGCTCTAAAATTGTCACTTCTTCACCAAAGCCCATAAAATAGTTGGCTAAAAATTGTGTTTCTGTTGGATGAATCTGTCCAACTAAAAAACACTGCGTGGGCGTTTCTTCCAACTGAATATTGTCAAAGCGATGTTTATAAAAAAATTCTTTGCCTTTTTCTGTAATGATTGCTTTAAATGGAATCGTACGTGCCGTCGTTTGTTGATGGCGATACGATTCTTTCAGTTCTTCAGTCGTAAAATCCAGTGTTTGGTTTAACTGCTGAATAGCCTCCATAAAATCACAGCGGTAAGTACGCCAAGCCTTTTTAGTCACATCATAGCCTGAACAATACCAATACCCTTCTAAAATAGTTAACCGGGTTGGTAAGATTTTTTTCGTTGTTGCTTCATATCTGGTATAGTTAAACTGAATTACTTGTTGCGCCAAAATACAATGAAACAGCTGCTCTAAATTGCCTGGTGCTTCTACTTGTTCAATTCCTTCGTAATAGACGACCTTACTCATTTGACTGATTTTAAATTGGGTTGGTTCATCTAAAGAATGCAATAATTTTTGCTGAATTTGCTGATAGGAATGACCAAACGGTGACTCTGCGACTAATTTCAGTAATTGTAACGAAAAAAAGATCGCTAACACTTCGTTTTCATTAAAATAAATCGGCGGCAACAACGGTTTGTTTAAAACTCGATAGCCACCATAACGACCATTCTCCACATATAGCGGCACGCCTAAATTTTCCAAAGCTTCAATATCCCGCAAAGCTGTGCTTTTAGAAATCCCAAAAGTTTTCATTAACTGATTTAAATTAAACTGAGGATGGGTTCTCAAGAAAAAAAGTTCCTGATTTAAACGTTCTGATTTTTTCATTTTTCCCTCCATCGGTGTCACTTTTTGACACCTTTTATTGTTATGCTTATCTTATCAATCTTAGGAGGTTCAAACAATGAAAAACACACAATTTGCCCTTTTTATGGTCTTAAACGGACGAGCAACGGAAGCCTTGACGTTTTACCAAGAAGCCTTTGCTGGTGATATTCTTTTTAAAATTACTAATCAAGAATTTAAAGAGCGTTTAAATCCTTCTTTGACCATTCCCGCTGGCGAAGAACACTGGCTTTCTCACTCGATTTTACAAATGGACACTTTTCAATTACAACTAGCTGATAATCCTTTGTTTGCAGGAATGAATACCACGCCCACAGAACAATTGACCCTCAGCTTAACCGTCAATAGCCGTCACTCTGCCAAAACAATTTTTGAAAAACTCACGCGCCATCCCGAATCCTGTATTATCCAAGAACCAATTGAAAATGAATTTGCAACATTTTATGCGATTGTGAAAGATCCTTTTGGTTTAGTCACTCAAATTACTCAAGAAAAACAAGCAGATCCTACCAAGAAAGGACGTTAGCCGAAGAATGCGAACCTATGAATCAAAAGAAGCCTTGATTGAGGCCATTCAAATAGCTTCACAAAAATATTTAGCTGAATTTGCAGAAATTCCTGAAACACTTAAAGATCACCGAATTGAAACAGTAGCTAAAACACCTTCAGAGAACTTAGCCTATCAATTAGGTTGGCTCAACTTGCTGCTTTCTTGGGAAGAACAAGAACAACGTGGTCTGACCGTTCAAACGCCAGCTGAAGGCTATAAATGGAATCAACTGGGCGCTCTCTATCAATCATTTTATCAAACCTATGGACAAATGAGTTTAGAAAGTCAGCTGATTGCGTTGCAAGACATCTTAGAAAAATTACTTCATTGGATTGACTCGCTTTCCGAAGACGAATTATTTTTACCTCAACAACGGGCTTGGGCGACCACCAAAGCACAATGGCCTCTTTGGAAATGGATTCACGTTAATAGCGTTGCCCCTTTTACTAGTTTCCGAACGCAAATTCGCAAATGGAAAAAAGTGTGTCTTTAAAAAGTTATCCACATTTTTTCAAAAAAAGCTTGACAAGCATTTTTAAATTCTCCACAGAAAACTTTGTGGATGAAATTTCTTATTTTTTCCAAAAAACTTTTCCACAATGCTTATTTGTTCGACATTAAATCTTTGTAAATTCTAGAAAAAAGAAGATGAAAACGTTGTTTTAATAACGTTTTCATCTTCTTTCAACTTTAGGGGCTCCTTCACTTTTAGCAAGCAGCCCTTCTGAACTTGCGTCTATTTTTTTTAGCAACTCGAAAACTTATCCTTGTGGATAAACCGAGATAAAAAGCTTTTTTGTGGTTTTCAACAGAGTTATGCACAAAGTTATCCACAGGGAGTTTTCAGCAATTTTTCGGAGAATATTCGTTGTTTGATGTGGTGATTTAGCATTTGAATGTCAATCCCTTACTCCTAATTCTTCTTCACTCCACCCTTAGGATCCTAATAAAATTTTAAAGTTTTTCTTCTATTGGTACATCAAATAAAGAGTATGATAAACTATAGGTACTTTCGAAAAATCAGGTGAGGTTATTTATGAAAAATAAAAGTAGGCAGTTTTTAAAAAACAACTGGCCTTATATGTTAGCCAGTTTCTTCATTCCATTTTTAATTATGGCAATTATCTATTTGAGTATTGGGATTTATCCAGGAAGTAGTCGCAGTGTTTTAGCCAGCGATGCCTTTTCTCAATTTTCAAATTTTCACGCAAGCTTTAACAATGTTCTTCATGGAAAACAAAGTCTTTTCTATACATGGAATGCTTCTTTGGGACTAAACTACTTGTCCTTAATTTCCTATTATCTTGGTGGCTTATTTACGCCGCTCGTCTTTTTCTTTAACAATCAAAACATGCCTGATGCGCTCTATTTCCTAACGTTGTTGAAAATTGGGAGTGCTGGCTTGAGTTTTTGGTTCTTGGCAAAACAAACCTTTAAGATTCCTAAATGGTCCCATGTGACTTTAAGTGTGTCTTATGCGCTAATGTCCTTCATTGTGGCCCATTCAGAATTAATTATGTGGCTGGATGCCTTTATTTATCTGCCACTCGTAATTTTAGGAATTCATCGTTTAATGGACCAACGAAAACCGACATTATTGTTTGTCAGTTATTTCTTGCTTTTCATTACAAATTATTATTTTGGCTTTATGATTGGGTTGTTTTCCTTCCTGTACTATTTTGCACGAACGTTTACAGACTGGCAACGATATAAATCTCGAATCGTTGCGTATTTTACTACTTCTCTTTTAGCTGGTGGAGCATCCATGATTATGGTCTTACCTGCTGTCTTAGATTTACGAACCAATGGTGAAACTCTTTCTGAAATTACAACCTTTAAAACAGAAGCGACTGCCTTTTTAGATATTATTATGAAAAATATGATTGGCGTTTACGATACAACCAAATATGGGTCCATTCCTTTTATTTACATTGGGTTGTTGCCTTTGATTTTTTGTCTCTTCTATTTCGTTACGAAAGAAGTTCCATTGAAAAACAAACTACTTTTTGGCAGTTTGTTTGTCCTATTGATTGCTAGCTTTTACATCATGCCCTTAAATTTATTCTGGCACGGTATGCATGCGCCGAACATGTTTCTTTTCCGCTATAGTTTCCTCTTTTCATTCCTAGTTATTTTGCTTGCTGGTTATGGTTGGGAAAAATTTGAAAAGGATGATCTCGGCGTCTTAAGCGGCTTGATTTTGATTCTTTTAGCAATTTTTGCTCTTGCAATGGGCACAAAAGGTGCTACTAGTTATACGTATGTGACTTTAACCTCTTTCGTATTAACGGCAACTTTTTTACTATTATACTTTTTCGGAATTGCTTTTTATCAATTGAAAAAAGCGCCTATGCAATACTTAGTGATTTTGTTGTTGCTGCTCGTTTCTGGTGAAGCAATCATTAATACACGGGCGATGGTCACTGGTATTTTAAATGATTGGAACTACGCATCACGCAGCTTGTATTCTGAACCTTATCCTGACTTAAAAAATCTAGTCGATCAAACAAAAAAAGAAAATGATACCTTTTACCGCTTGGAAAATTTAAATGGTGTTTCGGCCAATGACGGCATTAACTATGGCTACAGTGGCATTAGCATGTTTTCTTCCGTACGGAACCGACATTCTTCAACATACCTAAACGCCTTAGGTTTCCGCTCACGAGGCACGAATTTAAATATTCGTTACCAAAATAATACCTTGTTAATGGATGCTTTGATGGGCATTAAATACAATATTGCTGAAAATAATCCAATGAAATTCGGCTTTGAACGACAAGCTGCTGCTGGTAAATATCAGCTTTATCGTAACGAAAATGCTTTGCCGTTAGGATTTTTAGCAGACAAAGAGATTTACAATGTTCGGCAACCTCTCAATGATAATTTAGGTAGTCAAACAAATTTACTAAATGCTTTAGCCAATACCAATGAACGGTATTTTACCTTTTATCAACCAACGATGACGCTTCAAAATAACGTGACAATTACGCAAAATACAGCTGGCGTAACTTTTACGGAGAAACAACATAACGTAGCCAAAGAGATTTCTTATACAGTCAATGTGCCCGCCAATACGCAAGCTTATTTGAGTTTATTCCCAACAGATTTTGCTCAATTGGAAAGTTCCACTGCGACGGTCACCGTGAACGGCTCGAGTCAGCAATCACAAATTGGCATTACTGGCCAATATTATAATTTAGGCTACTATCCAAAAGATACAACTGTTAACTTCAAAGTAAGTTTTTATGGAACCAAAGCAGTAAGTTTTGTTCAGCCGCAAGTAGTTGGCTTAAATACCAATGCATTTGAAAAAGCCATTTCCGCCGTGCAAGAAAAAGGCGTTGATTTAACCACTGGCAAACGCTCTGCTTCAGGTACCTTTACCGCCGACAAAGATCAAGTACTCGTCACTACAATTCCTTATGACAAAGGTTGGCGTGTCAAAATTGATGGCAAAAAAGTTACCCCAAAAGCCTTTAAAGATGCCTTTCTAAGCGTTCCTGTCAGCGCTGGAACCCATACTATTCAGTTCTCTTATTTACCAGAAGGATTGATTCCTGGCATCGTGTTATTCGTTCTATGTACTGGTGGTTTCGTTGCCTACGTAACCTTGATTCCTGCTAGACGAAACCGTAAAAAAGAAGACAAATAAAAAATCTTTCACAAAAAACTAAGGGTTATTATTAAAATGACTCTTTATCAATAAGGTCTGATGAGTTGTGAAAAACAAAATCTGAGACAGAATGGGATTCATTCTGTCTCAGATTTTTTTGTTATAAATGATTTAGTCAGTTAAAATAGATATTCGTTTATTCTATGAAATATCTATGCTTTTTCAACTTTTTAATTTCAAATTGCTAATTTTATCCAACAAGACAAACATTAATTTGATTTTTTTATGTAATTCCTATGATTTCCATTTAAACTACTAATGACACTATATTAAATAAAAGCAACCATAATTTACCAAAAAACAACAATTTAGTTGCTTTTACATCTTTGGTATTACTGTAAAATAGCAATAAAAAGATTATCACTTCAATAGAAGAAGTACTAATTGATAACGGTAATCTATCAATTGTTACTATTTCAGATATAAAAAGAACAAGAAGATTAACTACGCTTACTGACAATAGCAGACTTATAAATATATCTTGATTATAATTTTTTTTAAACCCAAAAATAAGTAAAACAATTTTCAAAATTATGAACGTAACAAAAAAGATACACAAATTAGCGATTATAACAATAACTATCATAAAAAAATTAAATTCTCCGTTTGAAATATTTAATAGTTTTGACGACTCTTCAATCATTTTTAATAGCTTATTATCTTTTTCTGTAAGAGTAAAAAATAAAAAAATATTTGAAACAAGGTACGGTATAAAAAATGCAAGTATCGACCAGTTCCACTTCTTCGTTTTCAATTGGCTCACCTACCTCATCTAAGTTTATAGCAAAATAGTTATATTCTGATTCGTTATGTAAAACTAAAATAATTAAATGCACCTACTGCTTCCAATCGCATTCCTAGTGAGGCATTTTCTACCAAAATGGCTAATTATTTATCCTCATTGTAAAACATCTTGATTAATTCTAATTTTGATTTAGTTCACCCTAGTCCATGAATTTGAATAAAACAGCTCGACATTTTTACATTACAGGCCATTATGATAGTGTTCTAAACAATATTCAATTACATACTTAGCCAAATTATTCACTTGAATACTTAACTTCTGGTCTTATAAAATTATGTTCTTTCTGTTTATCGGCCTTACTAATCTCAAAATTTTACGTTAAATATCGACATAACGAGATTCCATATTAAAAGATAAACAACCGCCACTCTAATTAAATTCTAATAAGACGCAAACTTAATGTCAACCATTCTTTAATAAAAAAATATATTCTTTGATTAATAATTTGTGATAAATAAAAAAGTTAGACCAAAGTCTAACTTTTTTATTTATATTAGAGTTAAATTTCAGTCATTGCTTCTTCCACAAGCGAAACACTTTGATGTCTTCCTTTCGTAATCAACAAGGAAAGTTGCACAAAAGCAAAGAGCACACTGGTCCGCTTAGGATAAGCAAAATAACGTGGTTGCCAACTAGTGACATATTGTTCTTTGCGCTTGCGTGTATCTTGAAACGCATAAATTTGATAACTATACTTGTAAAAAATATTAACAAAGCGTTCTTTTAAGAAAGAGTACTTGCTCTCCCCTACGTTAGCCAACGGCGCCATCCCAATATCAATTAATTGATAGCCCTGCTGTTGATAAGTTTCAATAAAATGAGTGAACAAATATTCTCTAGTAAAAGCAGGTGCTTCTGAACGAATACGTAACAAATCATACGAAATACTTTTGCCTTTTTCCATTTCTTTTCCAGTAATGAAACCGATGACCGTTTGTTTCTGTCTCACCAAGCCCACGCTACTGCATTTCAAGTACTCGGGATCCAACCGTCCACCAATAAAGTAGCGCTCTTTTTGATTCCGTGACCAGTCTGCAGAAACTCGTTCTAACTCTTGATATAAGGCATCACTAATCGTTTCGGGATAAAATTCAAACTGAAAATCCGCTGCATCTGCTGCTATTTTTTCAGTCACCGTTTCCGTCCAGGCTGTTTGATTCACTGTTGACGGCTCATCAAATTGAATCAAGCCTTCTTCCCCAACTTTCATAAATTCAAAGCCGCAATCGTGAAGAGTCATAACATATTCTTCCGAAATACGATAAAAAACTAATTGATAGCCTAACAAATCAGCTTGATCCATAAACGCCAGTGTCGCCGCTGTCCATTTCTCTCGTTGCCCAATTGGATCCGCCAAGACAAAGCATTTATTAAACTTCATTTGAAACCCAAAAAGTACTTGATCTTCGCCTTCTTCTTGGTAATAAAAATGACCATAATCCTTTAAATACAAAAATTGACTGCCTTCGTTGCCACCAAATTTTTCCAAAAAGCGTGTCAACCGCGCTTCCTCAAACCCCTCACCTAAAGTAACAGTTGTTTCGGCTAAATATTGATACAAAAAGAATAAACCAATCAAGGAAATACTTAAACCAATCAATCCGTTAAACCAAACATCATCTGACGGAAACAACAAAAAGTGATTGATAACTTGATTGCCACCAGCTGGTCGTGCGGCGTAATAGCCAGCAACCGCATAACCGATAAACAAGCAGCCAAACAAAATACTATCTACCGTTAAAGCGCCCCATGAATAAACGAACTTTTCACGATAAAATTCTTTACGAGCCAAAATAACCGCCAATAAAATAACGGCATAAACAGCAATTAACTGCCACGAAGTCGTTCGTGCCACCGTATTTACAATACAAAATCCTAGTAAAATAATTGTAAGCCAATAAGCTTTTTTCACTTTCATAGAAATGCCTCGAGCTAAACCTAATAACAAGAATCCTACAAATAAATTCAATGTTTGATCTAAAAAATTAAAAGAAAAGGGAAGTAACACTTGGAATAAACGACTAACATTCGACAAATTCGTCACAGTCGACAATAGAACCATCATAATCCCTGCAAAATATAACGCCGCCACCAAAATAAAATGCGCCACTTTTTGTGAAAATAACCGAGGTAAATTATCAAAAAATTGGTTAACTTTCATGCCTGCTTGTTGCAAGAACAAAATAACTCCTGTCATAAAAGGCGTCACATAATAGAACAAACGATAATACAACAACCAGACGACCGCTTGTGATCGATCAATCCCTAATTGTGACAAGCCCAAAATCATTAAGACATCAAACGTTCCCATACCACCAGGAACCATAGTTAACATCCCAATCAACGTGGCGATAACAAACATTGGATAAACAGAAACCATCGAAACTGGCACCTGCATCAAACGACCTATCATTAAGAAAGCAAACATCCCACCTAGCCATTGACCTAATGAAGCGCCGAATAAAAGGAGCACCGCTTTTGGAAAAAATGTTTTAAACAATGTTCGCCGTTTTAAATACGTGAAAAACCAGAGCGCTGGCGCAATCAGGCTGCCCAATAATAACCAAACCCAATATTCACGAAAAACATTTTGGGTTCGAATAAAAAATAAATCAACAAACGCCACAAAAGATAAAATAGATAACCCTGAAATCAAGAACAGAGCAACTTTTGAGACCGTTGCTACAACCTTGCCCCGCGGTACATCTTTTCCGTAAAAATTAATCCGTAGCGTTGCCCCAACCACGCCGCCAAAACCCGCTAAGTTATTAATGGTATTAGTGACCCAAGCCGAAGTTAACCAATCCATTCGTTTCATTGGTGGCTTACCTTCTTTTTCCAATAACTTAACGACTACATAGTCATAAAGGAGCATCGGAATAACCCCTAATAGTCCTGCCAAGACCATACCAATTAAACGCCCCGTACTTTGTTGTTCCATCGTGGAAAAAATATCCGCCCAGGTCATGCCTTGAGCGATATGTGTCACTTGGTTAGCCACGAAAACTAATACAGAACCAAGAAAAATTAGTTTCAATAATAAACTGTGTTCTTTCAACCACTGCGCTAGTTGGCTAATATTTTTTTTCATCTTATAGCCTCTTTCATATCTCTTTTCTATTCATTTAACTTTCGTTTTATCGATTTTCTTCCATGGTAGCCTATTTGCTGAAAATTTTCCAGCACGGCTAGACATTTTGGCTGAATCGTATTGTTTTAACATTAAAAAGAAGCGAACAACAGTTATTACAGAACAACTGTTGTTCGCTTCTTTTTAATCAGTGACTGCAGCGACTAAATCTGGATGAATGTAAGGTGCGTTAACTTTTAACATCTCATCCAACATCGGTTTAGCAATGTCAAAATCTCCTACTAATGGATGAGCTACCATTGCCTCTAATGCTTTATCATAATTTCCTTCTACAGCTGCTTGGACCACTAAGCTCTCATAGTTTTTTACAGCAGAAACTAAGCCATATACACCTTCAGGTATGTTATTTTGAACAAGTGGGGTGATCCCATTCTTATTTAAAATACAAGGTGTTTCCACAGAGGTATCATAAGGTAAAAATTCAATTGCACGTTCATTTTTAACGTTTGCAACAATCCACATATCTTCATCATTGTAGATCGCAGAAAGTGCTTCTAAAGCTAATTCACTATAACCACCACCACGATTTTTTAAAATCTCTGGCTTATCATGCTGACTAGGGTTTTTTAATGCCGTATAGATTTCCTTTTCCAAGCCTAAAACTGTCTCACCTCTGGTTAGAGGGGCCTCTTTAAGTTCTGCTAACTTTTGGCGGCGATGGAAGTAATATTGACAGTATAGACTAGGTAGAGCATTCAATTTTTTGATTAATTCTGGGGCCACGGTTTCATGAATATCTGCTACTTTATCAAATTCCTCTTTTGTAATTTTACGACCATCTACGCGAATATTATAAGCAAAATTCATATGGTTTAACCCGACAAAATCATACGTTACTTCTTTATAATTTGCATCAAGTGCCCACCCGACCCAAGTTCTTGGACGCATACCACCTGCACATAAAGCGATAAATTTTGTTTTGGTATAATTACGGACTGCTTCTGCTAAAATACCTGTAGGATTAGCATAGTTAATTAGCCATGCTTCTGGATTATGTTTTTCAACAGCTTTCGCAATTTCTACTATAGCTGGAATTGTACGCAACGCCTTCATATAGCCCCCTGGCCCTGTAGTTTCTTGACCAATCACATCGTATTTCAGAGGAATCTTTTCATCGTGAATCCTTGCTTGATTCCCACCTACTCGAATTTGCGTTAAAATAAAATCTTGACCTTTAACGGCTTCTTCTAAGTTTTCTGTTTTACGAATAGCAAACGATAATTGATGAAATTTTTTATAACGATTTAAAAAATTATACATAATTTCTAAACGATCCGGATTAATATCCATCAAGGTTAATTCTGTTACAGGTAATTTCTCTTTACTTTGCGCTAATCCTTCAATTATTTCTGGTGTATATACACTTCCTGCACCAATAATAGCAATTTTTAATGACATATCTTTTCCCACTCCTAATCTTTTGTACCCACAAAAGCAAAAAATGCTTCATGAACTTTTTTGTCTGGATTAAATCCTGTTTGTAATGCCCACTCATTTGCCAATACTTGAAAAATCAAAGTATACAGTAACTCCACACCGGGAGTTTCGCAAGAAAGGTCTACAGTTATCTCTCCTGCCTTTTCTGTTATCAGTAAAGTATTTTTTGTAAAACTTTGGGTATATAGATTTACTCTTTCCGTTAACTCTGTCGTTGGCCCGCCACTTAAAAAGATATGGTAAGAGCCCTCTTTGATTAATCGATGCGGTCCATGTGTAAACTCCCCAATTTCATAGGCCATGACTGGGATTCTCAATGTTTCCAACACCTTTAAAGCACCTTCTTCTATCACCCCTAAAAGGGCATCATCTGCTGTAATTGTCAAATAAGGTGCATTTGCCCAATGGGGATTTTCTTTTAGCCATTGAAGAGTTATTTCCTTCATTTTAGGCATTTTTTGAATACATTCTTTAAAACTTACAAAGATTTCCTCAGATATGCGGTCTTCCTGATCTTTGTTAAATGCTAAAGCTAATTGAACTAATCGAATAAACGTAGCCGTAAAACCAACTGTTTTCGGTCCAATTTGCTCTTCTGCACAACATAAGTCTATAAAATAATCTGCATACTGTCGCTTTTCTTCATCCCTTGTTGCACTGAGAAAGATTGTTGTGTTTTTGTTCTCACTTGCTAAATGAAGACACTCAAGTGTTGCCAAGCTATTGCCTGTTTGAGAAATAGCTACTAGATAATGCGGATCTAACAAAGCTCCTTGCTTTTTATATTGTTGAACATTGAAAAAAAGCAATGATTGTTGACTGAACGTTTCAAAATAACGTTGTGCCATTTTGGCAGCATTCAACGAACTTCCTGATCCAACAAAAATAATTTGTTTGGGACTTTCTTCTTCAAACGGCATTGTGATGGTATTTTGAAGAAGCGTTGGCAATAGTTGCCACTGAGAATTAATAAACTGATTCATTTGATTCACGGACAGTTTCTCCTTCCAAATTCTCTTCATTTTCTGCTGTTTCTTGTATGGTGATATCTAACCGCTGTTTCTCTAGCATTTTGAAAAATGGGTAATAAATTGCCCCGCTTACTAACAAAGCAAATACACCATACACTGCTGCACGCCAATCTCCACCCGAAGTTAAATATTGCATAAGAATTGGTGGTGTAGTCCATGGAACAGCGACAACTGGCCGTCCAATCACATCAAAATACATTAACAGATATGCAATTAAAGCAAGCAATGTATTACAAAGTGTGTAAGGAATCATCAAGACAGGATTTAATACCATTGGTACGCCAAAAACAATTGGTTCATTGATTTCAAAAATACTTGCTGGCAGAGAAAGCTTTCCCAAAGTACGCAATCCTTGATCCTTTGAAAAAATCATAAAAATAACTAGCATAAGCGTTGCGCCACCGCCACCAATAAAAATAAAGTTAACAAAACCCGCAGCGGTAATATACGGTAATGGCTCACCAGCAGCTAAGGCATCCGTATTTGCACCTAACATAGTTAAAAAAATTGGATCTGCAACAGATAACACAGCCCCTCCATGAATCCCTACACACCATAGTAGCGACCGTAAAAGCATAAAAACAAGAATTCCGGGAAGAGTGCTTAAACCTTGAACTAGAGGGCTAAAGAGCATATTCAAACTTGCGTTGATATCAAAGCCTAACAGCACACGAATAACCCAAAATACTGTTAATGAAATTAGTAACGGAATTAAAATGTTAAAAGATTTAGCTATTGCTGGAGGTACACTACTCGGCATTTTAATAGCTAACTGTTTGTTCATACAAAATCGATAAATTTCAACAACTACAAACGAAATAATAATTGCTGAAAAAACACCTAAAGTACCAAAATTTCCAGTGTTAATGCTATATGACCCATCTTCTCCCATGGAAGATTGTACTAATAAATAACAAACTAACGACATTAAAACATTCCGAATAGTATCAATTTTGTAAAACTGAGATAAACTATAACTAATCCCAACTACTGCTATTAAACCAATAATCCCAAAAGTTACAGAAGTTGGCACCATTAATACATTCTTGTAAGGTTCAATAAAATTCTGATAACTTGTCAGCGGAAACTGGGCTAAAATCATAAAAATTGAACCAATAATAGTAAAAGGAACAGTTAAAATCATGCCGTTTTTAACAGCTATCATATAACGATTCTCTCCAACTTTCATGAGTGGTGGTGATATTTTTTCATTTACAAATTGAACGATTTTTTCCATTTTGTACCTCCCTTATTCCTTCTTTCAAACAAAACGCCAACCAACTATTTTCCTTATCCATTTGACACAAATCTTCTAAAAATTTCGTAAAAATCAATTTCTTCTATTTTTCCAGCAACAATAATAACTACTTTTCGCACCTGATTATTTTGATTGTTCTCACACCAATTGATTAATGCAGACCAGCTGAATTCTCGTATTTGTGACTGTAATTGTCTTGGATCTATCATAAATAAAATCGCACATTCCATTTTTCGCCATATAAGAGGTTGATGCTGGTCTCTGTTAAAAGCATCTTCAATGGTAGCAAAGTCAGTAACTTCTTCTTCAATCAGTCGTTCTGTGATTTTCTCAACGACCTTTGCCTTACTTAATTTATTGGACATAGAAATTGTTTCAAAAATAGATGGTATACTACAACCTCGTTCTACTTTAAATCGTTTATATAAAGCGGTTTCATTTTTAACAATTGCTAAATGGCTTTTATTGAATACATCAAACTTTATATTATCGTCTGCTAATTTTTTTAATTGCTTATTTTTTGAAAAAATAAACTGCCAATCTGCTATACTCACTTCCTCATTTAAAAATACCTGAACATCTGACAAATTTCGTTGTAGTTCTCTTTTGATAAACTGGCGATATTCCGAACTTCCATTACTAGCTAGACGAGCAGTTAACTGAGGCTTATACCTTTGTGGTGTATTTAAAATAGTAACTAGCAGAAAACATAGCTCATCATCACTTACATAACCGACTCTTTTTTCAATTGCTAAAAAGCAAAACCGCAAAGCAATAAATTCTTTACCAAAATTCAGTTGTAAATCATTCAATAACGGATGAAAAACACTCATTCTATAGTGGTTTCGTTGTTTAATTTGTCCAATGTTATCTGCAATTTTATCGATTAAATTTGAAGTATCCATTCTAACCTGTTGTAAATCTTGATAACTAGTCAGCACTTGCTTGGCAATTTCATGTAACGGCGATGATTTTTGTGGTTTTCTATATTCACACGCAGCTAGATATTCGCCAATTCGATTTGGATTATATTGATTAGAAAAAGTAAATCCTAATGTCTGTTCTAGATACAATTGAAAGTCTGTCGCCGGATCAGAACCATCTTTTGATTGTTTTTCATTCATCTGTTTACCAAATAATAAAATGTCTACCATTAATTGGATGACTAAAGTTTGTATAAAATCCTCATTAAAAGAATAGGAATATTTTATCGATATTAAACGAATTCCTGATAATATAACATTCTTAAACTCACTCACTAAAATTTTTTGGCAATAAAATTGATTTTTCGACAGATAGGCACGGTTTTCAAAAATAAATGCCGTACCAACTAAGTGCACCGAATCAATAATTGCTGATTTTATATCTTTTCGATGTCCCAATAATTCAGTCCCTTGATGACTCCTTACAATTTTCAAATTATAGACAGCCAGTTCCTTCTCAACAATTTTTAAATCAGCTAATACTGAACTTTTTGTTAGGAAAAACACTTGGCTTAATTGATTAATTGAAACTTTTTTTCGATAATAAAATAACAACATTAACTTCAAAACTTCACGACGTACGACAATGGATGTATGAATATTTTCTGATATTTCTCTAAATGACTGTTTTTCTGAAATTAATTTAATACCAACCCCATACTTTTTAGACAGCCGAAGGTGATTCTGCTGAAAAGTCGGTTCTAATTTATTCAATAAATTACGAACCGTTCGAACTGATAGGCCTAAGTGACTAGCTAGTGCATCAAATGTTTGAAACTCCTCTTCCTTCAACAATTGTTCTAATAGTCTTTGTTCATTAAATGTTAACATTTGTCATTCCTCCACAAGTTAGCGCTTACTTGTATTTTTACTATAGCGAATAAACGTTGTTTTCGATATACCAAAATCTTTCCTTACTTTCGGCAAAAAAGCAACCACAAAAAAAACAATGGTTCCCTAAGTGACTATACCTTAATGGAACCATTGTTTTATTCTTTTTACGCCACTACTTCTGCGATAATCTCAATCTCCACCAACACATCCATCGGTAATTTAGAGATTTCAATCGTTGTGCGTGCAGGATATTCCGCACTAAAATACTCAGCATAGACTTCATTGAATGCCGTGAAATCTGCCATATTTTGTAAATAGCATGTCGTTTTGACTACATGAGCAAAATCACTACCAGCTTCTGTTAAAATCCCTTGAATATTTTTCAGTACTTGATTGGTTTGTTCTTTAATCGTTGTACCAACCACCTTGCCTGTTTCAGGATCCAGTGGAATCTGACCAGAAGTAATCAATAAACCATTCACAATTTTTGCTTGTGAATATGGCCCAATTGCTTGTGGTGCTTGCTTTGTTTTAATTGTTTTCATTTCTTTTCCCCCAGTAAATGACAAGTTGTTACTTTTTGTTATTTTATTTGTTTCTATTTTTCCATTGTACTGCAACCATTTTCGGAATGCTATCTTTTCTCAATTATTCCCAAGCGCTGATGCTGTGCCATCCTTTTGTAAAACAGCTTCAAAACCTTGACGCATCCTTTCAAGTCCTTCGTGTAGTTTTGTTTGCGAACAGCCAATATTTAACCGTAAAAATCGTTGTCCATTACCGCCATAAATCGAGCCGTCCATAATGGCGACTTTCCCCACAGAAACTAAAGCCTCTTGTAAGCGGGCCACATCTGGAACTGCCGCTGATACATCCAACCACATTAAGTAAGTTGCCTCCAGCTCCGTCACTTTAATTTTTGGCAAATATGTCTGTAAAAAATCTTTCACGTAACGTTGGTTCTCCGCTAAATAATCATTCAACTCGTCAACCCAAGTACCACATTTTTGATAGGCCGTCATGGTTGCTAGCATTCCCAAAATACTTGTTGATGATAAACCATCGGCGTTTTTTAATTTGAGCTGAAAAGCGTCACGCAATTCGTTATCTGGAATTAAGGCGTAAGCAAAAATCAGCCCTGGAAAATTAAAGGTTTTCGTGCCACTGGTAATAATGGCAGATTTTTTATAATCAAATTGCGTAATTGGTCGATGAACATGGCCTTTATTAACGATATCCATATGAATTTCATCAGAAAGTAAAAACACATCATACTGTTGGCACAATGAAACTATTCGCTCTAATTCCCATTGCTCCCAAACACGTCCTGTTGGATTATGCGGGGAACATAAAAGCAAACAGCGATTTTCTGGTTGCGCTAGTTTTTTTTCTAAATCAATAAAATCAATGCTGTAGCGCTTCTCTTGATAAAGCAGTTCATTCGCCACTACTTGCCGCTTATTTTCCTGAATAACTTTAAAAAATGCATCATAGGCAGGTGTTTGTAAAATAATGCCCTCCCCTTCGTTAGTCAATAATTGAATCAAAGCAGAAATACCATAGATAACGGTCTGGGTATACATAATCCAGTGTTCTTCAATCTTCGTCTGGAATCTTGTCTGGTACCACGTTTGAATTGCTTCTTTTAATTGCGGATGGTTCCACCTCGTATAGCCAAATACTGGATGGTTCAAACGCTCTTGTAATGTTGCCAGAACTGCCTCTGGCACAGCAAAATCCGTATCGGAAATAGTGAAGGGAAGCAAGTCCGCTTCCCCAAATCGGTCTTCTACAAAATCCCACTGTGTACAATACGTTCCTCGTCGATCAATTGCTTTATCAAACGACACACTCTTCACCTTCTGTCTTTTTTCTAACCTAAAATCATCTCTAATTGATTACGGACCGTTGTCACTTTGGTTCCGATAATCACTTGTACATTCTGCGCATCTAAATGTACAACGCCTAAAGCCCCTAATTGCTTTAATTTGTCATCATCTACTTTATTAGCATCTGCTAACACTAAACGTAAACGCGTAATGCAATTATCAATAGCTTGAATATTCTCTTGCCCACCCAAAGCCGCTAAAATCCCAGGCGCATCATAGCCACCCGTTTTCTTATATTGAACTTCTTGATCGGTATATTCAGTCTCATCTAAGACCTTGTCTCGTCCAGGTGTTTTTAAATCAAAGGTTACAATGACTGTTTTAAAGACGAAATAATAAACAACAAACCAGATAGCGCCGACAATGAGAACCCACCACCATTTTGTATAAGTTCCTTGTAACAAGCCAAAAATAACAAAGTCCAGTAGCCCGCCATCAGTGTTCCCAATCACAACACCTAATAAAGCCATTACCATGAAACCTAGACCAGTCATAATGACATGAAACAGCCATAATAATGGACTAATAAATAAGAATAAAAATTCAATTGGTTCTGTAATGCCAGTGATAGCCGTAGCAATTACACCCGAAAGGAGTAAGCCTTTAATCTTATGTCGATTCGCCGGAGCTGCAGTATGATACATCGCAAGTGCCGCCGCTGGTAAGCCAAAAATAAAGGTCGGCATTTTCCCTTATGACAAGAAAGCTGTTGCGCTTGGTGAAATCGGTAAATTATTTTGCAATTCTGCATAGAAAATATTTAACGCACCAAACACTTCTTTGCCAGCCACCACCGCTGAACCCCCTGCTTCAGTAAAACGAATCATGGAAACCAAAATATGATGCAACCCAAACGGTAACAGTAGACGTTCCCCTGAACCAAACAGAAAAGGCCCAAAAATACCAGAACGTTGGATAAGTTGGCCAATCGCCATAATCATTAGCGCGAAAAGTGGCCAAACTAACGGAATTACTAAGCCCACGAAGGCCATCACTAATGAAGTAATAATTGGTACAAACCGTGCGCCAGAAAAAAAGGCAAAACTATCTGGTAGTTGCACCGTATAAAATCGATTATGCAACTTATAGACAATAAGCCCAGCGATAATTCCACCAAGAACGCCCATTTCAACCGTTTGAATCCCAAAAACCATTCCTTGGCCGGCTTCCCGCAACTGCTCAGGATCCACGAGGCGATTCGTCTGCACTAAATAGAAATTAATCGCTAAATTCATCACCGTATAGCCTACGAAACCTGAAAACGCAGCAATTCCTTTTTCTTTCCGAACTAACCCCAACGGAATGGCCATTGCAAACATGACAGGTAAATAGGCAAACGCAAAACCACCAATTGTCGACATAAATTGGAAAATAATTTTCACTGCGGGCTTTCCTAAAAACGGGACCGTTTCAATCATTGATTCACTGGAAAAAGAACTTCCTAATCCCAACAAAATCCCCATAAAAGCTAATAAAGCCACTGGCAACATAAACGTTTTGCCTAATCCTTGGAAAAACTCCCAGAAAGTCGCTTTCTTTTTCTTTACTGCCATTTCTTAACTCCTCCATTCATTCTTTACAAAGCTAAAAATGATTGCGTTTACATTCATTGCCCTCATTATAACTAGCCCAAAACAAAGAAAAAAGAGGCTACACTCTTTCTGTATCCCCTTACATCATTTAGTATGGTGTTGCATAAAATTACCGCGGCTGCTTTGCCTCTGCATACATTAATAAAACCGTATCGAACAAACAAATGACAGCAATTCTTGAACTTAAATCTACGCGCTGATGATAACGTGTCGTCCCTTTGGCAAATAACGTCGTCGTCGACAATTTTTCCAAGGTGCTTCCTTTAGTCGAAATCAAACTAATCATCGGCACTTGCTGTTCCTGCGCTACACGTGCATACGCTAAAATCCCTTTAGTTTCTCCTGTATAACTGACAAAAATGGCTAAATCCTGTCCGTCCAGATTCTTAACTGCTGCCGCTTGTTCATCCCAATCAGATCGTGCATAGGCTTTTTTTCCTAAAAATGTTAGCTTTCGTGCAAAATCAGTACAAATAGGAAAACTGCCACCAACACCGAACACTTCAATCGTATTCGCACGCTCAATCATTTTAAGCATTTCCGCGACTTTGGCTTCATCCATTTGTTGAAAACTATCTTGCACATTGGCAATCAACTGTTGCGTAATAGCTTGAAAACTACGACTATCGCTTTCTGTGCTCTCGCTCTGCACCGATTGGACGATTGCGTATTTTAATTCTTGGAAGCCTCGATAACCTAAGTGTTTTGCTGTCCGAGAAATAGTGGCTGTTGAGACAAACAACGCCTGCGCCACCTCATAAATGGTTTGTGAACTAATTTCCGTCATATGCGTCAAAATATAATCCAGTACTTGATTTTCAATTTTACTTAAATGATTTCGTTTCTTTTCTAACAAAGCGATTAATCCCTCAGTCGACATCCAATCCCTCACTTTAAATCCTTTTTTATAATTATACACCAGAATATTCTGATTATTTCAATAAGAAAGTCCAAAATAACCAACAGCGGCTCCATCATTCGCCAGAGAAAAAAATCAGCCTTCCGATGGAGGTGTTTGTTGCGCTTTCTTGCTATACTCTGTATATAGAAAACAGGAAAAATTTGGAGGTAGTACGTATGAATAATCAACGACCAATGTTTATAAATATTCTTTTAGTGGTCCTTTTATTTTTAGTTGTCGGTTCACTCTTTAGTGCCGTTGTCGGTATCGTGGGAAGCTTATTGTGGCTAGCAGTAAAAATTTTAGTTCCCGTAGCGATTATCGTGTGGCTTGTTCGAACAATTTCGGGAAATAATGGCAACTGCCACCGTCGTTATTAAAAAAAAAACAGGTTTTCCTTTTCGGAAAACCTGTTTTTTTACTTCTTTTATCTAAAAGCATATACAATATTGCTAATACCAAACATCATAAAGTAAAAGCCAACTAAGAAGCTTAAAGTTAATGCTGAAGACAATGGATTAAATAATAACATTACACCTAAGATAATCCCTAAAACATCAACAATTAATGTGAACCAGAAGTAACCTGTGCTTACTCGTTTAGCAAAATCTAAAGTAAATAAGCCGAAAATTGAGTCGAATAAAAACCAAATTGCAAAAACAAATGGTAACACAGCGACACCAATATTTAAGTTAAACAATAAGTAAACACCAATTAGGATATCAATAATCCCTAAGATGATTGGTGCATAAGCTTTGTAGCCTAGCAATTCTTTCATACGATTACGTACAAAAATTTCGAAAATCCCTTTAATAATAGCAAAAATCGCAAAAACCATCACAATGGCAATTAAATTACCGGCAGGATTTTGGAAAGAAATTAATGCAGTCAGAACAAATAGAATTCCTAATACTAATGAACCCCAGTCCATTCCATGATGTTGTCGTTGTTCCATGACACTCACTCCTCTATAAAATAATTTATTACACTTATTATGTTACTACTATTTTACAAGGTGTCAAATATTTTCATCGTGCTTTCTGAAAACCATTTCAATGATAACTCCATTAAAAACAACGTATCACTTGATTGTCTCTTTTTTGGTGCAAAATTGTGCCTTTTTTGTATAAATAAGTCCCTCGTTTTCCCACAAAAAAACCGCTACTTTTTCATCTAGTTTATAAAAAAGTAACAGTTATAAATTATTTTTTCTTTTTCCCAATCGAGAGAATCCCTCTTTTTATGACATCAAAGAAACTCAAAGATTGGACCATATGATCTGGGTCAACATATTCACGAATAGCTCGTAATACTCGCTTCGGCTCTTTTGAAGCAAACGTATACGTCCCATTTTTCTTGGTTTGAATCGCATAACGAGGAATCCATTTTCCTTTGAACATTACTGAAGCCAACACGTAATCGACTTCTTCCCACGGAATTTGGATAAACTTACGTGGATCTTTGGCATGGTAAAATTCAAACCCGCGGTCACCTATCATAATTTGTCCATAATCTGTTAATCCTGTAAATGCCGTCGCATCTATAACTAAATCAACTTTTGTGTTTAATGATTGTACCATGTTATCTGCTCCATTTCATTCGACTAATTCCTCTTTATTATACGTTTCTTTCCTGATCGAAACAAACAAAATTACATCTTTGTTTAAAAAAGCGGAAGAAAAGTTTCTCGACTTCTCTTCCGCTTTTTTTGATTAGAAGTAATAAACTTACCTCGTCATTCTTATAATAAGCCGATTAAGTGGCCGACTACGCCGACTACGAATAAACCAAGAATGATAACGATTGGGCTAACTTTTTTCTTCAATAACCACATACATAAGAATGTAAGTAGTAATGGTGCTAGACCTGGAATCAATTGATCTAAGTTATCTTGTAAAGTAGTAACTTTCGTTGGTGAAAGCGCCAAGCCTTGGTTCACTTGTTCAAAGGCTTTATGCATTCCTTCACCGCCAGCAGGAAGTTTATCCCACTCGATATAAGCACCTTTGTCTAACTTAACTTGTGAAACAATTGGTAAGAACTTAATCGATACCCAACGTTGAACCAATGCGGCCAGTACGAACATCCCTAAAATAGAAGCACCTTTTGTAATATCTTGTAGTAAACCACCTGAAAGGTCATCAGTAATTTTAGAACCTGCTTTGTAACCAAACTCTTGTGTATACCACATGAATGACCAACGAATTAAGTTCCAAGCAACGAAGAATAAGATTGGGCCTAAGATGTTACCACCCATTGCTAAGGAAGCACCTAAAGCGCCTAACATTGGACGAACAGTAAACCAGAAAACTGGGTCACCGACACCGGCTAAAGGACCCATCATCCCAACTTTAACCCCTTGAATCGCTACGTCATCAACTGGTGCGCCATTGGCACGTTCTTCTTCCAAAGCTAATGTTACACCAAGAATTGGTGAGGCAATGTATGGGTGTGTATTAAAGAACTCTAAGTGACGTTTTAACGCCGCTGAACGTTCTTCTTTCGTTTTATATAATTTTTTGATTGCTGGAATCATTGAGAATGCCCAGCCGCCGTTTTGCATACGTTCATAGTTCCAAGAACCTTGGATAAATGTTGAACGCCAAGCTACAGCTAAACGATCTTTTTTAGTTAATTGAATTTTTTCTGCCATTTTCTTTGCTCCTCCTTCAGAATTAGTAGTCGTTTAAAATATCGCCTAATGGGTCGCCAGAGTTGCCTCCGCCATTTGAGTTAGAAGAACCGCCCATTTTAGATAAGTTCAAGTAAATAAGAGCTAAAGCGACACCTAAAGCACCTAATGCGATTAATGTTAATTGAGAAATCGCTGCGACTACGAAACCGATAATGAAGAATGGCCATACTTCTTTTGTTGCCATCATGTTGATTACTAATGCATAACCTACGGCAACGACCATACCACCACCGATAGCCATACCATCAGTTAACCAAGCTGGCATTGATTCTAAGAAATTACGAACAGTGTCAGCAGGAATGAATAGTAACGCACCTGCTGGAATCGCAATACGAATACCTTGTAAACATACAGCGAAAATGTGTAACATTTCAACTTGTTTAATGTTGCCTTTTTCAGCAGCCGCATCCATCATGTGAACGATTGGAACCGCAACTGTCCGAACGATCATTGTTAAGAACAAACCTGCAACCGCTAAAGGAACTGCGATGGCAATCGCTGAAGGAACACCTTTAACACCTTGGCCACCTAAAACTAAAATAATTGCTGAGGCAACAGATGCTAAAGCGGCATCCGGTGCAACGGCAGCCCCGATGTTCGCCCAACCTAACGCGATCATTTGTAAAGTACCACCTAAAACAATTCCGGCTTCTAAATTACCAGTAACTAATCCGATTAATGTACATGCTACTAACGGTTGGTGGAATTGGAACTCATCCAAAATCCCTTCCATACCAGCTAGAAAGGCAACGAGTAAAACTAAAATAATTGATATAACAGACATGATAAGCCTCCTATTTTGATTTGTATTTGGCGAGTTACGCGTTTGCTAACTCATTTTTTGCTTTTTTCAAAATTTCGTCCATATTCGCTTTTGAATCATTTGGCACTTTACGCACATCAAATTTGATGCCTTTGGCTTTTAATTCATCAAACGTATCAACGTCTTCTTGACCCATTGATAATACTTTGCTTACAACGACTTTTCCAACAGAGTGAGCCATTGAACCAACGTTTACTTCTGGGATTTCTACGCCGCCTTCAACCACTTTTAAGACGTCTTCAGGATTTTCAAATAATAATAATGCTTTTGTATTGCCAAAACGTGGATCTTTCGCTACTTCAATCATTTTACTGATTGGAATAACATTGGCTTTTACTCCTGGAGGAGCTGCTTGTTCGATTAATTTCTTACGTAAGTCATCTTTTGCAACGGCATCAGAAACAACAATAATTCTGTTTGGTTGTGTTGCTTTTGTCCAAGCTGTTGCTACTTGACCATGTAACAAACGTGAATCAATACGTGCTAGCACAAATTTAATTTTGCCATCGCCAACAACTGTACCTGGTGGTAACGAACCTTTTGGCTGTGCATCTTCTGTCGCAGCAGCTTTTGGTGCTTCTGCTGGTTGTAACTCTTCTGGTTTAACTTTGACACCATCTTTTGCTGTTTCAAGAATGTGTGTCGCAATTTCTTGTGCTGATTCCATAGAGAAACGAGAAGCATATGCTTCAATAACCATTGGTAAATTCATACCTGCAACGATTGCCCATTTGTCTTTATGATCTTCTAACAATGAGTTCGCTTGGTTAAATGGTGTTCCTCCCCATAGGTCAACTAAAAATAGTACTTCGTCTTGATTGTCAAACGATGCAATGGCTTCTTGCATTTTTGCTTTTACATCATCGGGACCTTCGCTAGGCATTAACGTAACTGCTTTTACATTTTCTTGTTCGCCAAAGATCATTGCACCAGATTGCAAGATCCCTTCAGCAAATTCACCGTGACTTGCTAGGATAATTCCTACCATTTTTATACCTCCTGTATAATTGATGTTTTTTTTCATGGTTGTACTGCTAAACGCTTTCACTTTTTGAAAAAAATCAGATAAATCAGATTCTGACAAAAATAAATGAAAAAATTTCAATAGTTCTTGATTTTTTTCAACATCAGCACTTGCCTTTATCAATACAGTTCATGAAGCAATGATGTTGGTCCTAGGCCACCACATCCTTTCAATGTCTTTCGTCTGTAAAAATTAACGTCAGCTGGCGTTATTTTCTTTGCTACGCTCTTTTTTCAGTAAATCCATCAAATTCACTTGGCTGTCTGCTGCGACTTTTCGAATTTCCAATTCAATACCTTGTTCATTTAAAAACAGAAATGCTTTTAAATCGTTGGCATCCACTGCGACTGCATTCGTAATCATTCGCTTGCCTGTACTGAAACTCATTCCGCCAATATTCACAGAAGTTAGTTGTACACCGCCTTCGACCACTCGTTTCACGTCCAAAGGATTAGTGAATAACAACATGGATCGAAACGAATCAAAACGAGGATCAGGGTAAACATCAATCATTTTTTGAACAGTGATGACATTTACTTTGACACCAGGTGGAGCAGCTTGAACCAACAAGGCTTTTCTCAAATTGTCATGAGCAACGGAATCACTAACCACTAAAATGCGATTAATGTTCGTCAATTTTGCCCAAACAGTTGCTACTTGGCCATGAATTAATCGATCATCAATTCGAGCTAAACGAATATCCATTACCATCGGGAATGCTCCTTTAAATTCATTTTTAAAGGTTAGGACCTTTGTCTTTTTACCTAAAAATTTTAGGTAAAAAGGGACACCTTATTATAAGCAAGTTTCGTGCCAACTTTAGTGTATCGGTTTGAAACCTAGAAAATTATAGGTTTTTTTAAGAAAATCAAAAAATCGATACACTAATAAATAGTGTATCGATTTTTCTGTATTAATCTAGCGTATCAATTTCGGTGATTTTATCTTCGATACACTGGGCATTTTTGACTAACTGTGCGATAAAATAAACTTCTTCTGCTGGAACATCCATATTAAGAGCTTCTTCCATAGTCTCAATTGAGGCCACAATCACTGAATAAATTGGCTCTTGAACCAATCGACCAAGTTCCTTTTCTGAAACCGTCAGTGTATCATTCCGTAAAATACGCTCCAACATGCCCGATGTGTGCATAATCAAATTGATGTAAAATGTGTACTCTTCTGGCATCGCTAATTGGGTTTGGATATTTTTAGCGAATGACCACAACAGATCAATGATTTTTTTTCCATTAATAAAAGTGAAACTTTGCTCCATATATTTGAGACAAATTTCTTTTGCTGCCGCTTCGTCCAACGGCTTATTCATTACTTCTTCTTTCCGCTCTGCTAGTAATTGCTGAATAATTTTTTCTGCTTCACCGGAAAAGAAATTTTCCATGGAAATATAAGGAACTCCAATTTTGGGATTGGTAATCCCAGTTGTCGCAATAATTTCATAGTCTTCTTGAATTTTAGGCAAGACTTCTTTCATATTTACAATGGACAAAGGAATCACTTCTAAATGCCAGTCTATTTGTGGCAAGACAGCTTCCTCAATAAGCTCTTTCATTCGGCGCGCAGTTCCTTCTCCAGAAGCGCAGATAGCAATAATTGCTCTTGTTTTCCAATTTTCAATGATTTGTTTCGTTTCACTTTGGCGAATATCGGCATAGCCATGAAAGTTTTTTAAAGACTCGTGAAGTGTTTCCAATTGCGTATCAATTAATGCGGTTTTGCGGGCCGCTTCAAGAACAATTGGCGTGGTCACCATGTCTACTGTCCGCACATCAATGCCTGTCTGGCGTACAATTTCTTCTGAAAAAGTACTTAATGAACCCATATCCACCAATAATAGTACGCCATTCTCTTCATTCACTTCACCAACTGCTTCAACGATTTTACGCAAAGCTTCTTTCGGTGGCATATCTAACGGCATATCCACAGCCTTCAAATTATCAACATTTAACAATTGAGAAACCACTTGTACCATACTGCTAGCGGTACTATTTCCGTGCGCAGCCACGACAATGCCAATCCGGCCAGCCTCAGGATTTTCTCTTAAAGAAATGAGCAAAACAGCTAAATAGTAACTTTCAGATTCAGGAATCTCCATCTGATAACTACTTTCAATAATATTTTTAATTTCTTTTGCTGTTTCAAACTCTGTTGGATAATCTAAAACCATATTTCGAATACTTTCATTTAAAGGATGCTTAGGATCTTTACCTAATTGGATGCGTTTCAAGAAAGAACTAATGTGTAAACTCATTGCATAAATAAAATTGGGTTGAAACGAATACGATAACCGCTTCGCTGCAAAATTATAAATTTTCTTAGTGACATCAATAATTCGTTGGTCAACAATTTCGGCCAATTTATTTTCTGTATCAAAGGTGAATCCATAATCTTTGTAGAAAGATTTTAAATGAACATTGATATCCGTTGTAATAAAATTATTAATTAGTTCTTGGTCCAAGCCGTCTGCTTTTAAGAGAGCCGCTTTATCTCCAATAATCTCATATAGATTGTAAGGCAATTCATAGGCATCTGACTGAATAGCTACTAAAGATTCATTTGGTGATACCACTAATTGCGGTTCCAGATATTTCGATAACTCCGACAATACTTCTCGATTACTGGCAAGTTGCATAATGCCTTCTTTAATATTGTCCGTTAATTCGTCCATCGTAATCATTAATTCCTCTTGTTCCATCTGATTAAGGAACCCTCGCGCAGTCACAAGTTGCACATTCGATTTTAGCTGACCGACATTTCCATAAGAAACACTTCCAATTAACGCTTTGACCACATCTTCTGACAAAGAGATTCGCCGTTGAATCCGCGCTGCTTCCATTGAAACCATCACTTTTAGGAGGTCAATTTTTTCTTTCGCAGGACGGTCACTAAAGTTCGGTAATTGAATGATAATCGGAATGCGTCGCACAAAAGTATTCAATAAAGAAGAAGTAGGATTCTCCGTCGTAGCACAAATAATCCGAACATCCGCATGATGTGATTTCACTGTTTCACCTAAACGCGCGTACACGCCGTGATCCATAAAATAAAAAATCATTTCTTGTCCTTCGGGTGGTAACCGATGTACTTCATCTAAAAACAGAATGCTGCCATCTGCTTCATCAATAATCCCTTCTTTCGCTTTCGTAGCGCCTGTGAAGGCCCCTTCTACATACCCAAATAAATGCGACATCAAAAGTTCTGGATTATGCGCATAGTCTGCACAGTTAAACACCACAAACTCTTTTTCTTTGGCCACAATTTGGTTCAGCTTCGCAAATTGAAACATGGCATGAGCAAAATAAGTTTTCCCAGAACCTGTTGGTCCAGTAATTAAACAATTCAAGCCTTTTGGCGGATATAAAATCGCTGCTTTGGCTTGTTCCACCGGCGTTTTCATGCTTCCAGCTGAACCGATAATTTTTTTGAAAATATCTTCAACTTCTGGGGTTTTACTTGTCGTGACTACTGGTTCAACCAATGGTTCGATAAAAGTTTTTGTGGAGTGATCCATTGATTTTTCCCGATAACTTTTAACTGGCTTGGTTAATGGTCGATGCTGAAACGCCACCTGCGCGACATATTTTACTGGTCGACCAGATAATTTTTTCAAGCGCCCTTCACGAACCAGTTGATTCAAATCTTTACTAGCATTGGTCCGCTGAATGTTTAAACGTTCTGAAATTTCTTGTGTCGTGACTCCCGCATCACTTGTTAAGGTCATTGGCGTTAAATTCTTCGTTTGCTCTTTAACATATTGATAGATTTTTTCAATCCGCTTCATTTTTGATGGCTCCTTTAATCGATACACTAATTAATTTACATGATACAGTGTATCATTAAAAAAATACACTAAAAACCCTTTCATGAAAAAAATTTCTGTTTCACATGAAACATTTTAAAAAAGCGCCTTTTTTCTATAAAAAACCCACCTTTTTATTCGTTTCTGTAAAAAGATTGAAACTCCTTGAAAAAAGGTTCTGTAGCCGATATAATGCAGAGAGGTTCAAGAATATATTAAAAGCGAGGAAAACAATTGATTACTGTTAATGATGTAAGTTTACAATTTCCAGATCGTAAACTTTTTGAAGAAGTGAATATTAAATTTACTCCTGGCAACTGTTACGGCTTAATCGGCGCAAACGGTGCAGGAAAATCAACGTTTCTTAAAATTTTATCAGGTGAGATTCAACCGACAACTGGCGTGGTTTCAATGGGTCCTAATGAGCGACTAGCGACGCTGAAACAAAATCACTTTGACTACGAAGACTACACTGTTTTAGAAACTGTAATTATGGGACATAAACGTCTTTACGAAGTAATGAAAGAAAAAGATGCTATCTATATGAAAGAAGATTTTTCAGATGAAGATGGGATTCGTGCCGCAGAACTAGAAGGCGAATTTGCTGAACTTGACGGTTGGGAAGCAGAACCTGAAGCAGCTGTTTTACTCCAAGGGCTAAACATTCCAGAAGAATTACATGATCAAAAAATGAGCGAATTAACAGCTGGTCAAAAAGTCAAAGTATTATTAGCTCAATCTCTTTTTGGTAAACCAGATGTCTTACTATTAGACGAGCCGACAAATGGTTTAGACACCCGCTCAATCAATTGGTTAGAAGAATTTTTAATCAACTTTGAAAATACCGTTATCGTGGTTTCCCATGACCGTCATTTCCTAAACAAAGTCTGCACTCACATGGCAGATTTAGACTTTAGTAAAATCAAACTTTACGTGGGTAACTATGATTTCTGGTTGGAATCAAGCCAACTAGCGACAAAATTGCAAGCACAATCTAATGCCAAAAAAGAAGAACAAATCAAAGAATTACAAGACTTTATCGCTCGTTTTAGCGCCAATGCCTCAAAATCAAAACAAGCAACGTCTCGTAAAAAAATGTTAGATAAAATTACCTTAGATGACATTCAACCTTCCTCTCGTCGTTATCCATTCGTTGGTTTTACACCAGAACGTGAAATCGGCAATGACTTATTACAAGTTGAAAATGTCTCTGTAACGATTGATGGCAAAAAAATCTTAGATAATATCTCGTTCAACTTAACAAAAGATGATAAAGTGGCATTCATCGCTGACTCAGATATTACAACGACTACGTTATTCAAAGTGATTATGGGCGAAATTACTCCCGATACAGGTTCTGTTCGTTGGGGCGTTACAACTAGCCAAGCTTATTTACCAAAAGACAACAGCAAAGACTTTGAAGAGCCATTAACCATTTTAGATTGGTTACGTCAATTTGCTGGTAAAGAAGAAGATGACAATACGTTCTTACGTAGTTTCTTAGGTCGGATGTTATTCTCTGGTGAAGAGGTACTAAAACCAGTCAATGTTCTTTCCGGAGGCGAAAAAGTGCGTGTCATGCTTTCAAAATTAATGCTTTCCAAAGCCAATGTCTTGGTTTTAGATGATCCAACGAACCACTTAGACTTAGAATCAATCACTGCATTAAATGATGGGTTGATGGCTTTCACTGGTTCAATTCTTTTTGCTTCACATGACCACCAATTTATCCAAACATTAGCGAACCGAATTATTGCTGTTTCTGATAAAGGTGTCATTGATCGGGCAGAAACAACCTATGATGAATTCTTGGAAAACCCAGAAATTCAAAAACAAATGGACGTTTTATTCAGTTCAGATTATTAAAAAAATGAGGTCGGGACAGAAGCGTTTAACTCCGAGAAATAAGAAAGAATTTCCGAAAATTGTTCTATAATTTTTGGAGACCAAGTAGGTATTGTTCATCATCGAATCACTACGTTCTTCGTGATTCTCAACAATTTCGGCTTATTTCCGAAGGACCTTCAACTCTTAGAGCTTTAGCTCTTAGAAGTTGTTGAGATCGGAGCAACGCGTAGTGTTGCTTCTGTTCCCGCCGTTTATCAATTTTTAAGCCTGGGACAAAAATCCAAAGTGATTTTTGTCCCAGGCTCATTTTTTATTTTCTTTTTTCACCAAAAGAAAACACAGCAATACAACCTATTCCGGTATGACTAGTAATGGTGGGTCCTAGAGGATAAATCAGTATCTCATTAACCTCTATTTCTTTTTCAATTAATTCTTTGACTTTTTCCGCGTCATCTTTCGTTCCCGCATATGCAATCAACAGTGTTTGTTTCATTGGCTCTACAATGCCTTGAATCGTTTCTTGCGCAATCTTTTGCAAGGACTTGTTTCGTCCACGAGTTTTACCAACGGATGCTAGTTTGCCTGCCGCATCCACGCGAATAATTGGTTTAATGTTCATTAAGCCACCAAGTGCTGCCGCTGTTTTAGAAATCCGTCCGCCACGTTCTAAATGTTTTAAATCATCTACCGTTACCCACGAGTGAAGTTTCATTTTTTGCTCTTCAAGATAGGCAACAACTTCTCCTAATGAATGACCATCTGTTTGTAATCGAATGGCTTCTCGGACTAACATCCCTTGACCTAAGCTAGCTGCTTTTGTATCAATAATATGAATTTCTACATTATCGTACTCTTCTTTTAACATCTCTACTGATTGCAACGCACTTTGATAAGAGCCACTTAACCCAGATGAAAAAGCTAAATAAATCACCGGTAACCCTTGCTCCACAAAAGGACGGAAAAATTCATTGTAGCGTCCTACATTAACTTGAGAGGTAGTGGGCATACTTCCATTTTTAATAGCCGTTAAGAAGTTCTGATAATCAAACGTTTCACCTAAATCATCGCGATATTCTTTCCCGTCAATTTGAATATTCATGCTAATAAAAGGTACTTGGTTTTCTTTTAAGTATGTATACGGCAAGTCACAACAAGAATCTGTCACTAATTGATAATTCACGGACAATTGCCCCCTTCATGTTTTCTTTTATTTTACCATAGTTTTTCATTTTTATATAAAATTAAAAAAGAACGTAAAGGCTGAACTGGCATAAGCCATCCTTTACGTTCCCTTAAAAATCTGCTTAAATTTGTGCCCAAACGCTTTCTAAAACGTTCGTTTGGTTACGGTCTGGACCTACAGAGAATGTTGAAATGCGCACACCAACTAATTCTGAAATCCGATGCACATAGTTACGAGCATTAGCTGGTAAATCAGCTAAAGTTTTGCAACCAGTGATATCTTCAGACCAACCTGGTAATTCTTCATAAACTGGTTTACAGCGGCTTAATTCTTTCAAGCTTGCTGGATAATGATAAATTAATTCACCATCAAGTTCATAAGCTGTACAAATTTTCACCGTTTCTAAACCACTTAACACGTCAATCGAGTTTAATGACAAGTTTGTAATCCCTGATACACGTTTTGAATGACGCATAACTACTGAATCAAACCAGCCGACACGACGCGGACGTCCTGTTGTTGTTCCGTATTCTTTACCGACACGACGAATGGTTTCTCCTGTTTCATCAAATAATTCTGTTGGGAATGGGCCGTCACCGACACGTGAAGTGTACGCTTTGCAGACACCAACCACTTTATTAATTTTTGATGGACCAACGCCACTACCGATAGTTACGCCACCAGCTACTGGATTAGAGGAAGTAACAAATGGATAGGTTCCTTGATCGATATCCAACATGACACCTTGTGCCCCTTCAAATAAAACCCGTTTTCCAGCATCTAATGCATCGTTTAAAATAACCGAAGTATCTGTAACATATTGTTTAATTTGTTGTCCGTATTCATAGTATTCTTCAAAAATATCATCAAATTCAATGGCTTCGCTATCAAACATTTTAACGAATTGACGATTTTTTTCTTCTAAGTTAATTTGCAAACGTTCCGCAAAAATTTCTTTATCCAATAAATCAGCGATACGGATTCCCACCCGTGCTGCTTTATCCATGTAGGCTGGGCCAATTCCTTTAATCGTTGTCCCAATCTTGTTTTCACCTTTCGCATCTTCTTGCAATTGATCCAATTTAATATGATACGGCAAGATGACATGGGCACGATCTGAAATACGTAAATTATCAGTGGCAACATTATTTTCTTTTAAATAAGCTAATTCTTTTACTAAAGATTTTGGATTCACAACTACGCCGTTACCAATTACACTAATTTTTTCTTTATAGAAAATCCCTGAAGGAATTAAATGTAATTTATACGTTACGCCGTCGAATTTAATGGTATGTCCGGCGTTATCTCCGCCTTGGTAACGAGCGATCACTTCTGCGTTTTCACTTAGAAAGTCTGTAATTTTTCCTTTACCTTCGTCGCCCCATTGCGTTCCAACAACTACTACTGATGACATTCGAACACCTCGTTCATAATTTTTTTGTCCTGAATCATTGTACCAGTAAAACCAGTCCCTTTCAAGGGTAAAAATCGAATATTCTTTCACAATCAAAAGCGTTTCTGTCAAAAATACGAACATTTTTAGTTATGTTTTTGTAAAATAATAAAATATACGAATATTGTTCGTGTTTTACTCTCTGATTTTAATCCCTTAATAAGCAAAAAAACGAACTCAAAAAATGAGTTCGTTTTTTTAGAATTCTGTCCTCGGCGAAAGCGAAGAAAATTTATTATATTCTTTAATGAAAAGTAATTCGACCGTTCCACGCGCACCACTACGGTTTTTCTCAATGATAACTTCTACAACATTGTCCACTTCTGGTGGCTCATGATCGCCGTCTTCTCCTTCACCACGATCGTAGTAATCATCACGATAAAGAAAGGCAACGATATCGGCATCTTGCTCAATGGAACCTGATTCACGAATATCACTTAACACAGGACGTTTATCTTGACGTTGTTCCACGCCACGAGAAAGCTGTGACAAAGCGATAACTGGGACTTTTAACTCTTTCGCTAATTTTTTTAATTGACGTGAAATATCAGAAACCTCCTGTTGGCGGTTCTCTTTTCCAGTTCCTTCAATCAATTGTAGGTAGTCGATCAAAATTAGACCTAAGTTGCCTTTTTCTTGTGCTAATTTACGACATTTCGCACGAATTTCGGTAATTTTAATCCCTGGTGTGTCATCAATATAGATATTCGCACGGGACAAACTACCCATCGCAATAATTAAGTTTTGCCATTCTTCTTCAGATAATTGCCCTGTTCTTAAATGGCTAGCCTCAATGGATCCTTCTGCACAAAGCATCCGGTTCACTAATGATTCTGCCCCCATTTCTAAACTAAAAATAGCGACAGCTTTATCTGTTTTGGTGCCGACATTTTGGGCAATATTTAATGCAAAAGCGGTTTTCCCTACCGCTGGACGGGCCGCTAGAATAATTAGCTCTTCCGCTTGCAAGCCAGCAGTCATTTTATCCAATGCTTGATAGCCTGTAGGTAAACCAGTAATCTCTTCATCATTTTGGTATAATTGGTCAATATTCGCAATAGTTGTATTTAGAACATCTGAAATTGATAAAAAGCCACTGCGATTCCGCTTTTCGGAGACTTCTAAAATGCTTCGTTCTGCATCATCCAAAATAGATTCAACATCTTCACCTTGCTCAAAGCCTTTAGTTACAATCTCTGTAGCGGTTTGGATTAAGTTGCGCAGCAACGATTTTTGTTCAACAATTTTTGCATAATAAATGACATTGGCAGCTGTCGGTACAGCTAAAGCTAAATCTGACAGATAACTTAGTCCGCCAACATCTTCTAACAAATTCTCTTGTTCTAGGCGATCTTTGATTGTTACCACATCAATCGCTTCATTTCGGTCGCTTAAGGTCATCATCGTTTGGAAAATCAACTGATGACTACGACGATAGAAATCTTTAGGTTCCACATATTCCATCGCTTCTATTAGCACATCTGCATCTAAGAAAATAGAACCTAAAACGGCTTGTTCCGCTTCAATATTTTGTGGCGGTACCCTATCTTGCAATAATTCATTCATTTTGTTCTCTCCCACGATGTCTTACTTTCTGGTTCATTTAGTCTATCCATTTTAACACAATTTCATTAAAAAAAGTACATTTTTTCTCTGCTGATTTCTCTATTTTTAGTTCACTTTTCAATTTCAAAAAATATACAAATAATAAAAATATAATGCTTTCGTTAATTTAAAGTGTTGTATATTTGATTTTTAAATATTATAAAAATAATTCGAGTAATTTATTTGGTATAAAAAAGAAGCCGGAGAAATCGGCTTCTTTTTTATCGATTGTATTATTCCGCTACGACATGAACCTTAATTTTCGCTGTAACTTCATGATGTAGTTTGACTGGTACGTTAGTGTAGCCTAGAGAACGAATTGGGTTGGCTAATTCGATTTTGCGTTTATCCAATTTTACATTGTATTGTTTGTTTAAGGCTTCTGCAATTTGTTTTGAAGGAATTGAGCCAAATAAACGGCTGTCTTCTCCAGCTTTTGCCTTGATCTCTACAACAGTCTTTTCATCTTCTAAAAAGGCTTGCATTTCTTTTGCTTGTGCTAAAACTTCTGCTTCATGTTTTTCTTGGGCTTTCTTTTGACCCGCTAACGCACTCATGCTCCCTTTATTGGCTTCTTTCGCATAACCATTTTTAATTAAAAAGTTTTGGGCGTAACCAGTTGGCACTTCTTTTACGTCCCCTTTTTTTCCTTTTCCTTTAACGTCTTGTAAAAAAATGACTTTCATTTTCTTCACTCCTGTTCATACATTTCATTAATATTTTGACGAATTACATCAAGTAGTTGCTCTTTTACTTCTGCTACTGTTACGTTTGATAATTGTACTGCCGCATTAGTAAAGTGACCGCCACCACCTAAATTTTCCATAATAATTTGGACATTAATTGAACCATTACTCCGAGCACTAATGCCAATCTGTTGATCCGTCCGCTTGGTAATGACAAATGCTGCATTAATCCCTGCCATAGAAAGTAATGTGTCCGCTGTTTTGGCAGCTGTGACACTATCATATTCTTTGTCTTCACTCCCTGCAACAACGACGGTATCTTTTGTGACATATTCGCTTTTAGAGATTAAGTTGTTCATTTCCAGATAGCTTGTAAGATCAGAACTTAATAGATATTGTACTAAAGATGAGTCTGCTCCACAAGTTCGTAAATAACTAGCCACATCAAATGTTCGCGCCGTCGTTCGTGTATTGAAACTTTTCGTATCAACCACAATTCCCGCCAACATCATGGTTGCTTCAAAGGCCTGCAGTTTATTTGCGCTATTACTTTGGTATTCGATCAATTCTGTGACTAATTCTGAAGCAGAAGAGGCAGAAGATTCAATATAAGAAAGCAAGGGTTTTGCTGGAAATTCGTCTCCTCGTCGATGGTGATCAATGATTACCACTTTATCAAAACGCTCATAGAGCTCTTGTGAGATCGATAGAGACGGTTTATGGTAATCTACCATAACTAATAAGCTACTTTCTTTCTTGCGCTTCATGGCCTCTTTAGGACTAATAATGCGCTCTTCTAATTCTGGGTACTCTTTAATCGCCTCTAACACTCTTTTGACATCGGGAATGATTTCATTTTCATCTAAAACAATCCACGCTTTTCGATTATTAAACGAGGCTAAACGAGCAACACCAAATGCTGAACCTAACGCATCCATATCTGGATAACGATGGCCCATAATATAGATGTCAGCTGATTCCGCAATAATTCCCTTAATTGCCATGCTCATTGCGCGAGAACGTACTTGGGAACGTTTCGTCGTTACTGCCGTTTTTCCACCAAAAAATAACGGCTTCGCTTCATCTTTGGCTTCTTTTACAACCACTTGATCGCCGCCACGTACTAAAGCTGTATCTAGGTTTGTTTGAGCCGTGGTCCCGGTTTGATCTAAGGTTGGCCCCCCATAAGCAATCCCCATACTTAACGTAATGGCTACTTCATGGTTAGCTGATTCCTTACGGATCGTATCCAAAATAGAAAATTTTTCGTCCATCATTTTTTGAATATCTTCCCATTGGGCAATGAAAAAATAACGTTCTGCGTTGATTCGCTTATAAAAAACTTTGTATTGGTCCATCCAATCAGAAACCATCGTCGTAATGAAACTATTCAAATAAGAAATTTCTTTCTCGTCCATTGTATCGGTGACATCATCATAATTATCGACAGACACAATGCCAATAGCCGTTTGCATTTCGACTTTTTCTTGATACAAATTACTTTCTTTAGTGATATCTTCAAAAGTAATTGTATGTTGTTCTTTATTGACGCTAAAGCGATAGGTATTTTCGTCAATCGTAAAAATATCTTGGTTTCGTTCTGCTAATTCTAAATAAGACGTCACTTGGCTAGCGGTTAACGTTAGCTGATTGTCTTTATTAAAAATAGAAGCAGCATAAGGATTAAGCCATTCTACCGCGCGTGTTTCCCCGTTATACGTAATAATTCCCACAGGTACTTCATTTACAACATAATCCAACGATTGTTCAGCAATGGAACTTGCTTCTTGAATCTTTTCTACGTTCGTAATTTCTACATCTCTAATCAACAGCCGAATAACCACTAAGAGAAAGATATCTAATGCGATAATTACCGCCAATAGCAGCCATTTATTTGTTAGTAAGAAATAGAGGAGAAATTCTACTAAGAGAAGACCCACAACAATTAAGAAACCGTTTTTTTGAATTCTCTTCTTTTGCATTTTTTTGCCTCCAATCTTTCTGCAGACCTTTGAGGCGACTTGTTCCAACGAGCATATTGCTCTGGTGATTCACTAGTTATTTCATCCCTTATTTTATCACAAAACACTTCATTCTGCGAACCTTGTTATGTTTCACGTGAAACACTAGTCAAGATAAAAAAGAACCAAAGAGCAAGCTCTTTGGTTCTGGAAATTGTCATAAAATTATTGTTCGTCACTAACGAATGGTAATAATCCCATGATACGTGCGCGTTTAATAGCAATCGTTAATTTACGTTGGTTTTTAGCGCCAGTACCTGTAACACGACGTGGTAAAATTTTGCCACGTTCTGAAATGAATCGTTTTAACAATTCAGTATCTTTATAGTCGATGTATTCGATGTGGTTTGCTGCGATGTAGTCGACTTTCCGACGTTTACGTCCGCCTCTTCTTTGTTGTGCCATTCTTGTTCCCTCCTATCAAATTCGTTTAGAATGGTAAATCATCATCTGAAATGTCGATAGATGAACCTGAGCCACCAAATGGATCAGAATCTTTATCGAAATCAGGCATACCGTTATTGTTTTGCGACTGAGAAGATGATGGATTGAAACTATTGTTGTTGTTATTAAATCCAGAACCGGCATTGTTATTACCAAAGCTACGATTTTGTGATTGATAACCATTTTCGTTGTTATTAAAGCTACCGCCGCCAGTTCCTCTTTGTTCTGAAGCAGAACGAGATTCTAACAATTGGAAGTTTTCACAAACCACTTCAGTTACGTAGACACGTTGACCTTGTTGGTTCTCGTAGTTACGAGTTTGAATTCTTCCGACAACACCTAATAATGTACCTTTACGGGCATAATTAGCCATTGTTTCTGCGGGTTTACGCCAAATCACACAGTTGATAAAGTCTGCTTCACGGTCACCATTTTGATTCGTAAAGTTACGGTTTACAGCAAGTGTAAAGGTCGCAACAGCTGAACCACTAGCGGTGTAACGTAAGTCAGGATCTTTTGTCAATCTTCCGACTAATACAACGTTATTAATCATTCAAAACATCTCCTTTCGTCAATAAATGTTTCATGTGAAACAAATTATGCTTCTACCTTCACGATCATATGACGGATAATATCGTCATTGATTTTTGCTAAACGATCAAACTCGTTGATTGCGCCAGCTGTTGATGGAGAAGTAACATTAACGATATGATAGATGCCTTCACGGAATCCGTTCATTTCATATGCTAAGCGGCGTTTTTCCCAATCTTTAGATTCGATAACTTCTGCTCCGTTATCTTTTAAGATTGTGTCGAAACGTTCTACTAAAGCAGTTTTTGCTTCTTCATCAATGTTCGGACGAATAATGTACATGATTTCGTACTTCGTATCTTGACTCATTGATTTTCACCTCCCTATGGACTTCAAGGCTCTTAGTTGGCTAAGAGCAAGGAGAACATACCTAAAAAGGTAGTTCACAATCTCTAATTATATGCTAATTGATGGACAAAAGCAAGAAATAGTTTTGAAAAGCCCCAATAAAAAAGTTTCGCCAACTGGCGAAACTTTTTTATGTTATTCTTCTGTTTCTGATGTTGTTTCGTTTTCTGTTGTTTCTACAACTTCAACGATTTCTTCTTCCACTTCTTCTGGTTCTACAACAGCCATTGTTACCACTTTGGCACCATCTTCCATTCTCATTAAACGAACCCCTAATGTTGCGCGTCCTGTTTGAGAAACAGAATCAACGTTAAAGCGGATAATGACGCCTTTGTTCGTAATCAATAAGATATCTTCATCACCATTGACCGTGGTTAAACCAGCTAATGGACCATTTTTCTCAGTGATATTTGCTGTCTTAATCCCTTTACCGCCACGTCCTTTAACTGGATATTCAGAAGCTTTTGTACGCTTACCGTAACCATTTTCAGTAATAACTAGGACTTCTTTGTTTTCATCCAGAATCGCTGCACCGACCACATAATCATTTTCGCGGAGACGGATTCCCCGAACACCTGATGCTGTCCGGCCCATATCACGTACAGTATTTTCATCAAATGTGACAGAGTATCCTGCATGTGTTCCGATAATCATCTTCTGATTGCCATTAGTCGTTACCACGTTAACTAACTCATCATCTTCTTTTAAGCTAATGGCGATTAATCCATTACTACGGATATTAGAAAAGGCTGTTACGGCTGTCCGTTTGACGGTTCCTTTTAAGGTTGTGAAGAACAAGTATTTACCTGCTTCCGCTTTGCCCTCAACAGAAATAATCGCTTGAATTTTTTCTGCAGAATCAATTCCCAGTAAGTTAATCACTGGAATTCCTTTTGCTGTTCTACCGTATTCAGGGATTTCGTAACCTTTTGCTCGGTAAACTTTCCCAGTGTTCGTAAAGAATAATAACGTGTCGTGTGTTGAACAAGAAACTAGGTTTTTCACGAAATCATCATCATGAACGCCCATGCCTTGGACACCACGTCCGCCACGGCGTTGCGCCCGGAATTCAGAGTTTGCCATCCGCTTAATGTAGCCGTTATTGGTTAATGTAATCACGACTTCTTCTTCTTCGATTAAATCTTCATCTTCAAGACTTAAGACTTCACCTACTAATAATTCTGTGCGTCGTGCATCACCAAATTTTGTGCGAACGTCATTTAACTCTGTTTTAATGATTTCAATGACGCGTTCTGGGCGGGCTAAAATGTCCTCTAAGTCCGCAATGAATTTCAATAGCTCTTGATATTCATTTTCAATTTTGTCGCGTTCTAAGCCTGTTAAACGGCGTAAACGCATATCTAAAATCGCTTGCGCTTGACGATCTGAAAATTCAAAGCGTTCAATTAACGTTGCTTTTGCTTCGTCATCTGATTGTGATCCACGGATAATGGCAATGATTTCATCGATATGATCTAAGGCAATTCGTAGACCTTCTAAAATATGCGCCCGTGCTTCTGCTTTGTTTTTGTCAAAAATCGTCCGGCGAGTAATGACTTCTTTTTGGTGCTCGACGTAGTTTTCTAAAATACGTTTCAAGCTTAAAATTTTTGGTACGCCTTTTTCGATGGCTAACATGTTAAAACCAAAAGATGTTTGTAAGGCAGTCATTTTGTACAAGTTGTTTAACACAACAGAGGCACTCACATCTCGACGAACATCGATGACGATCCGCATGCCTTCACGAGAAGATTCATCCCGCAAATCAGTAATTCCTTCAATTCGTTTATCTCTGTGTAATTCAGAAATTCGTTCGATTAATTTGGCTTTATTCACCATATAAGGCAATTCAGTTACTAAAATACGTTCTTTTCCATTCGGCATTTCAGTCAATTCAACTTTTGCACGAACAGTAATCGAACCTTTCCCTGTTTCATATGCTCGGCGAATCCCTGATTTCCCCATCACTAAACCGCCTGTTGGAAAATCTGGTCCAGGTAACACTTCCATCAATTCATTCGTCGTTACATCAGGATTGTCCATCAATAAACTTGTTGCATCAATCACTTCACTTAAATTATGTGGTGGAATATTTGTTGCCATCCCCACCGCAATCCCCGTTGTTCCGTTAACTAGTAAGTTTGGAAAACGAGCAGGTAAAACTACTGGTTCTTGTTCTGAATCATCATAGTTTCCTTGGAAATCGACTGTATTTTTGTTAATATCTCGTAGCATTTCTAAAGCAATTTTACTCATACGTGCTTCGGTATAACGCATAGCGGCAGCGCCGTCACCATCGACAGAACCGAAGTTTCCGTGGCCGTCAACTAACATAGCCCGATAACTAAAAGGTTGTGCCATCCGCACCATTGATTCGTAAATCGCACTGTCCCCATGGGGGTGATATTTACCCATAACATCCCCAACAATCCGGGCTGATTTTTTGTGTGGTTTATCAGGGGTTACCCCTAATTCGTTCATTCCATATAAGATTCGGCGATGAACAGGTTTTAAACCGTCACGAACGTCAGGTAACGCGCGGGCTACGATAACACTCATTGCGTAGTCAATGAAAGATTCTTTCATTTCGCTGGTCAGATTGACGTCTTGAATGTTTTCTTTAATTTCTTCACTCATGAATTTTTTCCCCTCTAAATATATGTTCTAGCGTCTCTTACAACGTTGCGACACATTAAATATCCAAGTTTTTCACGTAATGGGCATTTTCTTCGATAAACGCACGACGTGGTTCCACACGATCGCCCATTAGCATTTCAAAAATTTGGTCAGCTTCAATGGCATCATCGACACTCACTCGCGCCATTAATCGTTTTTCTGGGTCCATTGTTGTTTCCCAAAGTTGGTGATCATCCATTTCACCCAACCCTTTGTAACGTTGAACACTTGGTTTTGGTGAAGCAGGTAATTCTTCTAACACTTTTGCTAGTTCCTCTTCAGCATGTTTGCCCGGTTGAACGTAGGTGATGTTTTTCCCTTGTTTCACACCATATAGTGGTGGTTGGGCAATATACACATAACCAGCTTCAACAATTGGACGCATGAAGCGATAGAACAAGGTTAATAACAACGTTCGAATATGCGCACCATCGACATCGGCATCGGTCATAATCACTAGTTTGTGATAACGTGCTTTAGAAACATCGAAATCTTCGCCGAAGCCTGTTCCCATAGCTGTAAATAATGACCGAATTTCTTCATTGGCTAAAATTTTATCCATGCTGGCTTTCTCGACATTCAAGATTTTCCCACGAATTGGTAAAATGGCTTGGAATTCACGGCTACGGCCTTGTTTTGCTGAACCGCCGGCCGAGTCTCCTTCGACGATAAATAATTCGCATTTTTCCGGATCTTTACTTGAGCAATCAGCCAGCTTCCCTGGCAAGTTGCTAATTTCTAACGCGCCTTTACGACGGGTGACTTCACGGGCTCTTTTAGCGGCTAAACGAGCTTTTGAGGCCAACATACCTTTTTCGACAATTTGTTTGCCGACTGTTGGATTTTCCATTAAGAATTTTGTAAAGTATTCTGAGAATAAACGATCCGTAACGGTCCGTACTTCTGAGTTCCCTAATTTCGTTTTCGTTTGTCCTTCAAATTGAGGATCTGGATGTTTGATGGAAACCACTGCGGTTAAACCTTCACGAACATCTTCCCCAGTTAATTTTTCATCGTTTTCTTTCATCAATTTTTGTTTACGTGCATAGTCATTAATCACACGTGTTAAAGAAGTTTTAAAACCAGATTCATGCGTTCCGCCTTCATAAGTATGAATATTGTTGGCAAAACTTAAAATATTTGAGTGGTAGCCATCTGTATACTGCATTGACACTTCCACTGTAATATCTTGTTGCTCTCCTTCAATGAAGATTGGCTCTGGGAAAATAACGTCTTTATTGGCATTTAAATGCTCAACATAACTCTTAATCCCGCCTTCATAGTGATACTCTTTTTTATCTTCTTGTCCTTCACGACGGTCTTCAATTGAAATGTGTAAGCCTCGATTTAAAAAGGCTAATTCACGAACCCGTGTTGCTAATTTATCAAAATCATAAACGGTTGTTTCTGTAAAAATTTCAGGATCTGGAATAAAGTGAACAGTAGTTCCGTGACGATCCGTTTCTTCGATAACTTTTAGGTCATCAACAACCGCACCACGACGATATTCTTGGTAGTACACTTTGCCATCTTTATAAACACGAACATCTAAACTGGTCGATAAAGCATTAACAACAGAGGAACCAACACCGTGCAAGCCACCTGATACTTTATAGCCGCCACCGCCAAATTTCCCGCCGGCATGTAGCACTGTAAACACTGTTTCCACAGCTGGGCGACCTGTTTTAGCTTGAATCCCGACTGGAATTCCACGACCATCATCGATAACAGTAATACTATCGTCTGGTTCGATAATTACTTGAATTGATTTAGCAAATCCTGCTAAGGCTTCGTCGATAGAGTTGTCAACGATTTCCCATACTAAGTGGTGTAACCCTTCGCCACTAGTAGAACCTATGTACATACCAGGACGTTTCCGGACAGCTTCTAAGCCCTCCAAAACTTGAATCTGACTAGCGTCATATTCTTGCGCACGTTCTCTCATGTTTTTTTCTTCTTCTGTCATGTCGCTGAATTCCTTTCTATCTTGCCTTGTTGAACATAAAAAATATCTGGTTCAACTGTTAGCTTGTCTTTTATGTGATCTAAACTAGTTGTCGTTAAGAACGTTTGAACTTTGCCTTCAATCGTTTCTAACAAGTGAATTTGACGTTCATTATCTAATTCACTCATGACATCATCTAGTAATAACACAGGATATTCTCCTGTTTCTGAATGCATCAAATCAATCTCTGCCAATTTAATACTTAAAGCTGTCGTTCGCTGTTGACCTTGTGAGCCATACGTTTGAACATTTTGACCATTGACAATAAATAGCAAATCGTCACGATGAGGGCCTAAAAAAGTATTCGCTTTAAACAATTCACGCTTACGATTGTTCATTAATTGTTGGAGCAATTGATTTTGAAGTGCTTCTAAGGAAAGATCCGTGTTGTCAATTGGGATGCTTGATGCGTAGTCAATGGTGAGCGTTTCGCGTCCATGACTAATTTTTTGATGGAGTAAGTTTGCCCAGTGTTCTAATTTTTTAAGAAAACCTAACCGAGCGTATAGAACTTTCCCGCCAAATTCAGCTAGCTGCTCTGTCAAAATATCGAGATAAACAGTATCTGTTTGTTTCTTTTCAGCTAGTTGTTTTAGGTATTGGTTCCGTTGCTTTAAAACAGACTGATATTGGACAAGATCATAAAGATAAATAGGACTCACTTGTCCGAGTTCCATGTCAATAAATTTCCGGCGGACTTGCGGTGAGCCTTTCACCAAAGATAAATCTTCTGGGGCAAATAAAATAACATTCAGTTGCCCAATGTACGCACTGAGCCTTTTTTGCTCAATGTGGTTAACCTTGGTTTTACGTCCTTTGTTGGAAATTAAAATTTCCAACGGCACGGTGCCTGTCTTTTTTTCAACCACACCGCTAATTTTAGCTGCTGCTTGTTCCCAGCCAATTAATTCTTTTTCATTGCTGGTTCGATGACTTCGTGTCATTGCTAGAACATAAATGCTTTCTAACAAGTTGGTTTTTCCTTGGGCGTTTTCGCCTAAAAAAAGATTTAACGTTTTTGGAAAATCTAAGCTGACTGTTTCATAATTACGATAATGCTGAAGTGTCAGCTCATTCAGCCGCATCGTCGGACTCGTTTCCGTTTTTCACCATAAAAAAAGTACCTTCTTCAGGTATCTCAATCATCATGCCCGCATAAAGTTTCCGTCCGCGACGATTTTCCAACTCGCCATCAACAAACACGCTATTATCTGCCAAATACCATTTGGCTTGGCCGCCACTACCAATGACGTTGATTTCTTTAAGAAACTGACCAAGCGTTATATACTCAGTTGCTAAAACAAACGTTTTTTTCAATGTGCATCCCTCTTTTTTCTAATACGTTCTCATATATATTATACCCTTTTTCATAAGAGAAAACAAATTTATCTGTCTAATTTTCATTCTAAGCAATTTTAATTCTAAATGACCGAAAATATTATTAGGATAAAAAAACTCTTAAAAAGCATTTTAAAACGGAAATTGATATTTTCTTGAGAAAAAAGGGACCTGATTTGGCAGAAATGACGAGTAGCGTTTAACTAAAAAACAATTAGGGGTAACTCAAAGACAAACGAAGAGGGCGCGCAATGAAGAAAAGTAGCTTGTAGAGGTCTGAGCGTCGTTTTAAGCAACGTAAACTTCTTTCACTAGGAAATGTTCATAAAAAAATGAACAGCCCTTAAACGAAAAATTAAAGGGCTTTTTTCTTTATCCACGAAAAAAAAGGCAGAATTTATTCGTCAAACGATAGTTCAAATATTCACAATCATATTAGCGTAAAAGCTATTCTAGTTATAAAAAGCTTATCTAGCAGCGTTTATCGGCTTTAAACAGACGACAAAAAAGAACCTTCGGCGATCATATTGATTTTCCGAAGGTCTTTTTTAAACATGATTAATTTGTACGAACCGGTGTAATTAGTTGAATGAAATCTAGTTCTGTTTCGGTTGGCTCCAATGTAAACGGACGAATTGGAGAAAGGAATTTCACGGTAATATTCATATCGCCAAACGCTCGCAACGCATCTTTCATATAATCTGGGTTGAAAGAAATATCCAACGCTTCACCAGAAACATTTTCATAGTTTAAAGCTTCTTCGACTTTTCCAATTTCAGGTGAATTTCCATATAAAACAACAGAATCTGGTGAAATTGAAAGGCGAACAATATTGTTACGTCCTTCATGAGAAAGTAAAGAGGCACGTTCGATTGCTGAAAGCAATTCTGGTACATAAAATTCAATTTGCGTGTTATGGCTAGTTGGAATTAAACGGTTGGTATCAGGATAATTTCCTTCTAACAAACGAGAATAGAAGTACATTGTTTCTGTTTTAAATAGCACTTGGTTTTCCATAATGCTGATTTCAACCATTTCTTCTTCATTGGTTAATGAACGAGAAAGTTCAGTTAAACTTTTTCCTGGAATTACAATGTTAAAGTCTTCTACTGCTTGTTCTGTCGGGATCACACGTTGACTTAAACGATGTGAATCTGTCGCAACGGCAAGTAATTTTTGATTTTCTAAAATAAAGTGAACCCCAGTTAAAATTGGACGACTTTCGTGCATCGATACAGCAAAACCTGTTTCACTAATAATTTTTGTCAATAAATGAACAGGTAATTTCATTTGGTTTTGAGTATCAATTACTGGTAAGTGCGGATAATTATCCGCATCTAATCCATTAACCGTAAAATCAGCTTTTCCTGAAGTAATTGCAACTTGATTGTTATCTAGAACTTCCATTGTGAACATATCTTCTGGTAATTTACGAATAATTTCGCCAAAGAAACGAGATTGTAAAACGATGCTACCTGTGCGTTCAATGGTCATTTGAGCTTTTTCATCGTCTTTACTTAAAAAACTTTCAATTGAAATATCCGCGTTACTCCCAGTAAGTGATAAGCCATCTTCTGATAACACAATTTTAACACCTGTTAAGATTGGAATCGTTGTTTTAGAAGAAATTGCTCGTTGAACAGTTTGTAATTCTTGTAAAAAGACACTTCGTTTGACCGTTAATTTCATAATGTAAACTCCTTTTTAAGTATTTTCAATACGTTCTAATTTTGTACGCCACTGTTTTGTATATTATATATAAATAAATAATAAAAGTAATAGGGCATGTTGATTCTGTGGAAAAGTCAAAAGAGCATTGATTTTACTAAGTTATCCACTTGTGTATAAGTTGTGGATAACTTTGTTCTTTTTTGTTTAGTTTTCCACATCCTAAGAGTTCAATAAATTTTTAATTTCACTGACTTCTTTTTGAATCGCTGGATCTTTTTCCAATAATTGCTGAATCTTTTCGTGCGCATGAATCACCGTTGTATGATCTTTGCCGCCAAATTCGGCACCAATTTTTGGCAAGGAATTGTCGGTCATTTCTCTAGCAAGATACATTGAGATTTGACGAGGAACCACAATTGTTTTCACCCGTTTTTTCCCTTTTAAATCTTTAAGAGGCACATGATAATATTTGGATACTTCTTCTTGAATTTGTAAAATGGACAATTGATTTTTACTACCAACTGATTTTAGAGATTTCAAGGCGTCCGCCGCTAAACTAGTGGTAATATCTTCTCCATTAATAGTTGCAAAGGCTTGAACACGGACCAAAGCACCCTCTAATTCACGGATGTTGGAATCAATTTGACCAGCGATATAACTTAGTGTATCATCCGGAATTTCTAAACGCTCGGCATCTGCTTTTTTGCGCAAAATTGCAATCCGTGTTTCTAAATCAGGCGGGGTGATATCGACAGACAAACCCCAAGCAAAGCGAGAAACTAATCGTTCAGGTAATTTTGGAATATCATTCGGCGGGCGATCACTTGTTAAAACAATTTGTTTATTTTCATTGTAAAGATCGTTGAAGGTATGGAAAAATTCTTCCAATGTTGCTTCTTTTTCCGCCAAAAATTGAATATCATCGACTAATAATAAGTCAACATTGCGATATTCTTTCCGAAATTGTTCGGATGTCTTTGTTTGAATTGAGTTGATAAATTCATTCGTAAACGTTTCGCTACTAACATATTTGACTTTGGCATCTGGTTGATTCACTAACATTTGATGACCAATAGCATGCATCAAATGGGTTTTCCCTAACCCTACACCACCATAGAAGAAAAGGGGATTGTAAATCGAACCTGGATCCTCGGCAACAACAAGCGCTGCAGCGTGCGCCATTTGGTTTCCTTTACCAATAACGAAGGTGTCGAAAGTGTACTTAGGATTAAGCATCGCTTTTTTACTTTGTTCACTAAAAACAACTTCTTCTTCGGCAGGTTCTTCGAGTTCTTGTGCCAGTGCTGCGTCTTTTTCATCGGCAACAACAAAATGGGGCATCACTTCTGCACCGGTCAATTTAAATCCAGTTTCGACAATTTTTGCCGAAAGATTTTTTTCCCAGTAATCACGATGAACTGCAGAAGGGACTTCTAGCCACAATTGATTGTTGTCTAATTTCAAAGGGCGTGTGGTTTTAATCCAAGCATCAAAACTTGGCGCCGACAAAATCGCTTGATAGGCTTCTTCAAGGCTATGCCAAAAACTTTCCACGTCGGGCAT